>DASRII010000458.1:0-4138 GCA_035650075.1 Micromonosporaceae bacterium | reverse complement strand
TCTGCGTCCACCGGCCGCGGTTGGCGACGAGCAGCCGGTGGGCGAGGCGTACCAACGCATCTAGATCGTCCACTTCGGACACTGGACGCCAGGGGGAGAGGCCGCGCAGGTACAGCAGCTCGCATTTGTACAGGTTGCCGATGCCGGCGAGGTTGCGCTGATCCAGCAGCGCGTCGGCGATCGCGACGTCCGGATGGCCGCGCAGCCGGCGCACCGCCTCGGTCGGGTCCCAGTCGGCGCCGAGCAGGTCGGGGCCGAGGTGGCCCACGTGATCGTCCTCGCGGTCGGTCGGCACGAGGTCGACCTCGTGCAGGTGGTAGCCGACCGCGGTCGCGGTATCGGTGTACAGCACGACCCGGATGAGGTGGGACTGGCGTGGTGGCCCCGGGGCATAAACGCGCCACGAGCCGTCCATGCGCAAGTGGGAGTGCAACGTCCGGCGCTTGTCCGAGTCGGCGGCGGCGAGGCGCAGCAGCAGGTGCTTGCCCCGGCACGTCGACTCGACCACGGTCCAGCCGGCGAGGTCGGTGGTGGCCAATCGCGGTACGCGGAAGTCGGACTTCGTCAGGACGTGCCCGCGCAGCGCCGAGTCCAGCGCGTGTGCGGTGTTCCAGACGGTGTCGCCCTCGGGCATGCCGGCGTTACTCCGTCGTCAGTCGCAGGACGTCGCCCGGCGTCACGCCGAGCACGACGGCCGCCCGGCCGCCGTTGACGGCTACCGCGACCCGGTCCGCGGAGTCGATGTAGAGCACGAGCCCACCGGCGGGTGCGTCGGCGAACGTCGAACCGCGGGTGGCGTGCACGCCGCCGACTTGTACCTGGGGTCCGAGGTTCGCGATGTCCTCCGCGCCGGCGGCGAGCTGGACGTTGCCGAACCGGTCCACGGTCAGCACCTCCGCCTCGACCCAGCCGTCCCCGACCGCGAGCACCGGGTCGGGCAGCCGGACGAGACCGGCCGGGTCGATCGCCTGCCCCGCCCCGGTCAGGTCGGTACCGGCGGCCAGCCGGGCCGCGACCGGCGTGAACACGTCGCGACCGTGGAACGTGTGCGAGACCTCCTCGGCGAACCAGGCCGCGTTGGTCAGCTCGACCGCGCGCCTGGCCCCACCGAGCGCGTCCGCGGCCCACGTCAACAGACCGTTGTCCGGGCCCACGAACAGGCCACCCGGCGTCTCGATGGCCACCGGACGACGGGCCGTACCGACGCCGGGGTCCACGATCGCCACGTGCACCGCCGGCGGGAGGTGGGGCACGGTCTGCGCGAGTACCGCCGCACCGCGCGCCACATCACCGGGCGGTACGAGGTGGGTCACGTCGATCACGCGTACGTCGGGGGCGATCCGCGCGATCGCGCCGTGGCAGGCCGCCACGAACCCGTCCGAGAGACCGTAGTCCGTGGTGAGGGAGATCCAGCCGTACGGGGTGCCGAGGAAACCCGCCATGCCTCGAGGTTAGTCCGCGGCCGTGCCGTCTGGACCGAGGAGCGCAGCGACGAGGGAAGACGGCACACAAGGGCCGCGGACTCGCGCCGGCGGAGGCCGGCGCCAGACCGCTAGTCGCCCGCGGGGGCTGGGGCGCGAGTGATGGCAGCGGGTGCGGGCTTGACCCAGCGGCGGCCGAACAGCCAGATCACCGGCATCGTGCACAGCAGCGGGCCGAGGAGCGCCAACGGCCGGCTGAGCAACCAGGCGAGGTTGACGTTGGCGGTCTGCTCCGGCACGTACAGGTCGGCGAGCCAGAGCAGAAACAGCGCGATCGCCATTCCCGTGGTGTGGAACAGGAACAGCGGTAGCGCGAACCGGTTGATGGTCTCGTTGAACGAACGCCAGCGCGGCCGCGGCAGCAACCGTTCCATCGTCGGTCGGAGCAGCTCGACGACCCCGATCTGCAGGATCAGCAGCGCGACGATGGCGAACGTCGGCGGTGCCATGTTGGAGAACTTCTCGCCCGGTACGCCGACCATCGACCCGGGGTAGAGACCGGAGAACACGAGCCCGCACAGCCCGAACAGGCCGCCCCAGAGCAGCGCCCAGTCCTGCCGCCGGGGCAGGTCGACGACGCTCTGGTAGAAGAACCCGGCCTGGTGCGCCAGCGCCCAGACCAGCACCATGTTGAGCCAGCCCAGCGACTCCTGGTGGTAGTTGAACCGCAGCACATCCACGACCATCGCGAGACCGCCGAGCCAGATCAGCACGAGCGAGCCGAACCGCTTGTGCAGCCAGAGCGCCGCGGGCAGCAGGGCGATCAGCATCAGGTACACCGCGAGGAACCACAGCGGGCTGACCACGAGCCGGACGATCGGGAACACCCCGTCCCATTCGAGGTACCAGCTCACGATCGAACCCAGCACGATCCAGCCCACGAGCAGCGCCAGTCCCGGTACGGCCAGCTGCCTGATCCGCCGCCACACGAACGGGCCGAGCCGCACTCCGTTGGCCTGTGCGCGTTCCCACGACTTCAGGTGCACGTACCCGCCGACGTAGAAGAACAGCGGCATGACCTGGAACAGCCAGGTGAGCAGCCAGAGGCCGTCGAAGAAGCCGAGCGGGCTGGTCGCCCGCGGCCCTTCCGGCGACCAGTACAGCACCGTGAACGCCCAGTGCCAGATCACCACGACGATCAGGCTCATCGCGCGCAGCCAGTCGACGTACGCGTTCCGCCCCGGGTTTGTCATGGGCGGCAGGCTACCCAGTCGGCGCCTCCAGCGCCGTCGGGTCCACGACCAGCACGCGCTCGCCCTCTTGGCGGACCAACGGCACCCCGAGCTCCGCGGCCACCAGGGCGGCCAGCGCGAGCCCGGCCTCACCGCCGGACCAGGTCACCGCATCGACCAGACCCAGGTGCGGCAGGGCCAGCGCGCGTACCGCGTCCGCCGCGTCGGTCGGGTGGGCCAGCAGCGACCACACGTCGCCGTGTTTCGGGGGTACGTCGTTCAGCCGCAGCTCCAGTACCAGCTCGTCGCGCATCGGCAGGTCGTACGACCCGACGGCGGGGATGCCCGGCTTGAGCCGCCGGGCGTGGTCCACCGCGTCGGGCCGGATCCGGGTGATCCGCAGTCCTCGCCGCTGGTAGAGCCGGATCGCGTCGAGGTTGTCGTTCGTCGTGATCAGCCAGACCCGGCGCAGCCCGCGCTCGCGCGCTTCGGCGATCGCGGCGCGCAGCAGGGCACCGCCCACCCCCCGACCGGGTACCGCCGCCTCGATGCTGACGACCTCCATCGCGTCGTCGGCTACCTCGTAGGTCAGAGCACCCACCAACTGGTCGCCATCAACGGCCACCAGGGTCGGAAAGCCGGTCAGGTCGAAGATCCGTCCGCGGGCGGCGACGATCGGCCCGCCCCACGTGGCTCGGAACAGGTCGGCGAGCGCGGGCTCGTCGGCCGGCTGCTTCGGGCGTACCTCCGGCATGTCACCGCACCTGCGGCATCACCTCGGACGCGATCACGTCGAGGTGGTCGAGGTCGGTCATGTCCCGGACCTGCAGAAAGACGCGGCTGGTACCGAGCTCCGCGAACTGGCCGAGCTGGTCGACGACCGCGTCGGGTGTGCCGTACAGCGGCGGCGTGCGGCCGACGGCGTCGGCCCGTTTCCTGGCCTCGGACTCGGTCCGTCCACATGCGACGGTCTGGGCGACGGAGAGCACCAGCGGGGCTCGGCCGGCCGCCTCCCGGCCCTCCTTCTCGCACGCCTGCGCCACCCGCTCGAACGCTTCCCTGGTCCGGTCCAGCGGCATGAACCCGGCGTTGTACTCGTCGGCGTACCGGGCGGCGAGCGTCGGGGTGCGCCGGGGTCCACCGCCACCGACGATGACCGTGGGACCCGGCGTCTGTACCGGCTTCGGTAGCGCCGGCGAGTCAACCAGGTCGTAGTACCCGCCCCGGAACGTGAACCGCTCGCCGAGCGGCGTCGACCACAGCCCGGTGACGATGGCCAGCTGCTCGCTCAGCCGGTCGAAGCGCTCCCGAAGGGACGGGAACGGTATGCCGTACGCGGTGTGCTCGTCCTCGTACCATGCCGCGCCCAGGCCGAGCTCCACTCGGCCGGCGCTCATCTCGTCGACCTGTGCGACGGTGATGGCCAGTGGCCCGGGTAGCCGGAACGTCGCGGCGGTGACCAGCGTCCCGAGCCGGATCCGCGAG
>DASRII010000457.1:0-2517 GCA_035650075.1 Micromonosporaceae bacterium | reverse complement strand
CCGGCTGGCAGGGCAGCCTTGTGCACGAAAACGTCTTCTCCCTCGTCACGGGTGAGGAAACCGAATCCCTTTTCCGTGTCGTACCACTTCACACGACCCGTAGGCACTGCTGGAACACCTGCTTCTCTCTAGCAATCGTCCCTAACAGGTTAGCGATCGTGCGCATAGCACCCAACTTGAATCCCCGTCCCGCCTCTTAACTAAAAGTTATCAATATTGACTTCCGAAGATCATGGGGTTAAAGTTACACCCACTCTTAAGAAAGTTAACTAATCGTTTGCACCCACGACAGGGAGTCATGCAGATGAAAAGAGTCCTCCTGGTGCTGGCGCTCCTGGTGACCGGCACCCTCTTCGGCGCTCCGCCGGCGGCCGCCGTCGAACTGGCCGTCAACGGTGGTTTCGAATCCGGCTCCCTCTCCCCCTGGACCTGTAGCGGGAACCTCGGGACCGTCGTCACCACCCCGGTCCACTCGGGCACGCGGGCACTGCAGGGCGCGGCGTCCAGTTCGGACAACGCCCGCTGCACCCAGACCGTCAACGGCCTGGTGTCGGGTACCTCCTACACGCTCAGTGGCTGGTTCCGCGGCAACTACACCTACCTGGGGATCAACGGCGGCGCCTCGACCTGGACCCCCGGCGGGTCGAGTTACACCCAGCTGTCCCTCACCTTCACGGCCACCGGCACCAGCGCCCAGATCTACTTCCACGGCTGGTACGGGCAAGGCACGTACTTCGCCGATGACGTCTCCCTGCAAGGCCAAGGTGGCGGTGGCGGCACCGTGCCCGGCGCACCGGGCGGCCTCACGGTAACGGGATCGACGAGCAGCTCGATCTCGCTGTCCTGGACCGCCGCGTCGGGCACCGTGACCGGCTACCGCGTCTACGAGGGCGCCACCCAGGTGGCCCAGGTGACCGGCACGACCGCCACGGTCAGCGGCCTGACCTGCGCCACCTCGCACACCTACGTGGCGCGCGCCTACAACACCAACGGCGAGTCCGCCAACAGCAACTCGGTCACCGGATCCACGGCCGGCTGCGGCGGCGGAACGGTCCCCGGCGCGCCCGGCAACAACCGGGTCACCGGCCAGACCAACACCTCGATCTCGCTGGCGTGGAACGCCTCGACCGGTACCGTCACCGGCTACCGCGTCTATGAGGGCACCACTTTGCGGACCACCGTGACCGGGCTGGCCGCGACCATCAGCGGCCTGGCCGCCTGCACCTCGCACACCTACACCGTGCGGGCGTACAACGCCAACGGCGAGTCGCCCAACAGCAACTCCGCCAGCGGCTCCACCACCGGCTGCACCGGCGGCGGCAACAAGCTGATGGGCTACTTCGTGCAGTGGGGCGTCTACCAGCGCAACTACCACGTCAAGAACATCCACACCTCGGGCTCGGCCGCGAAGCTGACCCACATCAACTACGCGTTCGGCAACGTCCAGAATGGACAGTGCACCATCGGTGACTCCTACGCCGACTACGACCGTTTCTACAGCGCGGCCGAGAGCGTCAACGGCGTCGCCGACACGTGGGACGCCGGCGCCCTTCGCGGCAGCTTCGGCCAGCTCCGGCGCTTGAAGCAGATGTACCCGAACCTGAAGGTGCTGTTCTCGTTCGGCGGCTGGACCTGGTCCGGCGGCTTCGGCCAGGCGGCGGCGAACCCGACGGCGTTCGCCAACTCCTGCTACAACCTGGTCAACGACCCGCGCTGGGCCGGTGTCTTCGACGGCATCGACCTGGACTGGGAGTACCCGAACGCCTGCGGCCTCAGCTGTGACAGCAGCGGCTCGGCCGCCTTCCGCAACATGATGCAGGCGATGCGGGCCCGGTTCGGCAGCCAGCTGGTCACCGCGGCGATCACGGCCGATGGTACGACCGGCGGCAAGCAGGACGTGGCCGACTATGCGGGCGCGGCGCAGTACGTCGACTGGTACAACGTGATGACGTACGACTTCTTCGGCGCTTTCGCCGCACAAGGCCCAACCGCACCCCACTCCCCCTTGTCCTGCTACTCAGGCATCCCCACCGCGGGCTTCTGCACCGAGAACGCCATAGCGCACCTTCGTGGCAAGGGAATACCCGCGTCGAAACTGCTGCCCGGCATCGGTTTCTACGGCCGCGGCTGGTCCGGCGTCACCCAGAGCGCACCCGGCGGCTCCGCCACCGGCGCCGCTCCCGGCACCTATGAGCAGGGCATCGAGGACTACAAGGTGATCAGCGGCCGCTGCCCGCCCACCGGCACCGTCGGCGGCACCTCGTACGCCTTCTGTGGCGGCCAATGGTGGAGCTACGACACCCCCTCGACCATCTCTTCCAAGATGTCGTGGGCCCGCGGTCAGGCTCTCGGCGGCGCCTTCTTCTGGGAACTCTCGGGAGATACCACCGGCGGCGCGCTCATCACGGCCATGAAGAACGGCATCGGCTAGCCCTCGTCCCGTTGATCTTGTACGAGCGGTGGGGACGACACACTCCAAGCGCCCATAAGGGCAACCACTCGTACAAGATCGCCGGG
>DASRII010000456.1:0-15670 GCA_035650075.1 Micromonosporaceae bacterium | reverse complement strand
TCGGCGCGGGGGTCGAGCACGTCGACCTCGGCCCCGGTACCGATCTCGGCCAGGAAGCGCTCGGTGTCTTCTCCGCAACGCAGCGCGAGCGGGTTGAGCAGGTCGACCGCACTCCAGGCGTCCTCGGCCGTGGTCTCGACCCCGGTCTCGTCCAACCGGGGTGCGGTGAGTCGCTCGACGATCACCTGTGCCGCGTGTCGGACCCGGGTCGCCAAGGGGCCACCGGAGCCGGTGGCGAACCGCAGCTCCCGCGCGATCGCCGTGACACCCGGCCGGTCCCGGAGCCGGTCGTGTGACCGCTTCTGCACCGGGATGCCGTGCCGGGACAACGCGTCGACGATCGGGCCGGCCTGCGCGTCGGTGCGGTAGAGCACAGCGATGTCACGGAACGAGATCTCAGCGGTTACCGAGCGCGAGTCGACCCGCCCGGAGTCCAGCGAGCGGTGGGAGACGCCGCCGACGAGCTCGTCGACGGTACGGGCGACGAAGTCCGCTTCGTCCGACACGCTCGCGGCCGGGTACAACCCGACGAGCGGCGCCTCGGGATCGAGCCGGGCCGGGTCGAGCCGCCGGCCACGCACCAATGTGGACGGTGCGATCGCCTGGACCGCGGCGGCCAGGATCGGCGCGGACGACCGGTAGTTGCGGGTCAGCCGGACCAGCCGGGCGTCGACGAAGTCCTGTGAGAAACGCAGGAAGTACGAGACATCCGCGCCCCGGAACGAGTAGATCGCCTGGTCCGGGTCGCCGATCGCGCAGATGTTGCCGGTCTCCGGTACGAGCAGCCGCAGCAGCTCGTACTGCGTCGCGTCCACGTCCTGGTACTCGTCGACGAACACCCAGCGCCAGCGTGCCCGGTACTCCGCGACGAGGCTCGCCGACCCGCGCAGCAGCTGTACCGGCAACGTGACCAGCTCGTCGAGGTCCACGAGATCCTGGCTGCGCAACACCTTCACGTACCGCGCCGCGTCCTCGCCGGCCTCTTCCCGGGCCGCGGCTCGCTCGGTCTCGTCGGCGACGCGGAACGCGGCGGGCAGGCCGGCCGCCTTCGCGTTCTCCCGCAGGATCGCCAGGCCGAGGGCGTGGAAGGTACCGACCGTGACCTCGTCGGCGTCCGGGCCGAGGAGTGCGGTCAGCCGGTCGCGCAGTTCCTCGGCGGCGCGCCGGGTGAACGTGATCGCCAGACACTGGCCGGGAATCACGCCCATCTCCGCGCACAGGTACGCCAGCCGGTGGGTCAGCGTGCGCGTCTTGCCGGTACCGGGGCCGGCGACGATGAGCAGTGGCCCGCCGGGGGCCGACGCGGCTACCCGTTGCAGTGCGTCCAATCGGTCGAGGAGCCCGGTACCGACCTCCTCCATGCCCGCGAGCATCGGCTCGAACGGCTCGTGCGGGGATGGCGGCGGGGCGATCGGCGGTGGCGGCGGTTTCGGGGGCGCCTTGCGGGGAGGGGCGGCCTTCTTCGCCGGGGCGACCGCTCGCTGCTTCGGCAGGGCAACGTCGAACAGCGCGTCGCCTCCAGGAGAACCGCGCAGCTCCTCCGGGGCGAAGAGCCGGATGACGCCGTACTCCCCGTCGTACCCCGGTGTCCGCCGGACCTCGCCGCGGCGCAACCGGCGGATGGCCTCGGCGAGCAGTTCACCCCCGGCGGCGCCGATGTCGTCGAGCGGCGCGCTGGTGAGAATCTCGAGCTCGGGGCCGAGCGTGGCGACGAGCGTGTTGATCTGCGCCTCGACGGTCCGGGTCCGCGGTCCGACCCCGTGCACCTCGCCGAGCACCTCGGGCAGTTGGACGAGGTGCCTGACGTCCTTGGCGCCGGGCGGCCTCGTGCCATCGGTGCGATCGGCCAGATCCTCCACTCTGGACAGTACGCCGACCGTCAGCGGCTTACCGCATTCCGGACACCGGCCGTGGTTGGCGCGGGTCCGCTGCGGCTCCCACATCACGCCGCACACGCGGTGCCCGTCGGCGTGGTACTTGCCCTCCTCGGGGAAGAACTCGATGGTGCCGTCGAGCCCGTCGCCGGTGCGCAACGCATCGCGCACGGAGTAGTAGTCCAGCGGTGCGCTGAGCAGGGTCGCCTCGCGGGCGAGCGCCGGTGGCGAGTGAGCGTCCGAATTGGACACGAGCCGGTATCTGTCCAGACTGGACACTCGCCAGTTCATCTCCGGGTCGGAGCTCAGGCCGGTCTCGACCGCGAAGATGTGGTCGGCGAGGTCCGCGTAGCAGTCGGCTATCGCGTCGAAGCCGGACTTCGAGCCGAGCGCGGAGAACCACGGGGTCCAGATGTGTGCGGGCACGAGGAAGCCGTCCTCGCTCGCCTCCAGCGTGATCTCCAGCAGGTCGCGCGAGTCCAGGCCCAGGATCGGCCGCCCGTCGGAGCCGAGGTTGCCGATGCGCCCGAGCTTGGCGTTGAACCGCTCCACCGACGCGAGGCCGGGCAGGTAGATCAGGTGGTGGACCTTGCGGGTACGGTCGTCCCGCTTGTAGATCGTGGAGATCTCGACGGAGAGCATGAAGCGGACGGCGGCCGCCGTGCTCGCCAGGATCGGCGGAAGCTTGCGGGTGACGGTGGCCGTGAACTCGGGGGCGAGCTCGAAGAGCCCCGGTTCGGCGGGCACGAGTGCCTCGCGGAGATGGTCGAGCCAGGCCGGGTGAGTGAAGTCACCCGTGCCCAGCAACGTGATTCCCTTTCGGCGCGCCGACCACGCCAGGTTCGGCACGTCCAGGTCGCGGCTGCAAGCTCGGGAGTACTTGGAATGGATGTGCAGATCCGCGACGTACGACGCTGCGCTGAACGGAAGCACGCCGCATCCTGCCACACCCGCGGTGCGTGCCGGTTGCCGCCACGCCCGTACCGAGGAAAGCGAGTCCCGCTCTACTTCAGCAGGCCCACGAGCCCGCCGACCGCCAGGCCGATGCCTCCGCCGATGAGCGCGCCGAGCAACGGGCCGCCGGCGAGCGCCCCGATCAGGCCGCCGGCGAGCGCCCCGACCAGCCCGAGCCCGATACCGCCGCGCACGGCACGGTCCACTTTGGACGATGTAGAGGTGACGTCCGGCTCGTCCTCACAGGTGGTCGACTCCGCGCAGTGGCCGACGGTCTCGATCGGTCCGGCTGGCGCCATGCCCCAACCCGGCATCGTCCCCAGAGGATCCGGCGACGAGTCCATGCCCATGCAGCAGGACCGGGCGAGGGTACCGGCGTACGTGTTGCTGTTGGGCCCGGGGAAGACAACGTACTCGGCGGGTTTGTTGTATGCCGCGTGCGCTTCGGCCATGCACCGATCCACGTCGACGACCCCGGGCTTCGGGATGCACTCGACGCAATTCGGGGCCTTCCCGCACGGGTCTCCGCCGTGCCTCGACGCGTGGGCCGCGGTGGGGTGCCCGGGCAGGCCCAGGTTGCCTCCGGAGATGAGCGGGATGCCAGGTCCGGCGCCCATCTTCGGCTGGCAGCGCGTGAGCAGGCTGTACCGGAACGGCGGCGCGTCCACGAACCCGTGCTGGAAACCCATCGCGGGTCGCGCGCAGACCTTGACGCCTGGGCCTTCCATCGGTACGACCCTCGGCGGCGCCTCGGTCATCGTGACAGTCGTCGTGTCCCGCTGCGGGGTCGTGTCGCCCGCGACATGACTGGTCAACTCCGGTCCGGCCGATCGCCCGGCGACGACCCGGTCGGCGACCAGGTCGGCGTGCCGTTCGGCGTCGGCCGAGTCGCCGAACGTGATCGCGTGACGCTGCAGTCCCATTGCCGCGTTGCGTTGCTGCACGACGTGCGTCAGCTCGTGCGCCAGCAGGCGTAGCCCGGTTGGTCTGTCGAGGTCGTACTGGCCGGCTCCGAACACCACGTGGTCGCCGACCGTGTACGCCCTCGCGGCCACGTCACGGGCGGAGGCCGCGGCATCGGCGTCGGTGTGCACCCGGACGCGGGAGAAGTCGAAGCCGAAACGCCGTTCCATCGTCTGCCGAGCCGGTACGTCGATCGGACTGGCCGGGCCGCTGAGCGCCTTGGTCACGCTGGCCGGCAGCGTCGTGTTCTTCTCCTTGTCCCGGCCACGGCAGCCGGTGGGCGGACACGGATGGTCACCACAGCGCTGCAGCACCACTCGCATGCCGTCGAGACTAGGCGCTGTCGCTGCGTCGCGATATCAGAAAATTGCGCTCGGCGACGTTCTCGGTACGCGCGATGGCCGCGTCGTATGCCTCTTCCGCTTCGGCCCCGCGGTCCAGGCGGTGAAGTAGGTCGGCCCGGATGGCGTGGTACAGGTGGTAGCCGTCGAGGTCGAGGCCGTCTGTCTCCTCGAGGGCCGCGGCCGGCCCCTGAACCTCGGCCACTGCCACCGCCCGGTTGAGCGCCACCACCGGGCTCGGGGCGATCGCCATCAGCTGGTCGTACAGGGCGAGGACCTGTTTCCAGTCCGTCGGTGCGTCGCTGTGTACCGCGTTGATCGCCGCCTGGATCTGGTACGGCCCCGGCCGGTTGCGTCGCAGGCACCGCCGCACGAGATCCTGTCCCTCGGCGACTAGCTCGTGGTCCCACCGATCGGGGTCCTGGTCGGCCAGCGGTACGAGGTCGCCGCCGGCCGTGGTACGGGTGGCCCGCCGCGACTCGACGAGCAGCATGAGCGCCAGCAGGCCCAGCACCTCCGGCTCGTCCGGCATGAGCCCGGCCAGCAGCCGGCCGAGGCGGATGGCCTCGACGCAGAGGTCCTCCCGCACGAGCCGCTCGCCCGAGCTGGCCGTGTACCCCTCGTTGAAGATCAGGTAGATGACCGCGAGAACGGCGTCCAGCCGGTCCGGCAGGTCAGCCTCCCGCGGGACCCGGTAGGGGATACCCGCGTCTCGGATCTTCGCCTTGGCCCGGACGAGGCGCTGGGCCATGGTCGGCTCGGGTATCAGGAACGCGTGCGCGATCTCGGCGGTGGACAGGCCGCCGAGCAGCCGGAGCGTCAGCGCGACGCGGGCGGCCGGGGCGAGCGCGGGGTGGCAGCACGTGAAGATCAGCCGTAGCCGGTCATCCTCCACCGGACCCACCTCCTCGACCGGTACGTCCCCCGCGTGCAGCAGGGCGGCTTGCGTGTGCTTGTCCGCACGGGACGCCTCCCGCCGGAGCCGGTCGATCGCCCGGTTGCGGGCGGTGGTGATGATCCACCCCTGCGGGTTCGGTGGGAGATCGGTCCACTTCTGCACCGCGGTGGCGAACGCGTCCTGGACCGCCTCCTCGGCGATGTCGATGTCACCGAAGACGCGGACCAGGACCGCGACCGCTCGCCCGTACTCCTCGCGGAAGACTCGCTCGATCAGTGCGCGAATGGCCGTACCTCGATGGGCAGCGTGGTCGCCTGGCTGAGCTTGCGCGCCCAGTCGAGGGCGGCGTCGAGATCGGGCACCTGGATGATGGTGATCCCACCGATGTGTTCCTTGCCCTCGGCGTACGGGCCGTCGGTCGTCAGCGAGTCACGGACCACCGTGGCCGTGCTCGGCGGGTGCAGCCCACCAGCGAAGACCCACGCGCCGGCCGCCTTCATCTCCTGGTTCAGGGCGTCGAGATCCCGGGTGATCCTGTCCAGGTCGACGGTCGGCGGCGGATCCCCGTCGGGTTGGTAGACGCTGAGCAGGTACTGCCTCATGGCGGCCATGTTCCCTCACCTCACCGGTTCGTAACCGAGCATCAGCCCACCGACGCTCGTGGTGCCGGAGTCGACCAGCTTCAGTTGCCGCACGTTCTTCGAGTCACGGAACAGCTTCTTGCCGCTGCCGATGACGATCGGTGCCACGAACAGCCGGTACTCGTCGACCAGGTCGTGCTCCATGAGCGTGGCCACGAGCTGAGCGCTGCCGAGTACCGCGATGTTGCCGCCGGGGCTTTGCTTGAGTTCGGCGACGGCGGTCGGGATGTCGCCCTCGAGCAGCCGCGAGTTCTCCCACTCGAGTTTCTTCAGGGTGCTCGACACGACGTACTTCGGCGCCGGGTTCAGGTGCTGGGCTATGGGGTCGTCCTCCGGCGCGGTCGGCCAGTAGCTGGCCAGACCCTCGTACGTCTTGCGACCGAACAGGTACGTGTCGGTCGTGGCCATGCCTTCGGCGGCCTTCTTGCCGAGCACCTCGTCGGTGTACGGCTGCTGCCACCCGCCGTGCTCGAAACCGCCCTCGCGGTCCTCGTCGGGGTGCCCGGGCGCCTGTATGACGCCGTCGAGCGTCACGAACTCCACGACAACCAGCTTCTTCATGATCCGTCTCCCTCCGTGTGGGTTCCTACCCCCTACACGAGTGCCCCCGGGCCGGATCGACACCGCAGTTTCGCCGATGTTGGCGCTGTCGGCTAGAAAATTGGGCCAGTTTCGGCGAAAATGTGTTGGTCTAGGTGGTGATGTCCACTCCGTAGCGCGTCGCGAGGTCCACGACCGTGAGCGCCCGGCCGCTCAGGGAAAGCACGTCGTCGTCGACCGCCAGGGCGGCGACCACCCGGCCGACGCCCTCGGGAGACTGCGAGTCGGTCAGGTCCAGGTGCTCGGAGAATTGCAGCACGCCCTCGGTGCGCACGAGCCCGGGATACAGGGCGACCGAGGCCACACCGTCGGCGGCGAACGCGGCCGCGGTCGCAGCGGTGAGCCGGTCGTCAGCCGCCTTCGCGACGGTGTACGCGACCGGGAACGGCGGCTCGGGTACCGAGACCGTCACGACCACGGCTTTGGACGCCCGTAGGAGAGGGGCGCACAGTGCGGTGGTGACGTAGTGGGCGCGGACTCCCCCGTCGAACATCGCGTCCCACAACTCGAGCGGCTGGTCCCAGAACGGCGCGTTCCATTCCTGCCAGCCACCGGCGTTGAGCCGCTCGTACCCCGCCCACGCGTTGTTGACCAGCAGGTGCAGCGTGTCGATCCGCGCCACGACGGCCCGTACCTGCTCGTCGTCCCGGTGATCGCAGACCGCGGCGATGCCGTGGCCGCCGGCTGCCGTCACCGCTTCGGCGGTCTCCTCGACCGTGCCGGTCAGGTGCGACGTCGACCCGCCCGAGCGGCTGGATCGGCCGGTGACCCATACCGTCCAGCCGGCCGCACCCAAGGCCACCGCGACGCCGCGTCCCACACCCCGACTGGCCCCGGTGACCAGAGCGACCCTCGAGTTCACGGCTTGTGGGCGAGTAGGAAGGCGCGTGGGACCTTCTCGTCGGGGCTGTCGGGCTCGCGTACGAGTTGGGCGCGCGGGGCGAATCCCGCGTCGGTCAACAGCCCACTGACGTACTCGGGCCGCAGCCGATGCCCCTCCAGCGAGATCGGCTGGCCGAACCACTCGGTCAGGCACCGCGACTCGTCGCCTATCTGGAAGGCGACCAGCAGGTAACCGACCGGAGCCAGGACCCGGCGGAACTCGGTGAACACGTCCGGCAGCCGGTCCGGCGGGATGTGGATGATCGAGTACAGCGCGACGATCCCGCCGAGCGAGCCGTCCGGCAGATCTAAGGCGGTCATCGAACCCACCTCGAACCGCAGACCCGGGTACGCCAGCCGGGCTACCGCGACCATCCCGGGTGACAGGTCGACGCCGAACGCATCCAACCCCGCGGAGTGCAGGTAGTTGGTCACGTGGCCCGGACCGCACCCAACATCCGCCACCCGCGAGCCGTGGGTGAGTTCCGCGAACGCGGTGAACAGTGCCCGCTCCAACGGCAACCCCGACAGCTCGTGGTCGAAGTGCGCCGCGTACGGGCCGGCGACCGTGTCGTACGCCGCCCGGGTGGCGGTCAGGTACACGGGCTCCGTCACGACCCGGCTCGGAGCTCGACGAGCGTGATCTCCGGGCGGGTGCCGACGCGGACCGGCGGACCCCAGAAGCCGGCGCCGTCCGTCACGTACACCTTCGTGCCGTCGATCTCGCCGTAGCCGGACACCATCGGCTGCTGCAGTCGTACCAACAGGTTGAACGGCACCATCTGCCCCCCGTGGGTATGGCCGGACAGTTGCAGGTCCACCCCGTGCCGGGCCGCCTCGAACGCCTGGACGGGCTGGTGCGCGAGGAGCACGACCGGCCGCGACGGGTCCCGGTCGGCCAGCGCCCGGGGGATGTCGGGTGCGTCGCCGAACCGCTGGCCGGTCACGTCGTTGACCCCGGCGAGGTCCAGCGCCCCGCCCGCGATCTCGACCCGCTCGTTGCGCAGCGGTCGGACGCCGAGCCGGGCCACCTCGTCGATCCACGGCTCGAAGCCGGAGAAGTACTCGTGGTTGCCGGTGACGAAGAAGGAGCCGTACCGCGAACGCAGGTCCCGCAGCGGTTCGGCCGACGAGCCCAGTTCCTCGACCGTCCCGTCGACGAGGTCGCCGACGATGGCCACGAGGTCGGCGTCGAGCTCGTTGATCCGCGAGACGATCCGTTCGGTGTGCCCGCGGCGCAGGATCGGGCCGAGGTGGATGTCGGCGACGAGCGCGATCCTCAGCCCGTGGGCGCGACGGTCCAGTTTGGACAGTGGAATCACCACCCGCTTCAGCACCGGGTCGCCGAGCGCGGTACGGACACCCGATCCGGTCAGGCCCACCGCAGTGAGCCCGGCGAAGATGGCCGCACCGCGGGCGAGCAGCAGCCGCCGATCCGGGTTGTGATCCGGCGGTCGCTCCGGCAGCGGGGCGGGTCCTCCGGCGCCGACCAATGCGGGCACGCGTGCCGGAACCGCCGCGCGCCGGCGCAGCACCAACTTGGCTACGAGCATGGGCAGCTCTAGAACGGCCAGCAGCACGAGCAGGTAGAACATGACGGCGAGCCACAGGTACCCGGCCCAGGCGAAGCCTGCGAGGTACCGGTCCGGGAGGATGATGGCGGCCGGGATCAGCAGTGCCAGCCCGAGCACCGCGAAGCCGGCGATGCGCCGCGCCCGACCGCGTGGGAGGGTGTCGCGAACCAGCCGCTTCCACAGGTACAGGTGAATCAGGCCGGTGACGAGAGCGACGACGCCGGCAAACCCAACGACAAACACGTCAGCCGCCTGCAAACGGCGGCAGCACATCCACGGTCGCCCCGGCGGGCAGCGGGATCCGGCGGTCGTGCCAGGCCAGCCCGTCGACGAGGAAGCTGGCGACCCGGAGCACGGTCCGAAGCCGGTCGCCGTGCCGCTCGGCCAGGTCGGTGACGAGCGATTCGAGGGTGTGCTCGGCGGGCACGGACTCCTCCGACACTCCGGCCGCCGCCCGGGCACCGGCGAAATACCGCACTCGAAGCATGGGGATCAGCCGCCGATCGCCGACATCGGGCGGGCCGGTTGCAGGAATGTCGGGTCGTTGATGCCGTGGCCGGGCAGCTTCGCCCACATCGCCGCCCGCCACCGCTCCGCCAGCTCTTCGTCCGAGTCGCCGGCCCGCAACGGCGAGCGCAGGTCGGACTCGGTACGCGCGAACAGGCAGTTGCGGACCTGACCGTCCGCGGTGAGCCGGGTGCGGTCGCAGTCCCCGCAGAACGGACGGGTGACGCTGCCGATTACCCCGACCCGGGCGGGTCGACCGGCCGCGTCGAGGTAGCCGTCGACCAGCCAGGTCTCGGCGGGCGCCCCACCGCGGTCCACCGGATCTGGCAGGAGCGTGAACTCGGCCTCCAGCGAGGCGAGAATCTCCTCAGCGGTCAACATGTCCGTGCGGTCCCACGCGTGCTGGGCGTCGAGTGGCATCTGCTCGATGAAGCGCAGCTCGTACCCGTGCTGTAGCGCGAACTGCAGCAGCGGCACCGCCTCGTCGTCGTTGATGCCGCGCATCAGCACGGTATTGATCTTGACGGGGACGAGGCCGGCGGCGGCCGCCGCGTGCAGCCCGTCCAGGGTGTCGGGCAGGCGGCGCCGATGGGCGAGCGTGAAGAAGCGCTCCGGGTCGAGCGTGTCGAGCGAGACGTTGACCCGATCGAGCCCGGCGTCGCGGAGGTCACAGGCGCGCTTGTCCAGGCCGATCGCGTTCGTGGTGAGGGACAGCTTGGGTCGTGGGGCCAGCTGGGCGGCCGCCGCCACGATGTCGACGAGCCCCGGGCGCAGCAGCGGCTCGCCACCGGTGAACCGGACCTCGGTCACGCCGAGCCGCTCGACCGCGATCCGTAGCAGCCGGATCACCTCGTCGTCGGTCAGCACCTCGGCGGTGGGCAGCCAGGGCAGCCCCTCGACCGGCATGCAGTAAACACAGCGCAGGTTGCACCGGTCGGTCAGCGAGACACGGAGGTCGGTCGCGACCCGGCCGTACCGGTCGAGGAGGGGCAACCCGGAGGTCATGCTCAGACGGTAGCGCGCACTACCGACATCACCGCATCCCGGTATGGCGAACCGAACAGTGCGGTGTGCACGAGCAACAGATACAGCTGGTGCAGCGGTACCCGCTCCTCCCACCCCTCGGCCAGCGGCCATTCGTCCCGGTACGCCCCGAGGATCCGGTCCAGGTACGGCGCACCGCCGAAGAGCGCGAGCAGCGCCAGGTCGGTCTCGCGGTGCCCGCCGTGGGCGGCCGGGTCCACGAGCCACGCGGTGTCCTGAGCCCCCCACAGCACGTTTCCCGGCCACAGATCGCCGTGCAGGCGGGCGGGTGACTCGCTACCCCCGTACTCGTCGATCCGGGAAAGAATGCCCTCGACGGCGGCGACGTCCGCCGCGGAGAGCGCGCCGCGATCGACGGAGAGCCGGAGGTACGGCGCCAGCCTGCGCTCGGCGAACCATGGCGCCCACGGCCCGGTGGAAGGGGTGTTGTCCAACGGCAGCCGGCCGATGTAGCCGGACCAGGAGGCGCCGAACACGGGCGATCCGGCCCGGTGCAGCGCGGCCAGCTCGCGGCCGAGCCGTTCCGCGGCGGTCGGCGATGGCTCACCCGGTTCGACCCAGTCCAGCACCAGCATGGTGTCGAGCTGGGCGATGACCTCCGGGACCGGTACCGCGCCGGCCTCGTGCAGCCACTCCATGCCGGCCGCCTCGGCGGCGAAGAATCCCTCCGGTACCGGACCCAGTGTCGCGGGCCACGACTTCGCGAAGACCGACGAGCCGTCGTCGAGTGTCAGCCGCGTCGCGTCGCAGATGTCCCCGCCGGACACCGGCGTCTCGCGGATGCGCTGGTGGGTGAGGAACGCCGGGAGCTGGTGCGGGTGCGCGCGAAGGTACGCCAGGTCCACGCTGGCTGAGCCTAACGCCATTAGGCTCACCGTATGACCTCGATCAGGCCATACCGGCCCTTGGACCATCGGGCGTGCCGCGATCTGTGGGCCGAGCTGACCGAGCACCACCGGGATCTGTACGAAGATCCGAGCATCGGGGGCGCGGACCCTGGGGCGGCGTTCGAGGAGTACCTGACGCGGTTGGACCTCACCGGCATCTGGGTTGCCGACCACCCGGAGGACGGCGTGGTCGGCATGGTCGGTCTGCTGTTGCGGGGGAAGGCCGGCGAGGTCGAGCCGGTCATCGTCACCCAGCGACGGCGCGGCCAGGGGATCGGCAGATCGTTGCTCTCGCATGTCGCGCAGGAGGCCGGCCGGCGGAGCATGACCCACCTGACGGTCACGCCCACGTCCCGCAACGAGTCCGCGGTCCGGTGCCTCTACGGCGCCGGTTATCAGGCACTGTCGAGCGTGACGCTCACCCTCGACGTCGGGCGCCGCGGACACGAATGGCAGGACGGACTCGACCTGTACGACCTGCGTTTCCGTTATTAGGGGTTGTGGATAACCCGCGTGTCGTCCACAGGCTGAGGGTGGGGCCTGGCGATCACTGAACCGGCGGCGCCACGCTCTGCCGATGCTCTGGGTCAAGGTTCGTTCGGCCGCCGATCTCATCGCTGCCGTGCCGTACCTGATCGGGTTCCATCCGGAGACCTGTCTGGTCGGGGTCGGCGTGCGGGGCGGCCGGCTCACGTTCGCGGCCCGGGTGGATCTGCCGCCGGTCGACGCGGGCGTGGTCGTGCTCGGGATGCTCACCCGGCAACTCGCCGCGGTCGTTGCGCACCAACGCGTCCAGGCGGCCGCCGTGATCGGCTACGGCCCGCCGGACCGGGTTGACCCCGCGGTAGGGGTGGCCGCCGACGCGTTCGTCGCTGCCGGGCTGACCGTCCACGATGTACTCCGGGTGACCGACGGCAGGTACTGGTCGTACGTCTGCGAGAACCCGGACTGCTGCCCGCCGGACGGTACGCCGTTCGATGTCAGCAAGAGCCCGGTCGCGGCCACGTTCGCGTACGCCGGTCAGGTGGCGCTGCCCGATCGGGAAACGCTGGTCCGGCAATTGGCGCCGGTCGGCGGGCTGACGCGGGAGTCGATGCGGCAGGCCACCGCCCGGGCCGAGGTACGGCTGCTCGGCCTGCTCGCCCCGGCGGGTTCGCCGGCCGAGGTGGACTCGATGACGACCGCGATCGGGGAACAGGCGGTGACCGAGGCGCTCGCCCGCTACCGGCAAGGCGAGCGGCCCAGTGACGACGACGTGGCCTGGTTGACGTTGCTGCTCACGTCGACCGAGGTACGCGACTTCGCCTGGCGGCAGATCGTCGAACCCGAGCCGCACGTCGGCCTGTGGTCCGAGGCGGTACGCCGGGCGGAGCCGGACCTCGTACCGGCGCCGGCGAGCCTGGTGGCGTTCGCCGCGTGGCGGGCCGGGCAGGGTGCGCTGGCCCTGGTCGCTGTCGAGCGGGCACTGCGGGCGGATCCCGCGTACTCGCTCGCGCTGTTGATGGACGAGGTCCTCGCCGGCGCCGTACCACCGTCCACTCTGGACGGTTGGCCGGAGGTGCGGCCGGGTCGCCGGCGCCGGTCCCGCAGAACCAAGCCGAGCCGTGCGCAATGATCGCGGTCAACGCACGGCAGGCTCGTACGCGATGCGGTGCGGGTGGGCGTACACGTTCATGGTCTCGCCCCGCAGAAAACCGACCAGCGTGATGCCCGCCTCGGCCGCCAGATCGGCGGCGAGCGTGCTCGGCGCGGACACCGCGGCCAGCATCGGTACCCCGGCCATCCAGGCCTTCTGCGTCAGCTCGAAGCTGGCCCGCCCGGAAACCAGCAGCACGTGCCCGGCCAGCGGTAGCCGCCCGTTACGCAGCGCCCAACCCACGACCTTGTCGACGGCGTTGTGCCGCCCGACGTCCTCGCGCAGCGTGACCAGCTCCCCCGCGGCCGTGAACAGCCCGGCCGCATGGACCCCGCCGGTGCGGTCGAACCCGCGCTGGCCGGCCCGCAATGCGGTCGGCAGGCCGGCGAGCGTCTCGGGCGGCACACTGATCGCGTCGTCGGCAGGCGAGAACATCGACCGGGTGCGGACCGCGTCGATGCTCGCCTTGCCGCACACGCCGCACGAACTGGTCGTGTAGAAGTTCCGGCTGGGGTCGGTGTCGGGCGGGGGTACGTCGGCCCCGAGTGCAACGTCGACCACGTTGTAGGTGTTCGGGGTATCCGATCCCGCGCACAACTGCGCGGTCTTCACGTCGTCCGCCGAGCGAATCAGCCCTTCGGTGAAGAGGAAGCCGAGCGCGAGGTCGATGTCGTCGCCCGGCGTACGCATGGTGACCGCGAGCGGCCGGTGTGCTTCGCCGACGTGGCCGACCCGGATCTCCAGCGGTTCCTCGACTGCGAGGCTGTCCAACCGGGCGCGATGGTCCGCGCCCGCGTCGATGTGCACGATCGTCCGTCGGTCCGTTACGCGTCCCACGAGACCCATCTTGCTCCACATCGGTCGGAACCCGCACGCGCCGGATTCCCCCTGGTGGAAGCGCTCTGGCGGCGACCAGGGGCGCCGGGCATACCATCGACAGATGGTGCGTGAGCCGCCGACCGCGGATTTGGGCGCCCGCGTCGACATCGTGCGCGCTATCGCGGCGGCCCGGCTCGAGGATCGCGGGCCGCTCATGCCGATCCTGCACGACGTGATGGCGGAGTTCGGGTACATCGACCGCGCCGACGTGATCGCCATCGCCGAGGTGCTCAACCTTTCGGTGGCCGATGTGCACGGAGTTGTCTCGTTCTACAAGGACTTCCGCACCGCCCCGGTGCCATCTCACATCGTGGCGCTGTGCCGGGGTGAGGCGTGCCAGGCCGTAGGCGCCGAGACGCTGTACGCCGCCGCGCGCGACGCCGCTGCCGCCGGGGACTACGGTCCCGACACCGAAGTGGAGCACGTGTTCTGCTTCGGCAACTGCGCGCTCGGCCCCTCGGGCACCGTCGACGGGCGCCTGGTGGGGAGGCTCGACCCGGACCGGCTGTCGGCGCTGACGCAGGACTGGCTGCCGTGAGCCCGGTCTGGTGGGTTCCCCAGGACGCTTCCGCAGTGTCGGTCGGCGCGGACGAGGTCGCCGCGGCGCTGGCCGCGGCCGGTGCGGAGGTTCGCCGTAACGGCTCGCGCGGCATGCTGTGGGCGGAGCCACTGGTCGAGGTCGAGACGGATGCGGGCCGGGTGGGGTTCGCGGAGGTCACCCCGGCCGACGTCGTTGACATCGTTGCCGCAGGCGCCGGCCATCAGAAGTGCATCGGCGTCGTCGACGAGCACCCCTGGCTGGCCGGGCAGCAGCGGGTCAGCTTCGCCCGCGTCGGCGTGATCGAGCCGACCTCGCTGTCGTCGTACGCCGACCACGGTGGCTGGGACGGCCTGCGCAAAGCCCTGTCGATGGCCCGGGAGCAGGTCGTCGAGGAGGTCGTCGCCTCGGGTCTGCGCGGCCGCGGCGGCGCCGGCTTCCCAGCCGGCATCAAGATGCGCACGGTAGTCGGTACGGAGGCGGACCAGAAGTTCGTGTGCTGCAACTTCGACGAGGGCGACTCGGGCACGTTCGCGGATCGGATGATCGTGGAGGGCGACCCGTTCACCCTCATCGAGGGCATGACGATCGCCGGCTACGCGGTCGGCGCCACCGAGGGCTACGTCTACGTCCGCTCGGAGTACCCGCATGCCGTAGCCACCTTGCGCCGGGCCATCGACCTCGCCTACACACAGGGGTTCCTCGGCGCGGATGTGCTCGGCAGCGGGGTCCGGTTCGACCTGCACGTACGGGTGGGCGCCGGTGCCTACATCTGCGGCGAGGAGTCCTCGATGCTGGACAGCCTCGAGGGCAAGCGCGGTGAGGTCCGTGCCAAGCCGCCGATTCCCGCGGTCTCGGGGCTGTTCGGTCAGCCCACGCTCGTCAACAACGTGCTCACGCTGTGCGCCCTGCCAGCGATCGTCGCCGGTGGCGGCGCGTCGTACGCCGAGCTGGGGCGTGGCCGCTCACTGGGCACGCAAGTGTTCCAGCTGGCCGGCAACGTCGCCCGCGGAGGCATCGTCGAGCTGCCGTTCGGGGTGACCCTGCGCGAGCTGGTCGAGGACTGGGGCGGCGGTACCCGGTCCGGCCGCCCGGTACGCGCCGTGCAGGTCGGCGGCCCGCTGGGCGCCTACGTGCCACCCCAGCAGTTCGACACCCCGCTGGACTACGAGGAGTTCGCCGGCATCGGCGCGATGGTCGGCCACGGCGGCATCGTGGTCTTCGACGACACCGTCGACATGGCCCGGATGGCGCGGTTCGCGATGGAGTTCTGCTCCATCGAATCGTGCGGCAAGTGCACCCCCTGCCGCATCGGCAGCACGCGCGGCGTCGAGGTCATCGACCGCATCGTGCAGGGCAAACACCGCGAACAGAACTTGACCCTGTTGCGCGACCTGTGCGATACGATGACCCACGCATCACTCTGTGCCATGGGCGGCTTGATTCCGTCGC
>DASRII010000455.1:0-5286 GCA_035650075.1 Micromonosporaceae bacterium | reverse complement strand
CGGCTCGGACGCGACAGTGCGGTTGTGGGATGTGGCCGGCCGCCGACAGGTCGGTGAACCGATGACCGGCCCCGCCGAATGGGTGTTTTCGGTGGTGTTCAGTCCGGACGGGCGGCTGCTGGCCAGCACCAGCACCAGCGGTCGACCGTGCGGACGCTGAGGAACAGCTGGCGGCCGATCTGTGCGCTGGTCAGGCCGGTGCCGGCGAGCTCGGCAACCTCGACTTCTCGGGTGGTCAGCCGGCGCGCCCATGCCGGAACCGGTGACTTGTCGAAGCGTTTCCGGGCCGCCGTCACGAGGTCGGTCAGCCGGCCGCCGTACGCGGTCGCATGCTCGGCGGCCCGGTCCAGGTGCTCTGCGGCGAGGCCGGGGTGCCGGGCGTCGAGGAACGCGTCGCCGGCAGTGAACTCGGTGTAGGCCAGATCGAGCCAATGGTGGACGCTGGCGAAGTCGGCGGCCGCGGACCGCGCCGCGACGGTGAGCTCGCCCGGCTCCATGGACCTACCCCGGGAGCGGATCGCGGCACGCCGGGCCATTCCGCGCCGCGTTGCCGAGGACACCACCGTGGGATGCTGTGCCGCGAGTTCGACGTACCGGGCGGCGGCCGCGTCGTCGCCGAGAGCGAGTGCCGCCCCGGTCAGCGACTCCCATGCCCGTACCTGGCGCCGGGTCGGCAACCGGGGCAGCTCCGGACCGCCACCGAGCGTGAGCAGCAACCGGCTGCCTCGTTTCGGATCGCCGGCCAGCGCGATCAACTCGCCGGCCATGCACCGACTGAGCACCGCCCATCCAAAGCGCAGGCCGGCGCACCGGGCCTCGATCGCCTCGGCGTCGGCCAGCAACGTGGCATCGTCGTCGCCCAGCCAGTACCGAGCGATCCCGCGTACCCCGGCAGCCACACTCTGGCACGGCACAAGGTCGTCGCGGCCGGCCTGGTAGACCGCCTCATCCAGGGTTTCCACCGCCGTTGCCGTCTGCCCGAGGCGCAGTTGCACCTCCCCGAGCGTTGCCAGCAGAACCGACAACAGGTATCCCTGGCCGGTCTCCCGGCACAGTCTCACCCCACGCGCCAGGTGCCGGTGTGCGTCGATGACCTCGTCCACCAGGACCTCGGTGAGCCCCAGCTGGTACAGGCAACGCAGGTCACGCACGAGGCCGGCATCGGACATCGCGTCGACCAGGGCGGCTGCGGCACCGATCGCCACGCGCGCGGACTCGACGTCGCCGGCGCAGCCGTGCGCCCACGCCTGCTCGATGAGCGCGGCTGCCTCACGCAGCCGATCGCCGTGCCCGCGCGCGATGTCAGCCGCCGTCACCGCATGCCGCGTCGCCGACTCGAAGTCCATGCTGTCACTGAGCAGGTTCGCCAGATCCGACAGCAACGCGGCCGCGTCCGGCGACGGGTCGTCCGCCACCCCAGCAAGGCGGTCCCGAAGCAGCGCGCTGGCCTCGTCGTACTGCCCGAGCAGCGCCAACGCGCGGCCGGCGTACACCGCGCTCATGGTCCGGTCGCCAGCGCCGGACGCTACGTGGGCGGGCGCCGACAGCAGCGCGTCGCGAGTCCGCGTGACATCACCGATCAGCAGCCGGGAGCGGGCCACCAGACCCTCCGCGTCGGACCGCCGCGGGTCGCCATCGGTCATCAGCGCACCAGCGGCGCCGGCCCAGCGCAATGCGCTCGCCGGGTCGGCGTCGAGGCTCGCCGTGGCGGCGGTCAGCAGCACGTCAACATGCCCCGGGCCGGTCAGACCGGTCGCCGCGACATGCCGCGCGCGATATGTCGCCGCAGCGCCGCGCCGGGCGAGCACCTCGTCAACGCGGCGATGCAACGTCCACCGTTCGCCGATCGGAATGTGCCGGTAGACGACGTCGGCGACCACCCGGTGCCGGAACGCCAGCCGCGGGCCGAGTTCGTCCTGCCGGAGTACGTCGGCCGCCACCAACCCTTCCACGGCCCGGCCGGTCGCCTCCGGACCGTCGGCACACACCTCGGTCAACAGGTCCATGGTGAACGGCCCGCCGAGCACCGCCGCCGCCTGGGCGGTCCGCTGCTCCACGCCGCCCAGCCCGGCAAGCTCTCCCACCAACCCACCTGCCGACTCGGCCGCCAGGTCCGCGAGCAGCTTCATGTAGAGCGGGTTGCCGCCACCCTCGGTATGAATGCGCTCGGCATCGTGATGGTCCGCGAGCAGGGCCCGGGTCTCGGCGAGACCGAGCGGTCGGAGCGCAACGTGCCGCAACGCCGCCGACGCCTCCGCCCGGCTGAGTACCGTGCCGACCGCGGCAGCGACCTGCCGCGGCCGGTAGGCCAGTACGAGCAGCACCGGCCGGGCACCGGCGAGCCGGACGAGTTCGGCCAGCAGCGAAGCCGAGTCCGCCGGCATCCGATGCAGGTCGTCGACGAACATCGCCACGCCGGGCGTCCGTCCAGCCTCGGCGAGCGCATCGACCAGGCCGTACGATTGCCCGTGCTCGCCGGCGGTGTGCACGGTCAGCGTGGCCACGCCCGCAGACTGCGCGGCGCCGAGAAACGCGGCCAGCAGCCGCGTCTTGCCGATCCCCGGATCGCCGGTGAACGCGGTCGCACCGCCATGACCGGCCAACAGCCTGTCTAGTTCGCGCCCGTACCGGCCGAACTCACCGGCCCGGCCCACCAGCACCTCATCGTCGCTCAAAACCGCCCCCGCCAAACAGTTCGGCGCGACCGCCGGACTGGATGAGCGGTGTCGGCATGCGGACAGCAGGGTCTCGCGGCCGGAGAACGGCCGCGGCGTGCCGGTGGCCGATTCCGTATTGGAGTGCGTAGTACTACCGACGGCACAGTACCGGCATCTTCCTAGCCTTTGATCCGCGCCAGACCGGCGTCAACGTGATCAGAGGAGAGCTATGCGAACGATCAGAAAACCGGTGCTCCGGTGGACGATGCTCGTGGCGTCCATCGCGGTCGCACTCCTCGCAACCGGATCCCCCGCCTCGGCCGATGGCGATG
Organism: Micromonosporaceae bacterium; assembly: GCA_035650075.1. Lineage (GTDB taxonomy): Bacteria > Actinomycetota > Actinomycetes > Mycobacteriales > Micromonosporaceae > DASSUC01. Next base: position 2,297 of record DASRII010000455.1, on the reverse strand, counting down.
CGCCCGTGGTCGGGCAGTGGGTCGTCGACAGCGTGGAGGAGGCGGCCGCGCTGCAGCTGGCCGAGGGCGGCAGCACCGAGGGGTTCAACGAGCCGTGCACCATCGAAGATCCAACGGCCTGCATCGGTGGCCCTCCGCCACCGGAGCCCGAGCCGACCGAGCCGGTAGGCCCGCCGGCACCGGAGCCCGCGCCGACTGACCCGATGGGTCCGCCAGCTCCGCCGGTGCCCCCGGGTCCGCAGGAGCCGCTCGAGCTGACGTGCCTGCAGTACACGCCGGAGTACGTGATCTTCTCCGACGACAACGGCAACCGCGTCTTCGACCTTGGTGACAGACCCATCGTCAGGTGGCCGTTCTTCATCCAGTGGTGCATCAACACCGACGACAACGCGACGTTCTACCCGGTCGCCGCGTACAGCGCACGGGCGCTCCCGCCGCTGCTCAACCCGAACTTCCGGGTGACACAGTCCACCACCACGGTGGACGTGTGGCAGGTGCCAACCCAGGTCAACGGCGACGTCGAGTCCATCACCACCGTGTTCTCGAACAAGAACTTCACCTTGACCATCGGTGGGTTCGACAAGATTAACGACACCACATTGGAGTTCAACCCGGTCATCCGCGTCACGGTCGATGGCCTCGGTCGCCGTTCGGCCTGCGACCTGCAAACCAACGAGTGTGCCCCGATGTTCTGACAACCCACCCTCGACACCGGTCGTAGGTTGACTGTGTGGTCCGGACGCCCGTCGTCCGGACCACACGCCGATCGTGCTCCACCCGGCGGTAGCGTCGTGGCATGACGACGCGGTTGCGTGACGATGTCCGGATGCCGTGCAGCCGCTACAGCCGCTCGTACGACGGGGCGCTTCCAGCGTTTGGATCACAACAGCCAGCTACCGGCGTTTACCCTTCCACGTCGGGATAGCCGTCACAGACGCGCGCGTTGACCTCTGCCAGTCGCGGAAGCGCTCGCCTGTTCATGGAGCGCGCCTGGCCACGATACTAATCAACGGCGTCGGCCAGATGACCGTACGGCCGATTCGTCGATGACGGCCCGCGTGGCACGCCACGGTCATCGGCAAAGTCGATCGCGTCCCGATCACGCCCGGCCTTCGGCCGGGGCCTCGCTGGCGCGGGATCAGGGCGCCCCACTCCGACCACCCGCCGGGGCACCCGGGCACTCGGTGGCATGGGTGACCATCGTGCCGTCGTGCCCGAACACCTCGATGTCACCCGCGCCGTTGGTCGCCACCGCCCGCATCCGGACATTGGGGTCCTCGCCGAACTCGACCCAGTCGGTGAACCCGCCGCCCGCGCTGGTCTGCCAGGCGTGGTACACGCCGGTGCCGTCGTACGTCGTGGCGAAACAGGTCGACCCGGCCGTCCAGGTGCCGCACTGGATGCAGGCGCCGGTCCGCGGAGAACCACGACCCCGGGGTGACCTCGGACCAGGAGGTCCAGTCGCAGCCGGCGGAGCATTGCACCGTCCGGTAGACGCCGTCGTTACCGCCCACATTGGACGCGTACACCTCGATCTGCCCGCTCGGATTGACCACCGCGTGCGGCGCGCTGGACATACCGGTCGGTGGTTGGCCGGGCAGCGTCACCCACCCGGACCAGGCGCCGCCGGGCGTGATCTGCCAGGCGTGGTAGACGAACTGGAAGGAGGAGCTCTGGCCCTGGGCGAGCGCGTGCGGTGGACGAGTGTCCAGGTAGGACGGCCGGCCCGGATCGCAGTACCCTTCTGCGGTTTAGGGAAGGCGTGCGGCCGCCGGCCCTTTCGGCGACAGTTGGCCCGTAACACGTCCGGCGAAATGCCGGATGCCCGAGGTTGTCCTCGACATGGTGATCCCGGTGTACAACGGGAGGCACGCCGAGTCCTGGTCCGGCCGCTGCACGCCCGCTGGCCGCACGGTCGCGGAGCTGGTTCGGAATCTGGAGATCAGTGACCAGACGATGGAGCGTAAACGCCCCGCCGGCCGATGGCCGACGGGGCGAGAGATGTGACGCGTTAACAGTTCGGTGCCGAGGTTCCGACGGCGCAGACGACGCTCGCGCCCGAGGATGCCGTGCCGGAGACGGCCGAGGTGTAGACCGTTTGGGTTTCGGTGTTGAACTTCGGGCCGAACATGTAGGTCAGCCCGTTGTACCCGTATGAGTTCACGGACGTGAGCAGGGTGCCGGCGCTGTAGACGGCCGGGTCGGTGGTGCCGAGGATCCACGGCCCGCCGGACGAGCCGCCGTTCATGTTGCAGGCCATGCCCCAGGTCGGGGCCCCGTACGGGTCGTCGCTTGTC
>DASRII010000454.1:0-14512 GCA_035650075.1 Micromonosporaceae bacterium | reverse complement strand
CCCGGAAGACGGCGTGGGCCTGCTCGTAGTCGCGCAGGTTCAGGTACGCCACCGCGAGGTTGTTCAGTGCGGTCAGGCTGTCCTGGTGGCGGCGTCCCAGGACGCCAGTGAGACCATCGACCGCTTGGCGCGTCAACCGCAGTGCGGTGGAGTACTGACCCTCCACCCCGTGGGCCGCCGCCAGGCCGGTCAGCACCGCGTAATGGGTGACGGCGTCCACCTCGGTCAGGCCCTGACATGCCGCATGCAGCGCAGCGAAGTCTGCCAGCGCGGTCCCGGTCTGGCCTGCCTCGATCTGCGTCCGCCCGGTCTCGTTGAGTAGGTGGCGTTCGTCGTCCCCGATCGGCCAGCGGTCGCCGCCGGGGAGCAGGCCGACCACGGCACGCACGTGCGGCAGGTGGTACAGGACCTGCGGATGCCGGTACGCGTCTCGGGTTTGTTCCACCGCGGCGGTGAGCTCGACCATCGCGGCGTCCCGGAAGCGTGCCCGCGCGGTCGCCGGCTCGACCCGGATCCGCACCGCGCGGGCGACAAGAGCGTGCATCGTCCAGCCCGTGACGCTGGTTCGATCGATCAATCCGCGCTCGGCGGCGCGCTGCAGACCGTCGTCCACCTGCGCGACGCTCAGCCCGGCCACGCGGCGCGCGATCACGGCGAGCAGATCATGCGGAATGACCGTCGGCGCGAGCACGCTGGCCGCGCCGAGCGCCAGCCTGGCGGCGTCGTGCAGGGTGTCGAAGCTTCGTAGCAGGGCGTTGGCGAACGGCGGTGCGCAGCCGGCCGGCAGGTGATCGTGCAAGCCCGCGGCCACGGCCTCCAGGCGGTCGGGTTCGGTCGCCGACAACTCCGCGAGCAGCGCCCGGTACCCGGCGAAGTCAGGGACCGTGGTCAGGCCGGCGGCCACCGTCAACCCGAGGGGGAGTCCGCCGAGCAGGCGCACGATGTCGCGCACGGCGCCGCGGTCGGCGGGGTCGGCGGGCCGGTAGGCGGTCAGCACCCGGCCGCCGGTGTCGGCATCGAGAGGGGCGAGATCGTGTCCCAGCGATGCCAACCGGTCGAACCGGCCACGCGTGGTGATCAGGGTCTTGCCGAGCTGGGTCGGCGCGACCAGCCGGCTGATCAGCTGGGGACTGGTGGCTGATGGCACGTCGTCGACGATCCACAGGTACGGCTCGCCGATCGTTTCGAGTGCCGGCCGGAGGTCGTGCGGCCCCGGTGCGCCGAGTGTGGCCGCGATCAGTGCCAGCTGCTCCCGGTACCGGGTCTCGACGACTGTGTCGCCGAGCCCGGCCCGGTCGCCGCTGCCGCCTAGCCGGAGCACGAAGACACCACCCGGGTGGTCCCGCTGGAACAGCCGGGCGTACTGAAGGCACAGCGCTGTCTTGCCGAGGCCGCCCGGTCCGCCGACCACGACCACGGGATGTCCGCGGTCCCGGTTCTTCGTGCGGGCGAGCAGGCCCTCATGCAGCTCCCACAGCTCGGCGTAGCGGCCACGGAAGAACCGGTCCCCAGCCAGCTCGTCCGGGTACCAGTTCGGGTCCGGCGGCGCCGGCGCGGCGCCGAACGGCCGCTGATGCCGCGCCACGACCCCGGCGACCGTCGACGCCAGATCGTCCGGCGGCACGTTGCTGTGCGGCAGCCGCAAGGTGGTGAGCTGGCGGGGCCGCACATCGTCGGGTGAGACGTCCCGGACCACCGCCATCACCCGCGAGGTGTCGCCGTCATCGAGCTGGTAGGCGGCAGACAGCGTCAGATGCAGCTCCTCCCGGCAGTGTGGACTGGACGGGAAGCTCGGAGTGATCAACGCGACCAGGGTGCGGGACCGGTCGAGCGCGCGCCTGATCGACGCGGACAGCGGGGCCCACGTCTCCCCCGCGATGACGTCCTGGAAGACGCGCAGACCCGCCGCGGTCAGCGCGAGCCGCAGAGCCTCCGCCGCTTGCGCGTCCTCCCACTTGTAGCAGAGAAACACGTCCCACAGCTCGTCCACCTCGTTCATCGGCTCGCGCTCCTCCAGCCGGCTCGGGTCCTCACCTACCCGACCTATGGGCGGCATCTGCGAACAGCACGGATCGCTAGCATGCTGACACAGGCGAAAGGGAGTGGGTCGATGGCGGCCGGCGTGCAGCCGGATCATCTCGCGGCGTTGTTCTTCACGCCGACGCTGGAGACGGCCAGCCGCGGCGCGTACACGCCTGCGGGTTACGACCTGCATCTTCGCGGCGGCGACGAGCTCGCCGACCGGCTGGTCCACCATCACGAGGTCCAGCACGTCCTCCTGACGATGAGCACCGCCTGGGGAGCGGGCCTGCTCGTGGTCGCGCAGCTACCGACGTGGCGACGGCTGTTCGACCAGTTGCTGGACCGATGCAGAATGACACACGAGTCGTTCGCGACATACCTGAGCTGTATCGCGGTGACCGCGAGCGTCGGGTCACCGGCCGCCGCGCTGGCACTCTACCCGGAGTACGCCCCCATGGTGCAGCGGCTGGATCGATACCTGGCGGCGGTCCCGGGCCTACAGCGACGTGGCCTGGCGGTGACGGCGTTGGCGCGGGTGTGTATGCAGACGACGCTGCTGGAGCAGCTGATCGCGGCCTGGCCGGCGGCGGTCACGGCCAGCGCGATCCGCGGGATCGACACACCCGACGAGCGACTGAACCACCTCCTTCGCGATCCGGTCGGATTTCCGGCCGCGCTGGTGACGGTCGCAGACGGCGCCGTGGCCGGCGAGTTCGGGTCGCGACCGCTGGCCGCGGCCGGCGATGGTGTGGTACTCGACGACAGCTTCGATGAGGCGTGGGCACGCTGGGAGGACACCGTCTTCACCGCTCTGGCCGCCCGGCTGGCGGGCGTGGGCGCGACCGTGGTCGGCAGCAATGATCACGTGTCCGCGGCGGCGGAGTTGGTGGCGCTGGTCAGGCCGGTCGTCCCCGACATCGACGTGCGCGTCAACCCGGATCCGGACCTCGCCGACGGGCGGGTGTTCGCCTATGTGCTGCGCCACGCGCGGCTGTGGCTGGCGGCCCTGCGCCGCCCCGCCCGGCTGCTCACCGTCCGGAAGGATGTCGACCTGGCCGAGGTGGTCCGGGTGGCGGACGCCACGACCCGGGTCGGCGGGCGCCCCAACCTGGTGCTCAGCGCCCGGCTGCCGGCGCGGTTGCGCGCCGGGTACGACCTTCCTGCCGACGATCGCGCGGTGCTGGCCGACCTCGACGACCCGATGATCGTGATCCGGACCGTCGCCGACGACGGCACCGGCACCGGCAACAACGTGGTCTGGCTGGTCCGCCTGGGTGCGCCGGCGGACATCGCCGAACTGGCCACGGCGTGGGCCGGTCGCGGAGACCTGACCTGCTGCGTGGCGGCCAGCTGCCTCGCCGACGCGCAGTGGCGCACCGACTGGTTGCCGGTTCTGGACCAGGCCGTTCCCATCGTCTGGCTGATCGACGTCCCGATCGGCTCACTGTCCGAGGAGTTCGGCTCGGGCCGCACCGTCCACGGCCTCTACCTGGATCTCGGTGCGACGCCGACGGGGGCGCGGCGGGCGGCGGCGTTGAAGGTCTCGGGGGTGGTCGGGGTCTGGCTCGCGGTCGCCGACGATGTAGGCATCGAGCTGATCGTCCAGCAGGTTGCGGAGCTGCCCGGGATCGACCTGCGAATGACCGGCGGTGACTGGACAAGCGTCCTGCCAACGCTGCGGCTGGTGCTGCTCGACCTGCTGCACACCGAGTCGTACGTGGATCTGCGGGCGTTGTCCGAGCAGCGGAGTTGATACGGCCGCCATGCCTGGGATCTTCATCAGCTACCGCAACATCCACCGGTCGTACGCGCCGATGCTCGTCGACCGCGAACTCGCCCGCCGGTTCGGACCCGAAAACGTGTTCCAGGCGGGCCGGTCCAACCTGCCGGCCGTGGACATCCCTACCGAGATCATGCGCCGGCTCGAGGAGTGCAGCCTGCTCATCGCGCTCATCGACCGGCCATGGGTGCAGGAGGATCTCGGCCTGCTGTGGAACGACCAGGACTGGGTCCGGCGAGAGATCAGCTTCGCGCTCGGGCACGACAGGACGGTCCTGCCCGTGCTGCTTGACGGGGCGACGATGCCCAAGGCATCTGCGTTGCCCGACGACATCGCCGCCCTGACCCAGCGGATCGCGCTGCGGATGCGAGCCAGCTCCGCCGATGCGGACCTGCTGCGGCTGGTCGGCGAGGTGGAGCGGCTCGCTCCGGACCTGGTCCTGGCCACCCTTTCCGACCCGCCGCCGCCGGCGCCCACCGGCGCGGCCGCGCTGCTTCGCCCTGAGCATCAGGTGTTCCCGTTCCGGCCACGAGCCGAACTGGACGAGCTGGTCGACTGGTGCCTGCATCACACCGACCCGCCGGTCCGGCTGGCAACCGGAGCGCTCGGCAGCGGCAAGACCCGGCTCGGCCTGCGCCTGTGCGCCCGGCTCCGGGCGATGGGCTGGCAGGCTGGCCTGCTGTCGGTGTCAGCGCCGGCGCAGGCGCTGGACCGCCTGGGCGAGATCGGGACGCCGTGCCTGGTCGTCATCGACGACGCCGAGGCCCGCCGGGCGCACGTCGAGGCGGCGCTACGGTCACTTGCCGCCGCGCCGGACGCGCCCGCGCGGCTGCTGTTGCTGGCCCGATCCGCAGGCGAGTGGCTCGATCGGCTGGGCGACGATCGCGACGACCGGGTGGCGTTGCTGGTGGACCGGATCAGGCCGCTGGCCCTCGAGCCGTTAAGGCCCGCCGGGGGAGACTTTCATGCGGCGTGCGCGGTGTTCGCCCGCCGGCTGGGTCTCCCCGTCCCGCCCGCTGCGGCCGGACCGCCCCCACCGGCCACGCTGCTGGAGCTCCAGGCGGCTGCGCTAGCGCACCTGTCGCCGCCGGACGATCGCCCCGAGACGCCGTGGCGGCGGATCCTGCAACTGGAGCGGGACCGCTGGCAACGCACGGCGGTCACCTTCGGGTTGCCGGCACTGCACCGCCGTAACATGACCGAGATCATGGCGGCGGTGACGTTGTTCGGCGCGAGCACTGAGCAGGAAGCAGACGGGCTCCTCGCCGGCCTGCGCACGTTCCGGGCTGGGCCGGTGAACCACCGCGACGCCTGTCGCGACCTGTTGCGCACCGTGCTGCCCGGAACCGCCCCGCTCAACCCACTGCAACCCGAACCACTCGCCGACGAGCTCATCGCCGAGTTCCTCGGCTGCGGCTACCCACTCGCCGACATCCTCGATCACGTCAGCGACCCGCAGGCCACCACGGCGTTGATCAGACTCGGTCGATGCCTCGGTGGTGACGGCGACCTGAGCAGCGCCGTCACCGGGTTCCTCGCCGCCGCCCCGGCCCGCCTGCTCCCTCTGGCGATGACAGCCCTGCCGGTGCTTCCCCGGCCGCAGCTGCTCGTGGCGCCGATGTCCGCCGCACTGGATCGAGTGCCGGCGGCCGACCTCGACCGGGTCGTCGCCGCCCTGCCCCAGCGCAGCCAAGCGCTGGCGGGGTTTGCCGTGGCCGCCACGGAACGGGCGCTCATCGCCCATCGCCGCGCCGGCGTCCACGACGTAGCGACCGCGCGCCTGGCCCGGCTGCTCGCCACCCGCCTCGCCTATCTCGGCGAGCGTCCCACCGACGCGGCCCACGCCGCCCGCACCGCAGTCGACGAACTCACCGCCCTGGCCGGAACCGACGTCGAGTTACGCGCCGAGCTGGCCGAGGCGCACGCCACCCTGGCCCTCGCCCTCGACCTCGACCCCGCGGCCAGCGCCGAAGCCCTCGGCGCCGGCGCGCAGGCGGTCACGGCATACCACGCCCTGCCGGCCGAAGACCGTTACACCGCGGCCCTGGCCCAGGCGCTGCATAACCAGTCGATCCGGCTGGCGCGGGCCGGCCGGACCAAGCCCGCCAGGGACGCGGCGACCGAGGCCCACCAACTGGTCAGCCCGCTGCACGACGCGCGGCCGACCAGGTTCCGCTCATTGCACGCCGACATCACCGACAACCTCTCGACCCTGGCGGCGGCAACGGGCCGCCTCGTCGAGGCGGAGCGCCTGAGCCGAGACGCCCTCGCGCTACGCCGGACATTGGCGCAGGCCCGACCGGACTCCTACCGGCCGCAGCTGGCGGGAACGCTGTTCAACCTCGGTCGCATCCTCTCCGCACGCGGCCAGGATCGGGCCGAGGCCCGGCGACTCTGGGAAGAGGCCACCGCGATCCTCGACGCCGTCGAGGCCGAGCAGCCGAGACGGTTCGCCGAGCTGCGCGACCGTGTACGTGCCCACCTGCACCGCCAGGCGGCGGCCGGCGATGGGTGAGGCAATGGGTGACCACCTCGCCCGACTGTGCTTCGACGGGCCCGGCAGCAGCGGCCGCTACACCCCACACGCGTACAGCCTGCGCCTGCGGGGCGTCGACCAGCCCACCGACCACATGGTCTACCTGCACGAGGTGCACCATGCGGCGCTAAACGACGTAACGGCGTGGGGCAGTGCACTGCACGTCTACGCCCGACTGCCCGGTGACGCCGGCAACCAGTTCGGCCCGTTGCTGGACGCGTGCCGGCTCACCCACGAGTCGCTGGCCACGTTCGCGAGCGTGCAGATCGCCTCCGCCCGGCACGGGGCGCTGGATCGGGTCCTGGCCGCATATCCGGACTACGTACCGCTGCACGAGGCGACCCTGCGGCTGACCGCCGGAGTCGACGGCGTCACCCGCCGCATGGTGCTGGCCAGCGCGCTGGCGAGACTGTGCATGCAGACCCCGGTGCTGGAGACGATCACCGCGGCCGAGATTGACGGGTTCCGGCTCGCCTCGGTTCGCGACCTCGACCGACCGGACGGCCGGTGGAACTGGTTCATCCGCCACGGCGCGCACCCGCTCGCCGCCGCGGCCGCGACGGCCGACCGTGCCGTGGGCGCGCAGTTCGGGCCGGCGGCGCTGGCCAGCGACGGACCCGGCGGCGGCCTGCACGAGTCGACCGACCCCGCCAACGACGAGGGGTGGGACTTCTGGGAGGCGTCGGCGTACGAGCAGCTACGCGCGGCGCTCGCCACCGCCGGCGCCCGGACACTGGGCATCAACGGCCACCAGGAGGCAACGGCGACGCTGCTGGCGCTGGTCTCCGCACGCCATGGCCCCATCGGCCTGCGCGCGGCAATGACTGACCAGCAACGGCGGGACGACGCCGCGGTCGCCAGCTCGGTCCTGCAGCAGGTACGGCACGACCTTCATGACGGCGACCGTCACCGCGGCGCCCTGCTCCCTTCCCTCGATGCCGGACGACTGATCGAGTTGATGGCGAACCGGCCGGTGATCGATGACCGGCCGGCGATGATCGTCGATGCCCGCCCGGCGAGCCGGTTGGCCACCCTCTACCGTTGGCCGGGCGGCACGCTGCCAGGGCAGCTCCGCGCATCGACCGGACCGGTGGTGGCGGTGCGGGCGATCGTCGATGACGGTGAACCCGGCATGGTCGTCGGCCACGCGGTGGTGCCGCAGCCGGAGGTGCTGGGCGCGCTCTCCGAGGGCTGGGGCGGCCGCGGCCCGCTGGTCAGTTGCGTGAGCGCAAGCTGCCTGGCAGACGCCGGCTGGACGCGACGCTGGCTGGCGCCGCTTAGCTCGTTCGGCCCGATGTTCGTGCTCGTCGACGTGGAACCCGACCGGTTCGTCCCGGCCTGGGCCCGCGATGGCAGGCAGGTGACCGCCGTGGAGACGACCGTCGACGACGCCGGGAGCCAGCGGACAGCCCTGCTGTTCACGGCTGGCAGCGGATTCGCGTGGTGGCTGGTCCTCGCCGACGATGTCACCGTGCGGCTGATGGTCGAGTACCTGCGCGGGTGTCTCGGGTCGCGGCTGCGCAGCGACACGGAGCTGGCCGGCCAGGCCCACGACGCTGCCACGGTGGTGATCAGCCACCTGCTCGCCACCGAGTCGTTCGTCAGCTTCGACGCCCTGGGACTGACCAATGTCGACTGATCCACTGGAACCCATCCTCGAGGAAGCGGCCGTCGACACGCACCTGCTGCACCGACCTGAGCTGGAGGCCATCGGCCGCGCCGTCAACGAGATTGATCCCGACGAGTTCATCGCCGCCGTCGTCTTCGCGCCTGGCCTGTCCTGGAGCGAAGACCAGCACCGACCGCGCGACTACTTCGAGATCCACGGCCGGCACTGGTGGCTCGACGCGTCCAATCCCGACAACCGCGTGCGGCTGGTCAACGCCATCACCGCGGTCGCACTCGTGCATGCGTTGGGCCTCAATCTGAGCACCACCTGGGTGACCGACGTCCTGCCCACCGTCGTCACCGTCCGGTCGGTCCACCGTGACGACACCGGCCTGCACTTCGAACTTCGCCGCCGCCACCCCGCGGCCCCGCTCCCGCCCCATCTCGCCGACACCGTCAACCCCGACGACTACGCCGAGTTCGTCTACGCGATCGAGCAGGCCCAACTGGGCGAACCTGTCTGCAACGGCAGGGTCACCATCGAGTTCACGGGCCACGACGCCATGAGCACCGACAAAATATGATCGACGCCGCCGTGGGGGAATCGTTCAGGGCATGGTCTCAAGGTACGACTCGTCCAGGACGAGATGCGCAACGATCAGTGGAAGGTGGCTGCGGTCGGCGCCAAGTGCCTCTAGGGTTTCGATGGCTTGCCCACCGGAACGCCGCGAGGCGTATTCGGCGAACGCCTGGCCGGCGGAGAGGCTGCAGAGACCCAGCAATGGCGGTTCGTCCCTGATGCTGCAGCCAAACACATACTGCGCGCCGCCCGCGAACGGGATGCGAGCCAGCACGTACCGGAATCCCAAGTCCGCGTCCACGAGCGCGTCAATCGACGGGAGGAACGGCAGGTCCAACAGCATCGTCAGGCGGGTCGCACGATTGAGGGCCGGGAGCCACAAGTCACGCCAGGCGGTGTCGCGGCAGCCCGATACCGCGACGCTGGCGAGGACACCGCGATCGGTGGGCACCTCGAGAAGGCGGGTCAGCTCATCTGGACACATCATCGGATAGAGATCAACGATCCGATTTCCGTCTGGGCCAATCCGGGATACCTGCACCGCACAGACGGTTTCGTTCGGCTGCCAAGGATCTCCCACAAGCCGGAACTGCTGGCGCAACACATCTGCGCGCCGCCCCACGACGAAGATGTGCCGGTCAGGGGCGTCGTTGCTGACGAAGCAGGTCGGGTCCACCGCGGCGGTCGGCCGGACCCGGGCTACCAGGGGAGGATGAAGTTCGATGCGCTCCAGATCGTACAAGCTGGCAAGGCCGAGTCGGTGGCTGGGATCAGCGACCATCGGGTTCTTGATGGTGCCGAGTGCCTCCGACAGCGCTTCGATGACGCTGTCGGTCGCCTGTTGAACCTCCTCGATGCTCATGGTGGGCCTGCCCTCCGAATCGAGGAGGACCGTTGCGGCGTGCACACACAGCTGGCGAAGCCCAAGCCGAAGTGACTCCAGTAGTTCGGAAGCCGTATCGGGATCACGCGGATCGGCGCGCTTCATCTCGGACCACGGCTGGCCGATGACGCGATCGCAGGTCCTGTCGACTTCGGTCCACAGACGCGGTCCCAGGCGGCGCAGCAGCGTGTAGCGGCTGTCAGGGCTGTCCGCGTCTCGTAGTTGCGATGGCCGAAACTGCCTCAGTGGTGCCGACAACGGCAGTATGCGGGGCTGCATGCAGACGAGCAGCGCGGACTCGGCAGCGATCTGTCGCCAGATCAAACTCAACGGACCGACCGGACCGACCGCGACCGCGTCGTTCAGATGCGTACGATACGCCGGAAACCCAGCGAGCAAACTGCTCACGGACGATTCCTCGTCGGCATTGAGGATGCTGACAAGGCTGCAATGTGTTGCGTACGCCTCGTGAGTGCGTCGACAGCGCCCGACCAGCGCCGTCAAAGCCTCCACATAACGCGGCTCCTCGGGCAATAGGTGGGCTGCGATTGCATTTGCCTGCAACAACGCACCCCACGCAGTGCCCGAGTTCAGTGCCGCGTGGTGCGTTTCATGGCCCGTCACCAGGAGGTTCACAATGTCGTCGGAACCGAGCCCGGCAACGGTCCACCGGCGGTGACTGAACTCTCCCCGGTGGGTCTGGCCATGGAGCGACAGGACGTGTCCGTCACCCGGCAAACCCTTCACCGCGCGGCCAATCGCTAAATCCCCCTCGACCTGATGTTCAACGCATTCTACGGCCACAGTAAGTGCTCAGCGCGAACCGCGCGGGTGGGCCGACCCGATAGCGGATCTTGGATTTGACGGATGAACTGTGTTGGGCTGGGCCTCGGCCGGTTGAGCCAGTGGACGTAACCGGCGACGGCGTTGTTCCTGTGACTTGGCAGTCCGTGCGGTGAAGGCGAATAGGGCCGTCTCGACTCGGTTCAGCCGGCCCGGTTGGTGGTAGTGGCGGCGTCGGCTCGGAATACTCAGAAGACGGCTTCCGACCGTGCCAATTGCAGGTCAGGTTGGCGCTACTCGTCGGCAGTGTCGACCACGCCCGTGGCCGTGCGATGACGGCGCACAGCCTGACGCAACCGATAGAGGCAAGGCAGACGCCGAGACGGCGTCTGCCCAACTGCTCGAGCCGTTCGTGGCGTCAGATCAGCGACGGGCCCCGGGGTCGGTCGGCGGTCCCGAGACGCGCGTCCGCGGCCCGGTAGCTTCAACCTATGGAGCAGTCGCCGCCCTGGCCTGGTGATCGCGCGGCCGTCCATGCCGCCCAGGGAGTGCCGCCGTCCGACACCGATCCCATCGGCCCGCGTGCGGGCTCGGCCAGGGAGGACATGGCTGCCTGCCTGGTGGACGCGGCTGCCGCCGGATACTCGGCGACGTTCCCAGCCGCCGACCTGGTGACGTTCAGCGCGCAGGGCGTCGGTTTCCTGTTCGACCACAGTGCCGATATGGAACGGGCGTCCCGCACGGTGGCGGCGTGGACGCACGCCCGCAACCCGGCGACGCCGCGGGACAGGTCGCGGCAGGCCGGGTTCCCGTTGTCTTCGGCACTTGCAGGGGCCGGCTACGAACGTGGCCATCTGATCGCCCACGCCAGCGGGGGCGGCCTGGACGCTAACGTGTTCGCCCAGGCCCGGCACGTCAACCGGGGCTGGTCGCCGGCTGGGCGCCGCTACCGGCAGTTGGAGCGGCTCGCCGCCGCCAACCCCGGCTGCCTGGTCTTCCACCGCCTCATCTACGGCGACGGGGCCGACGTGCCGGATCTCACCGAGCTCACTGTCGTCATCGATGGCCGCGTCCACCGCGACGTCCTCGACAACCGGCCAACCGTGTGGCGTCCTTCGACCGCGCCGCTGCGCCGCGGACAGCGCTTCCACCAGCAAGTCCAGACCGCGTTCCTCCTCGGGCTGGCCGGCGCCACGGCCCGTCCGGAGCATCACGTCAAGCTCAGCCGCGTCGGCCGGGGCCGCGTCGACCTGCACGTGGTGCCCGACCTCGACGATGAGCGCTACGCCGTGGTCATCGAGATCAAGAGCACCGACTGGGATGCCCTGGCCGGGCACCGGGTGCGGCCCAACCTGCGTGCGCACATCCGGCAACTACAGGCGTACCTCGACCGGTACCTCGACGACATGGACGCCGCCGTCGGCAACGACGACTCGGCCGCAGCACGCGGCGGCGGGTGGGACTCGGTCAGCGGGGTCCTGCTCTACCCTCGGCGGCCCACTAGCGCCGCCCGGCTGCAGCTCATCGACGACCTGACCAGCCGCGAGGCGATCATGGTCGCGTGGTACGACGAAGCAGACTGGACCAGCCCGCCGGGAACGACTGCCTCGCCCGTGCAGTAGGTGCGCTGACCGCCACCACCGCGTGCTCGTCGTCCGCCCCTGTTCCGGGCCTCGGCCGCCTGCGACAGGAACCTGTGCGGCACAGCCGCTCGCTGCCCAGCTTCGCATGCGCGACGAAATCGCGGAGTGCCCCCGTCTGCCGTCGACTCCCGCCTCGGGGACGAGGGGCCGATAGCGGCGGGCTCTCGAGGCAGATACACCCAGATCAGGGCCGCGGCGAGGCACAACTCTCCGCCAGCCGACGCAGGAGAGGATATTGCCGGAACCCGGCATGACGACGGCTAGAACATCCGTTCGATAGCGGTTACGCTGGCCGTGTGGAGGACTCATGGGCGACCGAAGTGCCATCGAGTGGACCGAGGCCACCTGGAATCCCACGACCGGGTGTGACAAAGTGTCGCGTGGTTGCGACAACTGCTACGCGTTGACGCTGGCGAAGCGTCTCAAGGCGATGGGGCAGCCTCGTTACCAGACTGACGGTGACCCGCGGACCAGCGGCCCTGGCTTCGGCCTGGCGTTTCACCCGGATGCCCTTGATCTACCGGCGACCTGGAGACGGTCGCGGCTGGTGTTCGTGAACTCGATGTCCGACCTGTTCCATGCCCGGGTACCGGTCGCGTTCATTCGTCAGGTCTTCGAGGTGATGGCGACCACGCCGCAGCACACCTACCAGGTGCTGACCAAGCGGGCCCGCAGGCTGCGCCGGCTGGCTGACTCTCTGCCGTGGCCGGACAACGTGTGGATGGGCGTGTCAGTCGAGGACGCCACGGTGCTGGACCGAGTGGACGACCTTCGGGCGGTGCCGGCAGCGGTGCGGTTCCTGTCGTGCGAGCCGCTGCTGGGCCCGATGCCCGGCCTGTCGCTCGGCGGCATCGGTTGGGTTATCGCCGGTGGGGAGAGCGGTGCCGATGCCCGGCCGATGGATCCGGGATGGGTGGTAGATCTGCGCGATCAGTGCTTGGCCGCGGGTGTGCCGTTCTTCTTCAAGCAGTGGGGTGGCCGCACACAGAAGGCAGGTGGGCGCGAGCTTGATGGACGCACCTGGGACGACATGCCGCAGACCCTGGTTCTGGTCTAGGGAAAGTCGACCGTGACGCCTTCGGCGTACTGCTTCTTGCCCGGTGGCCGGTTGACCTGAATGACCCTCTCCTTCTCCAGTGGACGCAGCACGGGACGCACGTGAGCCTTGCGGTACGGGGTGTTCAGCACCGCGTGCCACTCGATGTCGTCGACGGGGACATCGCGGCGGCCGGCGAAGTGACGGAGTAGCTCCGCCCGGAGGGGTGCCAGGTCGGGATCGAGGGTGAACAGCACGTTCTCGTCGGCGAGCCGATCGGAGAAGGTGTAGCCGCCGCCTGGGTCGATGCGCCACATGGCATCCTTCATCAGCTCGACGCCCTTGGGGTGGCGAGTGCCGTGAAGTAGGTAGTAGCCGATGTTCCCGGTGGCGTTGATCATTGCGAAGGACTGCACGTGGTCGAACCCCGCCCGCTGCTGTAGCTGCCGGGCGTAGACCGCGCGTAGGTGTTCGACCCGGTCGCCTTGTTCGTTGTAGCCGTCGAGCACGTTGCTGACGTCCATGCCGAACAGCTCGCGCATCGGTTTCTCCTGGCCGTCGCGGGTGATGAAACGCTGCACGTGGCCGACCATGAAGTTGACGAACACTTCTGTCTTCGGATAGGCGAGCAGGTCGGCCATCAGGTCCATCGGGATGCCGCTGTAGCCGAACGGGTCGATGAAAGCGAACGTCGGGGCCAGATTGCGTTTCTGCTCGCGCAGCTGGTCGAGGATCGCGTTGGCGGTCGCGTCGAATCTGTCGTTGACCACGCGGGTGGTGATCGTGGCCGGCCACGGTGCCTTCTCTGCTTTGAAGACGTCGATCTCCTGCTGCAGCGAGGCGGCGTTGTCGGCGTCGGCCTCCACCAGGTAGAAGACGAACTCCCGGTGACGCATCTGCGGGAACGACCGGTGCTCGACCAATCGCCTCAGCGCCACCAGGGGTGAGCCCTCCGAGCCGTCGTTGTACCGGCCCCGGCCGGCGAAGCCATCGAAGTAGAGCACCCGGCCGTTCCACCGCGACAGGATCGGAAACCAGCCGTCCAGGTAGGAGGCGAGCATGTCGTGCTTCGCCTTGGTGTGCGGCGGGCAGTCCCATTTCGAGGAGTCCGAGTCGCTCGGCATGCTCCACTCCACGAACGGCGGCGATGTGGCATGGTCAAACACATGCTGCCACGCACAGCGACCCGACGATAGCCTTGCGTAGCTGCGTACTACCTTGTCGACCACCTTCGAGTTGTCGTCCTCCAGGCCGTACTTGGCGGCTCGCCAATACGACAGGAACGTCTACATGGGGTCGCGGACATGCCGGCGGCCACCCGTCCGGAAGGCGCCCAAAGTGGATCTCCGTGTGCTCCTACGGTGCTCGTACGCCGGCTATCTGGTCGGATTTCCCGCACGGTTCCAGCACGCACGACCCGCACAGCCATCCTCAGGAAGCCGGCCAAGCGTCCACCGAGGAGGCCCGGCGCCCGGACCAGCCAATACAGAAAGCCCTCCGTTCCGGACGGAGGGCTTGCGAATCGGACGGATTTGTGAGAGTGTAACCGTGGGAGTGGAGGCCCAGAGCATCTGACTACGGATCAGAAGGTTAGGGGTTCGAGTCCCTTCGGGCGCGCAACATCAAATGGTGCCTGACCTG
>DASRII010000453.1:0-9004 GCA_035650075.1 Micromonosporaceae bacterium | reverse complement strand
CGGTCCAGCCGCCCCGGCCGGCGCAGCGCCGCGTCCACATCCCACGGGGCGTTGGTCGCCGCGAGCACGAAGACGCCCTCGTTGTTGCCTTCCATGCCGTCGAGCTCCGCGAGCAACTGGTTGCCGAGGGTACGCATCGCCGACGACTGCAACTGGCTCCGCTTGTGCCCCAACGCGTCCACCTCGTCGAGGAACACCACGCAGGGCGCGTTGCGCCGAGCCGTTTCGAAGATTTCGTGCAGGTTGTGCTCGGACTGCCCGATCCACATGTTCAGCACGTCGACCAGGGAGATGGTGGCGAACTTGGCACCCATCTCACCGGCTACCGCCTTGGCGAGGAAGGTCTTGCCGCAGCCGGGCGGGCCGTAGAGGAGCAGGCCGCCGCGCAGGCTCTTGCCGTACAGCTCGCGCAGCTTCTCGTTGCGCAGCGGCGCCAGGAAGGCCAGCTCCAACCGCTTCTTGACCTCGGTCATGCCGCCGACGTCGGCCAGCCGTATCGTCGACGTCTCGAGGTCGACGATCCGATCCTCGTCGCCCAGCACGGGATCCGGTTCGTCGTCGGCTCGCGCGAAACGCGGCGGTACCGAGTCCACGAACTGCTCCTCGTAGGCGTGCCAGTCGACGCCGCGCTGGGCTCCGAACGCCCGCTTCATGAGCGCCTTCGCCTCGGCGTTGCCGGGCTCCTGCTGCAGCACGGTCGCCAGGTGGGTCACCGCTTCGTCCTGCCGGCCGGCACCCACCAGCAGCTCGGCGAGGTGGAGACGCAGCGGAACGTCCTGCGGTCGGGCCTCGACGGCGGCGAGCAGACTATCGATCAGAGGGGAGCCCACGGCCGCTATTATGCGCGGCCATGACGGACGACCTGTTTACCCCTACGGTCCGTACTCCATCCGCACCGGCAAAGCCGCCGTGGCGGCCGGACTCCATCGTGTACCCGGCCTTCTTCGGCGGACCCCTCGCCGCGACGGTGCTCGGCCTGCTCAACGGGCGGCGCTTGTCGCTGACGCGCACGCACCTGATGCTGATCGCGGTGGCGGGGATCGCGGCGATCGCCGCGCGCGTGGTCTTCGTGGCCACGACGGGCGGTAACTCGCTCGGCCGCCTCAGCGGTGCCGTCGCGGGTCTGCTGGTCTGGTTGGTGGTCAACGCGTTGCAGCGCCGTCCGTTCCGCGCGTTCCTGCAGAACAACGGCGAACCGGCGAGCCTCGTCTGGCCCGGCGTCCTGGCGGCGATCGGCTGCGGATTGGCCGAGGCGGCACTGATTTTCGGGGTGATCTTGTGAGCGGGCTCGAGCGGGCGCAGGCGCTGCTGCTCGCCAACCGGCCGGAGGACGTGCTGCGGGAGTTGGCCGTGCTGCCCGCCACGGATGCGGTGAGCGCCCGCGCCTTCCACCTGCGCTGTGCGGCGCTCGTTCAGCTGAACCGCTGGACGGAGGCTGCCGAGGCGGCCCGGCATGGGCTCACCGCCGGGGGACCCGACCCGGATCTGTTGCGGCTGCTCGCCGACGCCGAACAGGAACTGGGCAACCTGGAGGTCGCCGAACGGGCCGCGCTCGACGGTCTCGCCCTCGACCCGCAGGACATCGACCTGCTGTGCTGCTACGCGCGGATCTGTATGGCGGCGGGCCAGGTCGACAAGGCGGGGAAGCTCGTCGAGCGGGCGGCGGCGATACAGCCGAACGCCGCGGTGGTCTACGGCGCGCGCGTGCAACTGGCGTTCTCCCGCGGCGACGACCGGACCGCGCAGCGGATCGCCCGCGAGTTCGTCGCCGAGTACCCGGAGAGTGCCGCCGCCCACGCCCTGCTCGGCGGGACGAGCGCTCTGCGGGGCCAGGTCAACGCCGCCGACTCCGGGATCCGGCAGGCGGTCGCGGCCGAGCCGACCGTCGACGACTACGCGCAGCTCGCCATGGAGACCAAGCTGGCCAAGCATCCGTTGCTGATACCGGTCCGGCCGTTCGTCCGCTTCGGACCAGTCAAGACGTGGATCGCCGCGGTGATTGTCCTCTTTGGACTGCGCGCGCTCGGGCTGTACACCCTCTTGCTCGTGTTCAGCCTGACCTGGATCGCGCTGTGCGTGTACTCGTGGGTCGTGCCACCTCTGGTGCGCCGCTGGGTCACCCGGCGTTGGCGGTGAGCTCGGCGCCCTCGTCGTAGTTGACGAGGTCGTCCCAGACCTTGTCCAGGTACCGCTTGGCGTCCGTCAGCGCCACCGCGCTCAGCCGGCCCTGCTCGTCCTCGGTGACGAGAGACAGTTGGCGCAGCTTGCGTACGCCGTCGTCGACCTCGAAGTCGAGCCGCGCGTCCCACCGTTGCGCGAACCAGCTCTCGATCCGGCTGTCCAGCTCTTTCGGGCTCAGCGGGTGCGGTGCCGTGCGCAGCAGGTGGTACGCCAGCAACGCCTCGGTGGCCTCGGCTTCCTCCGCCGCGTCGAGCAGGTGGTGGAACACCCCGGCGTCGTTGTCGAGGTTGCGGAAATAGAGGCTCTCCGACAGGGCCTTCATGAACAGGATCTTCCGGTTCTTGAACTTCGTGATCTGGCGGACCAGGTACGCACCGAACGCGCCGAGACCGATCCCGGCCGAGATCACCGCGGTCTGGTTCAACGTCACCGGCTGGTCGCGCAGGCCCATCCAGAAAGCCAGCAACAGCAACACCAGGCCGAGCGAGGTGACGAGCTTGGTGACCACCAGGACCACACCGGAAAACAGCGCGGGTACGCCGATCAGCACGCGGTCGATGGGCCGCATCCGCACCTGTACGTTCGGGAAGACCATCTCGAGGTCGTGGCGCGGGACGTTCTGGAAGAGCTTGATGACGGCGGTGCGTCCCTCCGTCTCCTTGAAGCGGGCGTAGACCAGTACCCGCCCGTAGTTGGTGAACGTGACCGTCCGCCGGCGCAGTCCGAACCAGATCCGTTCCCGACGGGTACGGGTCGACTCGCCGCGGCGGAAGAACATCACCTTGTCGATCGAGTCGGTGTCGACGGCCATGCGTACCTTCAGCAGCGAGTGGTCGTTGAACGCCCGGTTCAGCTCGGCCGGGTCGATCGGTGTGAAGTTGGCGGCGCGGGCCAGCGCCTCCAACTCCGCCTCCAGGCGCAGCTGTGCCGCGTGCAGCTCCTCGGGGCTCAGCGTCGTGACGTTCCTGGTATCAGCCTCGGAGTTCAGCGGATGATAGGCATCCTTGAGTGCCTCGATGCGGGCGTGGAACTGGTGGTGCAGCAGGCTCGCGAGCATCCTGGCGAAACCCAGGAACGACGCGCGCTCGGCCGCGGGCAGCTCGGCCGCGCACATCGCGACGATGTCGTTCCGGCGAAACGGGATGTAGTGCTCACCGCTCATTGGTCCGCTCCGTTGGTCTTGATCTGCGCCGACCGAAGGTCCAGGCGCCTACGGCTCATCGGCAGGCCTTTCCTCGACTGGTCACAGGGTAGGGTGCCGCGGTGTGAACATTTGGTCCCGACTACGCCGGCGTGGTCCCGCCCCCGCCCGCGATGCGGGGCGGCGCCAGGTAGCGGCGCTGCAGCGGCGACAGCTCAGTTACGCACCGGAGCTGGACGGGCGGGCCGATCCCGGTGAGATCGTGTGGACCTGGGTGGCGTACGAGGACGAGCCGCGCCAGGGCAAGGACCGCCCGGTACTCGTCATCAGCCGGCAGGGCCGGACGTTGTTCGGGCTCATGCTCTCCAGCCGGACCGAACGGGACGGGCAACGGCACTGGCTGGCACTCGGTACCGGCGCGTGGGACCACGACAACCGGCCGAGCTGGGTCCGGCTCGACCGGGTGCTGACGATGCGCGAGGACGGCATCCGCCGCGAAGGCGCGGTACTGGATCGGGCGCGTTTCGACCGGATCGGCCAGGCGCTGCGGGGCGGCTACGGCTGGCGCTGATCGGGTCGGGTCAGGATCGACAGCACCGCGCAGGTCAGCGAGGCACCGCCGTTGCTCATCATGAGCACGTGGTCGCCCGCCCCGACCTGACCGGTGGTGAGCAGGTGGTCCAGCCCGACGGCGTGGTCGCAGGTACCGAGGTGTCCGACGCCGCGGCCGAAGTCGAGCAGGCCACGCGAGGCGTCGATGCCGACCGGGCTCAGGACACTCTTGACGTACTCCACGCCGCCGCCGAACACATGGGTGACCCTGGTGACCTGGGCCGGCTCGATGCCAGCCTCGGCCAAGGCCTGCTCGGCCAGTTGCGACCGCGCGTCCTGCAACGCTTCGCGGGCCGCCGTGAACGCTTCGGGGTCGGTATGCCGCAGGTGCGCCACCCGGGCGCCCAGGTCGGCTTTGCGCCCGACGGTCGCATCGGGCGGGAACAGCGGTACGCCGCTGCGGGTCAGCTCCTCGAGGTCCGGCAGCGACATCGACCGGATGGCGCGGAGCCGGGCGAAGCCGCCGCGCCGGGACAGTACGAGTGCGGCGGCGGCGTCGCCCAGGATCGACGTCCGGTTGGTACCGGCGCCGGACAGGTAGCGCCACCGGTCGAACAGCGGTGTACCGAAGTTGTCCGCGCCGGTGATCAGCGCCGCGGTCGCGTCGTGTGCCGCCAGGAAGCAACACGACAGCTCCATCGCGCCGAGCATGCCGTTGCAGCTCTGCCGCAGTTCGAGCGCGGGCGCGGTACCGCCGATCGTGTGCCGCTGGATGTACTGCTGCGGCGGCCAGATGTCCGGGCCCTGGTGCAGGGTGCACGCGTGCATGAGTACCGCGATGTCCTCGGGCCGGTGCCCCGAGCGGCGCATCGCCAGCCGGGCCGCGTACACGGCCATGTCCGGTGCCGACACGTCACCGGCTACGGCCGCGCTCGTCCAGCCGCTGGTGGCCGCCTCGTCGGCGTCGTACCAGCCCTCCTCGACCGCCTGGCGGGTGCTCACCCGCTCGGGCAGGTACGTACCGAGGCCGGCGACGAACACGTGATCCGGACGCACGTCAGCCCTCCTTCCGGTCACGCAGCGCGTTCCAGCGCACCGGCAGGGCCTGCGGACCGCGGATGAACATGCCGCGCCGCCAGGTGAGTTCGTCTGCCGGTACGGCCAGCCGCAGGCCCTCGAACCGGTGCAGCAGTGCCGAGAGACCGACCTGCAGTTCGGCCCGGGCCAGGTGCGCGCCGAGGCAGAAGTGCCGGCCGTGGCCGAAGGCGAGGTGCGGGTTGTCGGGCCGGTCGGGTGCGAAGCAGCCCGGCTCGTCGAACACGGTGGCGTCGCGGTTGGCGGCGTCGGTGAGCGGTACGACCACCTGCCCCGCCCTGACCAACGTGTCGCCGACCTGTACGTCGTCGAGCGCGATGTGCGGCGCGCCACCGGTGCTGATCAGCGCGCTCCAGCGGAGCATCTCCTCGACAGCGGTGGGCACGGTCTGCGGCTCGCGGTGCAGGGACTCGGCCCACTCCGGGTCCTCGAGCACCATGAGGGCGCACATCGCCAATTGGTTGCTGGTTGTCTCGTAGCCGGCCATCAGCAGGCCGTAGCCGAAGACGACGACCTCCTCCTGGCTCAGCCCCCGTTGCGGTGTGTGCAGCAGTTCGGTGAGCAGATCCGAGCCGCCCGGATCGGCGGCACAGGCGGCTACGAGCCGGCCGAAGTACCGCGTCGCCTCCTCGTGTGCCGCGGCGACCTCGTCGGCGTCGAACCGCCCGGCCGACATCATCCGGTCGACCAGCGGCCGCAGGAACGTCTCGTCCTGCGGCGGTATCCCGAGCATCTGGGTGATCACCCGCATCGTGAACGGCACGGCGAACGTGGCGACCAGGTCCACCGGCTGCGCGGCGGTACCGACCTGGTCGAGCAGGTCGTCGGCGAGCGTACGCAACGACGGCATCTGCTCGCGGGCCTTGCGTGCGGTGAACGCCGACAACACGGCCCGGCGGCGCCGGGTGTGCACCGGCGGGTCGCTCGTGGCCAGCGCGAGGGATTCGGTGGTCCGGGCGAACATCGGCCGGCCCGGAAACCGGGCGCGGCTGAAGCGATCGTCGGAGAGAACCTGCCGCACCTCCGCGTAGCGGGTGACCAGCAGTGCGTCGTAGCCGTTGGACAACCGAACCGACGGCAACCCCGGCTCGGTGAGCAGCTCCTCGTAGCGGCGGGGCGGGCGGGCATCGGGGCCTTCGGGGAACGGAAACGTCATGCCAGCTCCCTTCCAGCCACGCCGATCACGAGATACGCCAGGTCGCTCGTCAGCAGGAACAGCGCGGCGGCCAGCAGCGGCCAACGCACGGCACCGGCGAGCCAGAACCGGTAGCCGCCCACGGCGATGAAAGCCAGCGGTGCCAGTACCAACCAGCCCCACGCGCCCGCATCGGCGTGCGCGGCCCACGGGCGCAACACGATCAGCGCGAGGGCGACCGAGGCCAGCGCCGCGGCTACGCCGACCAGCGCGGTCGGGTTCGCGCCGTAGCGAGCCGCGTACGTGCGCTCGCCCGGCCGGGACCGCCGCGTCACCTTCCGTCCGACCTCGAGGTGCAGGAACGCGATGACCGCCACCAGGACCGGCAGCGCGGCGCGCCAGCTCGGACGCAGGCCGGCGTCGTCGAGCACGACCGCGTAGAGGTACAGGTTCGACAGCACCTGTACCGGCAGCGCCACGGCGGCGTTGAGGATCAGCGCTTGCCCGGGCGGCCAACCCCACCGCCGGTCCAGCAGGATCAGCAGGGCGGCGTATCCGAGCTGCAGCGCCAGTACCGCCGCGGCGGTACCGTGCCCCGCGTTGAGTGCGAGCAGCAGCGCCGTGCCTCCGACCAGCAGCACCACCAGGTCGCGCTCGCGCACCATGCCGGCGGCCAGTGGCCGGTCCGGGTTGTGTACCCGGTCGTAGTCCAGATCGCGAAGGTCGTCGATGGCGCGCAGGAGCAGCAGGTCGACGGCGAACGTTACGGCGGCGACCGCCGCCCCGCCGGCCTGCCACCGCACGCGCGGGTCGGCGAGCACGAACAGCGCGGTGACGCCGAGGGACCAGCACAGCGCGAACGGTACGTAGAACGCCGGCGGGTAACTGCGCAGCACGTATCGCCACAGCCGGGCACTCATTGCTGCACCACCCGGACTGTGCCCGCGGTGCAGTCCAGCTCGACGAGCGCACCGTCGGGGATGGCCGTGGTGGCACCGGCGACCGCCACGACGGTCGGTACTCCGAGCAACCGGCCGGTGATCGCCGTGTGCGACAGCAGCGTGCCCCGCTCGACGACCATGCCCTTGGCCACGGTCATGAGGAACAGCCACCCGGGGTCGGTCTCGCGTGCCACGAGAACGGTGTCGCGGCACGACTCGGGCGACACCGACGAGGGGTGCAGCACGACCCGCGCCGGTGCGCGGACGGTTCCCCCGCTGGACGCGAGCCCGTGCAGGACGGCACCGCCGGCGGCCGGGTCGGGTGCGGCACTGGCCGGCCGCGGCCGGGCCAGCGGCACGCACGCGTCTGTGAGCTGCCGCGACGGTGGTGCCGCCAGCGCCTCGAAGCGCTGCCGCTCGGCCCGCCGGTGCGCGGCCAGCGGACGCAACTCGGAGCCGACGACAGTACCCTCGAACGCGCCCAGCACCTCCTCGACGGTGAGGTCGAGGACATCGCGCTGCTCGTCGAGGTGGCCCGCGGCCACGAGCGCGGTACCCAGCCGGAACAGGATGTCGCGCGAGATCCCGTACAACTCGGATCGGCAGTACCTCGTGTCCTCGCGCGTCTTGACCAGCCCGCGCATCACCCGCGCGAGCGTGCCCAGCACGGCCAGGCGGGCACGGTTGCCGCAGCGTCGGCGCAGATCCCGCTCGGCCTCCTCGCGGACGCGCCGCTCCTCGGCCTTGCTGGCGTCGACGGTACGGCCGGAACGCACCAGCGGTCGCAGCGCATCCAGCACTATCGACGGGTCCTGGCGCGGTGTCGGCGACTCGAGCTTCAGGTCGCCCGGTGCCCGGTCGCCGAAGCGGCGCACGTGTTCGGCCGCGGCCGCGGCGATGCGCTTGCCGTACCGGCCGGTTGTGAGATCCGCCCACACGGCGGCCGCGGCGGTATCGAGGACGGCGGCGCGCGCATCGGCGTGCTCGCCGATCACCTCGGCCAGCGCGATCGCCGAGCGCAGCGCCGCCAGCGAGCGGTTCTCCGGCCCGCCGGCGAGCAGGCCGGCCAGCAGTGAGCCGTCCGGTCCGGCCCAGCGCCGCAGCAGCGCATCGAGGGTCTGCCCGACCAGGATCGTGTGGATGCTGTTGGTCAGCGTCACGCCCCAATACGCACCGACGTCGGACCACAGCCGCCGGTAGATGTCGACCAGGCGGTCCGGCTCGGCCTCGGCGACCGCGCGACGCGTCGACGTGGCGGTGCGGTCCCACCAACGCAGAAAGTCGCGCACGTCGGTACCGTGGCGGGCCATGCGCCAGGCCATGGCCGGTGCCTCGCGCAGCGCACGCCGGCGCCAGCCGCGGCCGAGGGCACTGGCGCGCATCGAGCCGGACAGCCCCATGCCGTGCTCCCACCAGCCGCGCACGAACTCGAAGACCCGCATCTGGCCGTGCAGCGCGTACCAGGCGTCGAGCCGGTAGTACACGCGGCCGTCGAGGTAGCCGACCATCCGCTGCAGATGATGTGCGTTGGCACGGAGGCGTTCCGGCGGTACGCCGAGGCGGCGGTACGCGTCGGTGAAGATGACGCGGTAGAACTCCCGGGCCACCGTGTAGGTGAGCGCGCTGGACACTCCCGGATAGCTCTCGGTGATGTTGTGGTTGCTCCACTCCACCGGCGGTACCGGCAGGACAATGGGCCGGCTCTGCACGATGTACAGCCCACCGTCGGCGGTGAACGCGCCCTCGATGTCCTGCGGGGCGCCGAACTGCGCCTCGATGCGCTCGGCGACGGACACGATCCGTTGCAGGTCGGCGTCGTCGAGCACGGGTCCTTTGTGGACGATTTCGGCTCGGGTACCGTCCGGGCCCACGAAGAAGTGGTCGATGTCGGCGCGCTCCTGCACGACACCTTCACCGACGCCGTACGCGGCGGCGATCACGTGCACCGGCGAGCCGTCG
>DASRII010000452.1:0-2236 GCA_035650075.1 Micromonosporaceae bacterium | reverse complement strand
GTGAGGCCACGACACCATTGCTCGACAGAATCATTGGTGCCATCAAGACCGACGCTGGCGCACCGACAGCCAAGACTTGCCGGAGCGTCATCTCGGGCGTAATGGGTCTGGCCGTTCGGTACGGCGCCGTGTCGACCAACCCGGTTCGAGATGTCGAGCGTATCGAGGTCACCCGCTCGAAGAGTCCCCGGGCGTTGTCCGCCGACGAGATCGGCGCGTGGCTGCGGCAGCTGCAGGCCGATGAGAAGGCGAACAGGCGGGATCTACCGGACCTGAGCCTGTTCATGCTGGCCACCGGAGTTCGCATCGGTGAGGCGTTGGCGGTGATGTGGGACCAGATCAACTTCGACGCGGCGACGGTTGAGATCACCCACACGATCATCCGGGTGAAGGGCCAAGGCCTGCTGCGGAAGTCCACCAAGAGCAAGGCCGGCGAACGAGTGCTCAGCCTGGATCCACCGGTGACGTGATGGTCGGTCGCGGGTCGTAGAGCCGGAATGCCCTGCTGTGCAAGGACAATCGGTGTTGTCGAAGCAACGATTGGCCGCGCTCAGGAGGGCATCCGGTAGATGCAAGTGTCTCATGTTGTTTCGGCTCGTTTCGACGACCCGAACCTGGTGTCGTGTGCCGGGTTGGTACCGGTGATGTCGTTGGCGCAGCGGTGTGGTCTGGGCCGGCTGGTCACCGAGCGGTTGACGCCGCCTGGCAGTGGTGGCGCGAACCCGGCCGCGAAGGTGGCATCGCTGGTCGCGGGCATGGTGGCTGGCGCGGACTCGATCGATGACATGGATCTGTTGCGGCACGGTGGCGTGGGCCGTGTGCTGTCTGGGGTGCGGGCGCCGTCGACGTTGGGCACGTTCCTGCGCTCGTTCACATTCGGGCATGTCCGCCAGCTCGACAGCATCGCCGCCGGTTTGTTGGCGAACCTGGCCACGCACACACCGGTGCTGGCCGGCGCGGACCAGATCGCCTGGGTCGATGCCGACGACACGGTGCGCGGCACGCATGGGTATGCCAAGCAGGGCGTCGGGTACGGCTACACGGGGGTGAAGGGCCTGAACGCACTGGTCGCGACGGTGTCGACGCCGGTAGCGGCGCCGGTGATCTGCGCGACCCGGCTCCGGAAGGGCTCGACGAACTCCGCGCGCGGTGCGCACCGGCTGGTCGCCGACGCGGTCCGGGCCGCGAAAGCCGCCGGCGCGTCCGGGCTGATCGTGCTGCGCGCGGACTCGGCGTTCTACGGCTACCCGGTCATCGCAGCGGCCCGCCGCGCCGGGGCCAGGTTCTCGATCACCACCCGGATGACGTCGACGGTTGCCGCGGCGATCGCCGCGATACCCGAGGATGCCTGGGTGCCGATCCGGTACCCCGAGGCGGTCTGGGACGACGGCGAGCAGCGCTGGGTCTCCGACGCCGAGGTCGCCGAGACCAGTCTCACCGCGTTCACCGGCCGCCGTCTCGGTGAGCAGGTCACCGCCCGGCTGATCGTGCGCCGGGTCAAGCGCCTCAACCCGGCAGGCGAGTCCGACGGCCAGGGCGAGTTGTTCACCACCTCGTCGGACTGGCGCTACCACGCGGTGTTCACCGACACACCGCTTCCGATGCTGCAGGCTGAGTCCGCGCACCGCGGCCACGCGATCATCGAGCAGGTCATCGCCGACCTGAAGAACAGCGCCCTCGCGCACCTGCCGTCGGGGCTGTTCACCGCGAACGCCGCCTGGCTCGTCCTCACCGCGATCGCGTTCAACCTGACCCGCGCCGCCGGCTGCCTCGCCAGCGCGTTCCACGCCCGTGCAACCACAGCCACCATCCGCGCCCAGCTGATCAACGTGCCCGCCCGGCTCGCCCGATCCGCCCGCCGACTCATCATGCACCTACCCCGCGACTGGCCCTGGGAACACGACTGGACCGACCTGCTCACCCACGCCAGCACCCCACCAGCGACGACCGCCTGACCACCCAGCCCACCGGGCCCGACCGGAGACACAACAGTGGAAACGCCGGGCAGACCGGCCCATCCAGCACACCCCGAATCACAACCCGGGCCCGAAATCCCACTCAGCACACCCCAGAAAACGCACCGGTGGATCCGGGCTCAGCAGAGCACCAATCCCGCGAACATGTCTCGCAGTGTCTGCTACTGCTGCCACCCACGGTATTACGACATTCGACCGGCGATTGTCCGTGCCAGCGCGGTCACTAAGCACGTCCGGACATGCCGCGATCCGCGGTCATG
>DASRII010000451.1:0-49277 GCA_035650075.1 Micromonosporaceae bacterium | reverse complement strand
GTCATCCGGCTTAGTCAATTACGTCGCAACCCCCGCCCCCTACCCTTCACCGTCACAGTGCGTTACCAAGCTCTGCTTGTCTTGATCGTTGGTTGCACAGCGTGAAGGGGCTTGGTGCCTCGTTCTTGGTTGCACTTGCGGCCGCAGGTGGGGCATGGGTAGTTGGCTCCGTGGGCGGGGCGCATCAGTTCGGGGTCGAGTGGTTGTTCTGGCCAATCCTTGAGGGGGATGAGGTGGTCTGATTCCCCTGCACCACCGTGGCCACAGAGGTGGCACACGTAGCCGAACAGTTGGTGCATGCGTTGTTTGGCCCGGGTGTATGGTCTGCCGCCCCGGTGTTTGTGGTGCCGGGTGGTCGGCATGGTCACCTCGGTGTTGTTGGGCTCGGGCGCAGGTGCAGCTCGGGAACGGGGTCCTTCGTGGCTGTCCTTGCCGGGAGGCCGGTTTGACGTCCGAGCCCTCATCCCATTGCCGACAGCCCGCCCGTTGGGGTTGTCGCGAGACCGGCACGATTCGAACGTGCATCTTCCCGCTTTGGAGGCGGGTGCTCTGCCGTTGAGCTACGTTCCCGAAGACGAAGCAGGCCCGCGCTGGGCGGGCCGCTGGGTCTGGTCGTCTGACACTGCACCGACCATGAACAGATGATGCTTCGCCGCTGGTCAGCATGTCAAGTTCGACATGGTCCGCTGTACGTCCAATGTGTCGTAGAGCACTGGTCGGCGGCCGTCGTCGGTTCGGCGCCATTGCTGTTGGGAGGCGAGTCGGTAGACGGTGCCGACGGGGCGTTGGTATCGGATGGCGATCTCGAGTGCAGACAGGTAGCGGGTTTGGCGGATGCCGAGGGTGCGGCCGAGGGTGCGCCATTGGTCGGCGTTCCAGGTGTGTTCGAGGTTGGTGTCGCAGTGGACGGCGGAGGGTAGGAGGTTGTCCTCGTCTCGGATGAGGGCGCGGATTTTACCGGTGCAGGGTTGGCCGTCGGTTTCGTCGGGGCAATGTCCGATGTCGATGGTGCGGGTGCCGTTGGGGTAGGCGGCGTGTCGGCCTTCTCGGGTGGCGTGGTCGAGCCGGTCGGCCGCGATCGGGTGGTTGGCGGCGAGCCACAGGTGGTGGGTGGCGATGTAGGCGCCCAGTGCGTGTTTGTTGGTGTTGGGTTGCCAGATCCGGTTGTGGGGGCCGTGGACGCCTGCGGGGGGGCGCTGTAGGCGATGACTTCCGGGTAGCCGGATTCCGCGCTTGTGGGCGATGTGGAGGGCGATTCCGGTGAGCGTGGTGCGGATGAGGGCGCGGGCGTCTGCGGCGGCGAGGTTGATGGAGACGCCTCCGTCGAATCCGCTGGCGCCTGGTCCACCGGTGGCGGTGAGGACGAGGGCGAGGTCGTCGTGGAGGTGGGCGCAGCGGGGTGCGTCTTTTTCGATGCCGTGGGTGTGGCCCCAGCAGAGTTGGAGGCCGTCGGCGGCACGGCGGTCGCAGTCGGTTGCGGCGCACAGGAGCGGGGTCATCCATTCCCCTCATGTGTCTTGAGCCGCATCACGCGGCCGCGCGCCTGGTAGATCTCGTCAGCGAACGCACCCATGCCGACGGCATCGAGGAGGTCGAGCATGACGTCGGGCTTGAGCCAGTCGGGCAGCTGGTCGAGTCCGTACATGCCTTGGGCGCGGTAGACGTCGTCGCCGTGTTCGGGGCAGAGCCGGATTTCGTCTCCGGGCTTCCACCAGCGTCCGGCGAACCGTCCGTGTTCGGCGGCGGTGAACTTGTAGCGGCCCTTGCTCATGCAGGCTGGGGCGATGCAGCCGGGTAGGGCGTCCTCGCATGCCTGAAGCCACAGGTACGCGGCGAGCCGGGCCGCGTAGACCGATTCCTCATCGTCGGGACGTTCGGGTGTCGGGTGGATCTGTTCGGGTTCGTCCTTGCATAGATAGGCGGCCTGGCGGCCTGTCTCCATCCATGTCCTTTCGGAGCGGTACCAGCGCAGTTCGTAGATGTGCGGTTGAGGCATGGTCATCATGGGATCGAGGTCGGTGGTGTAGGCGACGGTGAAAATCTCTTTGCGCGGCACCATCAACACCCTCGGTTCCGGACGTCGAACGTGGTGGATCTGCCCATGCAGCGGGCCGCCGACCATCACCGCGCCGAGCATCAGCTTCCTCCTCGTAGGCGCCGGATTTCGTCGATGAGTGCGGAGATGACGCCGTGCTCCGAATAGACCGGGTCGCGCATC
The DNA here is from genome assembly GCA_035650075.1 of Micromonosporaceae bacterium. GTDB lineage: Bacteria > Actinomycetota > Actinomycetes > Mycobacteriales > Micromonosporaceae > DASSUC01. The sequence continues at coordinate 47,059 of DASRII010000451.1, read as the reverse complement.
ACCTGGATGCGGTCGTCCTGGTGGTCTTCGGCGATGGCGTTGGTGTCGGATCCGCCGAGCTGGCTCATGAGGGTGAGGAAGTCGTGGAGGCTGGTCCGGTCGGCGTTGTGGTGGCCGTGCTGCCATGGGTCGACGGCGGCAGCGAGCATGTCGAGTGTGGCGTCGTCGGTTGGGAAGGGTGGGAGCTCAACCATCATTCGCCTCCCGCTTTGACGGGTGCGAAGCCAGAGCGGCCGCCGTATCCACCCTTGGGGTCCGTGTGGGCGGGGAACCAGCGGGTTTCGGTGGTTAGCCCGCCGGCCGGGCCAGGGTCCACACCGGAGGTCACCTTGACGGCGTGCTCGAATTCTTCGCGTGCGGCAGCGCGTAGTTCGCTGGCTTCGATTTCGACGTAGACGCTGTAGGCGTGGCCGATCTTCACCCGGGGCATCAGTGGTTCACCTCGGGTGGCGGTGGGCACCAGCAGATGGCGCCGGTCTCGGGGTCCATGCGGACCGGTTTGTTGAGACGCGGGCGCACGATCGGTTTCCCGTCGCTGGTTGTGCCGATCTGGACCTCGGTGAATGTGGGTGGCGGGTCGGCGTCTGGTCGGATCTGGCCGCAGACGCCGCATGTTGTTTGGTCGTTGGGCTTATTCACGGTCGGCCTCCTGGTCTCCCTCCGATGTGGCCGGTGTGGTGGCACGTTCTGGGATCGGCACTCCGGGTGCAGCCTCGGTGTGTCGCCGGTCGTACAGCCCGGCACCGCAGACGCAGTTGCCTGCTCCGGAGTGGACGTCGCGGGCGTAGACGTGGGGGCGGCGGTATTGGCCGGGGAATGGGCCGATGGTGCCCTCGTGGCCGGGGATCTCGTAGCCCATCAGCGTGTCTCCTCCGCCTCGGGTTGCCGGTAGCGTTCGAAGACCCAGACGGCGATGCGGTCGGAGCAGGCGTCATCGACGGTGTCGAGGATGGCGGCGATGCGGCCCATGGCTTTGATCTCATCCTTGGCGCTGGTGGGCTGGGCGGGTTCGGGGTCGTGTTTGGCGATGCTCACGAGGGGCGTCCTTTCGTGGTGATGATCGGGTAGGTGCGGATTTCGACCCAGGCGCGTTGCCGTGCCCGGTGGAGTTGGCGCAGCTGCTCGCGGAGCTGTGCGGCGCGTTCGGGGCTGAGGAAGGTGGCCATCAGGACTCCCGGGCGCGTGCGGCTGTGTCGATCGCGAGCGTGGTCATGTCGCTGACCAATGTGGACAGCCGTGTCAGGTCGTCGTCCTCGCCGGCGTACAGCACTCGCGGAAGCGACCCGCCGTGGGCGGACTGGCCGGTGAACACCAGCGCAGGGCGGGCTACCCCGGCAACGTCGATCACGGCACCCATGACGACGATCTGGACGGCCAGGACATCCACGTCCGGCAGGTCAGCGCGGGGCATCGAGATCGGCTCGGGGAACTCCAGCGTCGGCATGTTGAACGACATGCCACGGGCCACCATGGCGTCGAGGACCTTCTTCGCCGGGTTGCACAAGAACCGGGTGCTGTGCCGGTCGGTGCAGTAGTGGCACTTGGGCTCGCCGCCCATCAGGTGCCCACCTTCGGCTGCCGTGACGGTGCCTGGGTCTCGACGTTCTCGTCGCACCAGTGGAATTCGCCGTCCGGTCCGACGGGCCGGTGCTGCCCGCAGTGGGCGCAGTAGGTGGCGCCGTAGAAGTTGGGTTGGCGGGCGTAGGTTTCGGCGAGTGCCTGGCCCATGGTGGTGATTTTTCCGCAGGTGGTGTGCCAGTAGGAGCGGCGAACGGGGCGGATGAACCCTTTGGCGCGCTCTTCTTCGGAGAGCACCAGGTACACCTCGGCCTGGTCGTGGTGGCCGGAGTCTGCGGGGTCAGCGCCTCGGGTGAGGCGGGGGTCGTTCGGGTCGGTCGTGAGGCTCATGCTGGTGTCTCCTTGGGCTGCAACGGGATGACGGCGGCGAGCGCGGTCATTGCCCCTCCGGGTCCATGAGGGTCGGCCAGGGGGCGCATTGGGGATTGGGGTCTTTGATGCGGCCGTGGGCGAAGTCGGCGATTGCCACGACGGTGCCCTGCGGGCCGCCGCGGTGCTTGGTGACGATCATGTCGAGTTCGTTGGGCCGCACCGATTTGGCGTTGTAGTAGTCGTCGCGGTAGAGCATGACGACGATGTCGGAGTCCTGTTCGACGCTGCCGGATTCGCGGAGGTCGGACAGGACGGGGCGTTTGTCGTGGCGCTGCTCGACGTTGCGGTTGAGCTGTGCCGCGGCGACGACGGGGACGTTGAGTTCCTTGGCGAGCAGCTTCAATCCGCGGGAGATCTCGGATACTTCGCGTTCGCGGTTGATGTCGTTGGTGCGCCGTCCGCCGAGGGTGACCAGCTGCAGGTAGTCGATGACGATCAGGGACAGGCGGGTGCGGGCGTGCAGGCGGCGGGCTTTCGTGATGATGTCGTGCAGGGTCATGGGGGCGGAGTCGTCGAGGTACAGCGGGGCGTCTTCGGTTTCGCCGGACCGGCGGGCGAGGGCGGTCCATTCGCCGTCGGTGAGGTGGCCGCGGGTGATGCGGGCGAGGCTGACGCCGGTTTCGGCGGAGATGATCCGGTTGTAGAGCTCGTCGCGGCCCATCTCGAGACTGAAGACGCATGCGGGGCGTGCGCTGTGGATGGTGGCGCGGCGGGCCCAGTCGCCGGCGACTTGGGATTTGCCCATGCCGGGGCGTCCGGCGACGATGATGAGCTGTCCGCCGCGTAGGCCGCCGATCATGGTGTCGAGCATGGCGACGCCGGTGGTGAGACCGGGGGTGGTGCCGGCTTTGGAGGCGCGTTCGATGGAGCGCATGGCGGGGTTGATGACTTCGGCCCACGGGATCGGGTCGCTCGCGTTGCGGGCATCGGTTGCCTCGGCGAGGTATTTGGCCGCCATCGCGGCGGCTTCGCCGGGGTCGCGTTGGGTGTCGCGGCCGAGTTGGGTGATGCGGGTGCCGGCTTCGATGAGGCGGCGCATTCTGGCGCGGTCGGTGACGGTTTGGGCGTACCAGGCGAGTGTGCTCCCGATGGGTGCTTGGCTGATGAGGTCGTGCAGGTAGGGGGCGCCGCCGATGCGGGTCAGCGACGGGCCGAGCCGGACGGCGACGGCGGCCGCGTCGGTGGGTTCGCGGCGGAGTACGCCGCGGCCGATCGCGTCGAAGATGGCCGTGTGTGCGGGCCGGTAGAAGTCTTCGGCGGCAAGGATTTCCGTGCCACGTGCGGCGGCGATCGGCTCGAGCATCATGGCGCCGAGGACCGCGCGTTCGGCGGCGAGGTCGTGCGGGTTCGGGTCGTGGTCGTCGACGGGTTCGTCCACGTGCATGCTCCCTGGTCAGTCGTGGTCGTCGGGGTTGAACAGCGTGTGGCCTGGGGTGTGCGCGACGACGGGTGGCGACGCTCGTGCGCCGCCGAAATCAACTGATCGGAGCATCCAGTTTTGCCAGGCCAGGTCCCATCGGAGCATTGTGGAACCTCGGCCGGTCTTAGCGGTGAAGTGATTGACGAACTTGACTGTCTCGATCTCGATGTTGAGGCCGGGAACGTGTTCGTTCGCCCATGCACGCATCTCGTTGGTGATCGAGAAGGTTTCGGGAATGCGGGTTCCCTTTGCGCCGCTGGATTTCGGCGCCCCACCCGGCCTCGACGCGTTCTGCGTCCCGGGTGATCCCAGTCCCTCGGTGGCTGGGCTTTCCAGGCTTTCGCTCTGGCCATCCGGCACCGCCGCCGGGAATGTGCCAAGCGTAGCACCGGAGTCCTCGGGGAGGCGGGTGCCGCGCTTGCGCGGCTCACTCTCTTTACCTTCCCTTCCTTTCCTTTCCTTTATATCGTCCGGGTTTTCGTGAGCACCGTCGTGCTCGTCAAACCCCGCGCGAGGTTCGGCGTGCTCATCCGTGGCGGGTGGTGCGCTGACGGGTTTCGCCAATCCCTCAAGTGCGCAGTAGGGACACCGTGTCTTCCAGCGGGTTTCCATCCTGGTGTGCTTCACCAGCGTGCCAACATGCAGGTAGGTGCGCCCGTCCGGGGTTTCCTTACGCCGCAGCCGACCCCACTTGATCAGTTCGTCGATGAGCGCGGCCGGGTCGACGTCGTCGGCCGGGAAGATTTTCATCTTGAGGCTCTTGGGTGAGTCGTCGATGTGGCCTTGGTCGCAGATGGAGAAGTTCCAGCAGCCTTGGTAGAACAGGCGGGCGGCGAAGGACAGTTCGACGATGACCTCGTCGGTCCAGAATTCGGGTTTGAGGGTGCGGCTGCGGGCCATCAGAGCATCGCCCCCGATTGGCCGTGCTCGAAGCGGGCCGACCGCGCAGCACGATGAGCGGCGGCCACTTCGCGGTCGTGCTGCAGGGTGAAGTCGATGAGGTTGCCGTCGGCCCAGTGCCGGATGCCTATGGTGTGCGCCTCGGTCCATCGGTCCAGGTCGGCAATGGGAAAGACCTCGGGATCACCGATTGGTTCAGTGCTGTAGTGCCGCCGCGTATTGGCACGGCTGGTGCCGACTAGGAAGCCTCGCCAACGCACGCGCTGGAGTGCAACGCCGTCCGGTCGGGCGTCGATCCTCGTCATGAGGGTCGGATCCCCTGGCTCAGGAACCTCGCACAGCAGCAGAACTTGAGGCCACGTCAGCCGGGTCGGGTCGCGGGGTAGCTCGTAAGCTGCCCGGACCACCTTCACGAAGGCGTCGTGCTCGAGCTTGCCCTTGACCTCCACCCAGAGGTCCGCAGAGCCGACCAGGGCGCCGCCCTCGATGCGGAAGTCCGGCAGATACCGCCCGGACGGGAGCTCGTAGCCCTGCTCTTCGTAGTGCCACGGGATACCGAGGGCGTCGAAGAAGACGGCCCATCGTGCCTCGAGGCGCGACCGCATGAGGTGGCCTTTGTACTCGGTTTCGATCGCTTTGATCGCGCCCATGATGTCCCTCGTTTCGTCGGTGCTGTTCGGTTGTGCCCGCCCTGGTGGAGACAGGGCGGGAGTGGTGCTACCGCTGGTTGGCTGGTAGGTAGCGTTTGATGGCGGCTTCGAGCCGATCCATTTCGGCTTCCTGCTCTTCTTCGGGCGCGTTTTCGTCGAGGTCGTCGGAGAGCAGTTCGCCTTGTCCCATGCGGTCGTGGATGAGGTCGCGGACGGCTTCAACGACCGCGTCTTTGGCGATTTCGTCGATGCGTGCTTGTGGGATCACTGTTTGGCCTCCGGTCCGTGGTCGCCGCCGGTGCTGTAGACGACGCCGCCGGGCACGATGCCGCCTTGGGCGCGTGTGGCGCGGAGGGCGGCCACCGCGGCGTCGTAGGCGGCTTCGGTTTCCTGCGGCGTGAATGCGGGGTCGTCTTCCGCCTCGGCGCCTTCCTGGCCGGGCTCGTCGTCGAGGTCGAGCCCGTAGTTGCGCCAGGTGCGTTTGCCGTCGCCATGGGGTCCGCGGTGCCGGGGTGGCCTGGTGCAGCTGGGTTGTTGCTGGCCGAATGGGATGTCGGCGAAGATGGGCGATCCGGAGCCGCAGACCTGGCCGGGCTCGTCGGTGGCGGGTTCGGCCGGCTGCTCGGCGGCGGGCGGCTTGGGTATGAGGTAGGCCCGCGCGCCGGCGGTCAGCTGGGCGAAGGCTTTGCCGATGCGTGCGTTGACTTCTTCGGGGGTGAGTGGCGGCGCGGGCTCGTTGCGTTCGGCTTGGACCTGGTGCCATTCGTAGAGGCTTTCGGCGTGGGCGCTGATTTGGCACATGGCGTCTTCGGGTGTGTTGCCGGTGACGGCCATGTCGGCGATCTCGGTGGTGCGTTCGCGCGGGTAGGCGCCGTGGGTGACCCGGGCCAGCTCGTTCAAGTCGCCGTCGACGTCGGGCCACAGGCATTTGCCGTAGCTGCGGTTGTGGTAGCCGATCACCTCGCGGAACCGGCATGTGCCGCAGCGGGCGCCGGGCGCCTGCCGGTCATCGTGCGGTGCGGCGTCGGGGTGGAGCCGGCCGCGTGTGAGCGGATGCCGCCCGGCGGCGAGCGCGGTGGCCTGGCGGAGGGTGCGGCGCCGATCAGCCGACAGCTTCTCGACCGGCTCAACCTCGGCGGCCGGGACGGCGTAGGGGGCGGCGTCGAAGAGGGTGAGGTCAGTCATCGGTGACCTCCTGGAACTTGAGCCGCCCGTCGTCGAGCCACACCCGGTAGGTGTGGCCTTTGGCGTGTGGTGAGTGGATGAGCATGGACCGGCCCACGGCCCGGTAGACGGGGCAGGCGGGTTGGCAGTGGGCGTGCCGTAGCCGCCATTCGTCGATGCCGTGGATGTCGAGGAGGTGGTCGGGCTGGCCAGTGCTGAGGATCTGGTCGAGGGCGTCGAGGGTGACGACTTTGAGGCCTTCGGCGCGCTGCTGCTTGACGAGGGCGGTGATGTCGGCGCGCAGGCTACTCATCGCCGCTCCACTGCAACGTCGTGGTCACCAGGTTGTACAGCTTGTCGAGCTGCTTGCGGATGTCCTTCTCGGTGAAGCTGCCGATCCGCAGGCGCTGCAACGTGTCGGCGTGCAGCTGCATCGCGGCGCGGAGCCGGGCGGTTTCGCGTAGGGCGAGGTCGTCGCCGACGCCGTTGAGGGTGTCCTGGCTGAGCTTCAATTCGTCGAGTTGTTCGTCCAATGTGCCCCGGGCGGTCCGCTGGACGTAGAGGGCACGGTGGGCTTTGCGGAGCGTTTCGGCCTGCTCGCCTCGCGCGACCTCAAGGTGTTTGATGCCGACGGTGACGGATGCTTCCTTGTCTTCGTCGGGGGCGGGCTGGTTACGTTCGACGTGGGCGAGCTCGACGACGGCCATGACGCGCATGCCGGGCTTGGAGTAGATGGGGTGGATCAGGTCCTCGACGGCCTCGATGGCATTGGAGGACATGGCGGAGGCGAGCTTGAGCTTCACGGTTGGGCTCCAAGGGTGTAGATGCGGATGACGGCGCCGGGTGAGTCGAGGGCGTCGGGGTCTTCGCCGGCGTAAACCTTTGCCAGGCGCAGGTATTCGACGATCAGGGCGTCGTCGCGGAAAACGCCGGCGGTGGTGAGGGCGTCCTCGGTGGAGCGGGTGAGCTTGGAAAGGTCGGGCTTGGCTGTCGGCTGGATGGGCGCGTCGTCGCGGACGAGGTGGGAGTTGCGTCCGGTGCGGTAGTGCGACTTGGGTCGCATCGTGGTGAACACCATCTCCAGCAGGAGCGCACAGTCGAGGGTGGGAGCACCGGCGCGGGCTTCGATGCCGGCGGCGCAGACGTCCTCACGCCAGGGCTTGACTTTCTTGGAATCTTCGACGAGTAGGACTCGGCCGAGTTTGGCGTTGTAGAAGCCTTTCTTCGACCCCTGCGGCGCGGGGTCGCCGCGGACGATGATTTCGAGGGCGAGCACCGGCTTAGGCCGCTGGCGTGCGACCGGCTCGGGCGCCGGGGGCGGCGGCGGTGTGTCCACATCGAACAGTGCGGGCATCGTCACCGGTCACCACCCCCGCAGGAGGCGGTTGAGGATTCGGCTGCGGGCTTGGGCGCGTGCCTGTTCGCGGCGCATGCGTAGCCACCGGTGCTCGTCGACCGGCTTGCGGCGCGGGATCTCAGGCAGCATCGGCGGCACCGCCGATCTCGATCTGCCCGGGAATCAACACCGGCCGCACCTCGGGGTGCAGCGGGCATGGGCAGTCGATCGCGCAGCCGCTGCCGCAGTCCTCGTCCTCGTTGCACTGGCAGGCCGGGCGGACGTTTTCGCACATGCCTTCGTCGCAGAAGGCCTTGCCGTCGCGGGTGACTGCCCACTCGTAGGCGCGGGCAGCCTCGGCGGCTTCCTCCTCGGTGGCGAAGTGTGGGACGCTGCCGTCGTATCGGAGCTCCTCGCCGCAGTGGTTGCAGGCGATCGAGATGCAGGTGTGGGTCTTGAACATCAGCGCTCGCCGCCGATCAGCAGCCACTCGGGCACTTCGCCGTCGCCGTCGTGGTGCTCCCGCTCATGCGCGGCCCAGGTTTGAAGCAGTTCGTTGTGCCGGGTGGCCGAGTACTCGACGTCGTGCAGCGCGGCATCGGCCCAGTCGAGCACCCCGTGATGGCGGCATTCCACGAACCAGTTCCCCAGGTCTTCGTCGTAGCCGATGCGGCCGTACTCTTCGAGTTCGCGGCAGCGCACGGCGGTGTAGAACGCCGAGACGATGGCCGGGTCGTGGCGGAAGGCGCTGAGGGATTCGTCTTCGGTGTCCCAGTCGCCGTCGCGTAGGACGTCGATGAGCTTGACCAGGATGAGGCGCTTGAGTTCGACGGACGCCTTGTGGTCGATGAGCGCCTGCGCGATCGGGTCGAAGATGGCTCCCGCGGATGCCCAGCCCATCAGTCCTCACCGCCCGGCACGTCCGCCGTGGCGGGCCAGTCGCTGCCCTGCTCGCCGTCGCCGATAACCTCGCCGTCGATGGCCTCCGGGTCCACCGGCGCAACATCCAAATCGGACAGATCCACTTCGGTGCGGACCCGCTCATCCTGGGCGAGCGCCTGCGCCAACTCGACGCTCATCGGCATCCGCTTCGAGAGGCGGCGGATGGCGGTCTTCTTGGCCATCTCGTCCCAGTCGGTGACCCACGGCCCGGACTTGGACGCCTTGCTGCGGGCCCGGACGGCTTCGACCTCGTTGCGGGTCATGACCTCGAAGTCGTTGGAGCCGTCCTTGTACTTGACGACCGCGTACACGTGGGTGGTTTTCCCGGTGGCGTCGGGGTGCGGCTTGTGTTTCAGGTACTGGTCGAGGCCGTAGGCGTAGTCGAAGTCGTCGGTGTCGCGGACCACGCGGGCGGCGACGGTGGACACCTGCCCGGAGCGGCGGGCCAGCTCGATCAGGCCGCGGTAGCCGGGGATGAAGGTGATTTCGGTGGTGCCGGTTTTGCTGTTGCGGAACGGCACGAGCCAGGCGTGGCCGAGCGGTCCGGGTTCGAGACCCAACTGGGCGCAGGTCATCAGCGCGCCGAGAAGGGATTCGGGGGAGGCGCCGGCCAGTTGCGGCTGCTGCCGGATGACGGTCAGTGCGATGCGGGCGAGCCGGTCGGCGTCCATGTGACGCGGGAGGGCGCGGGCGATCTGCGGCTTGAGTTGTTCGATCAGGGTGCCGATCGTCTTGCGGCGTTCGGCGACCGCGCTGGAAACGGTCTGTGTCAACGGAGGCTCCTATAGGTAGCTGGCGCTGCGGCCAGGGTTGAGGCGGTCGACGGTGGGCCAGTCGCCTTCGAGGGCGGTGAGTTCGGCGCTGTCGCCGGACTGGTCGTAGACGCTGCGGGAGACGACGAGCTTGCGGTTGCAGGTGAGGCGGCGGGCGTTGCCGAGCAGAGCGCGGGCGCGGGCCTCGTACCGGTCGACGAGATCGTCGGCGCGGGAACGCATGGCGCGGGCGCGCCGGTACCCTTCGGCGAACTCGATCGGCACCTCGATGTCGATGTCCTCGACGGAGGGGTGGAGGCGCTTGAGGGTGGCGATGGTGGCCTCGTGCGAATCCAGCTCGGGCACGACACCGTTCTGCAGGTCGGTCCAGAACCGGGCGCCGGCCGCGCGCAGGATGGCGATGTCCTTGTCGTCGCGGCGGCCGTGGTAGATGCGCAGCTGATGGCTGGTGTAGGCGGCCAAATACCACTCGCCGACGTCCATCACGTCGCACTGCTGCAACACTTGTGTGCGGTAGTAGACGGGGATGTCGTCGGTGCCGTCGTCGCCGAACCCGTCCCAGTCGTAGGGGTGCTTGCACTCCAGCACCGCGACCGGATACCGCTGGCGACCTGAGCCACGGCAGCAAGCCCATTCCCATGTGTCCGGCAGCGCGCCAGGGCCGTTGCAGTCGGGGCAGCGCACGTAGAGGAGCCGGTCCGGTGTGGCCATCTGCCACGGCCGCTCCGCCGACCGGTAGAGCCCGGACGGGCAGACGAACAACTCCTCGTTGGGGTCGATCCGGTCTGCGGCCCAGTCGGCGATCGCCGACTCAAGGCGGCGCCCGGCCTCGGTGTGCTCGTTGTCGACCTCGTCGGTCCAGCCGTTGGCCTTCTGCCAGTGCAGCGAGAACGCCGACTGCCACGGCGAGATCCCAAGCACGGCAGCGATATCGGATGCGCCTATGCCGGTGTGCCGCGCAGCGAGCCAGTCACCGCGCGGCGCATCAGCAGGCAACACAAGGCTTGCGCTCACACGTCCCCCAGCCGCTTGTGCATGTCTTCCTGGTCGAGGGCGTCAGCTATGGCGCAGCGGGTCATGTGCTGCTGGTAGAGCGCGGCGGCGTGTTCGGCGTCTTGGAGGCGGCCGGACAGCTGCTCACGCTCGGTGCGGAGGCGCATGTTTTCGGCCTCCAGTTCGGCGTAGCTGGGGCGTGGGGCGCTCATCGGTTGTCCTGTCGGTGTCGTCCGCCTGCGCGGCGGGGCTGGAGTAGGTGGAGCTTGGGCAGGGCGGGTTGGGTGAGCGCGATGGCGGGCGCGGCGTGGGCGTCGACCGGGTCGGTGATGTAGCCGTAGCGCAACATCTGCTGCTCGGCCGGCGAAAGTTCGTCGTCGAGCTCGGTGTCCCACACCAGCCACTCACGCTCGGCGGTGGCCGGGTCGGGGCTGTTGCGCCAGAACCAGGCGGCGGCGAACACCAGCCCGCCCGCGCACAGCAGCGCGACCCAGCCCCACCAGAGGTAGCCGGCCACCATCAGCAGCAGCGACAAGGCGAGCACGGCGACATCCAGCGCGACGCCCGCGATGATGAGCACGTTTTTCATGCCGCGCTCCTCTTCCGGTCGGCGGTCTCGATGCGCCGGGCGTCTTCCTCGATGCGGTGCAGCAGCCACCACTGCTTCTCGTCCTCCTCGCACGTCTTGGACTCGCGGGCGAACTGCTTGCTGCGCAACCACTCGATCAGGAGGGGCAGGGAGCAGAGGGCGACGAACACGGCGATGAAGGCGACGGTCGTCCAGATGGCGAACCAGGCTTGCGGGCTGAGGTTCATCGTGGGTCTCCCACCAGGAAGTTGGGCACGGGCAGGCGGATGGTGCGCTCGTCTTCGTCGAGGCGATGCCAGGCAACCGAGCCGAGCTCGAATGGCCGGCGGGGTCGCAGGAGGTGGGCCACCCACAGGGGCAGCAGCACGGAGGCGGCAGCACGGAGGCGGCAGCGGCGGCGGTGCCGCCGATCAGCGCGGTCAGGAACAGCAGCAGCTCTTTCAAGAGACACCTCCGCGTGGGATGGGCAGGTGGCCGCGGATGAAGCCGAGGGCGACGGCGTGCGCCGCGCATTTAGCGCCGAGCTTGATGCGTACCCGTTTGCGATAGGTGGCGATGGTGGCTGGGGTGAGGCCGAGGTCGGTGCCGATGCGCGAGTCTTTGAGCCCTTCAGCTACGCGGGCGAGGACTTGGAGTTCTCGGTCGGTGAGTGGGTCGCCGTACGCGACTTTGACGTGGGGCATCACGACCCCCCGCAGTCGATGACGTGGGCTTTGCCGAGTAGCGGGCGCCGGGCGCGGCCCCACTCCTGATCGCTAAAGATTCCGAGCTTGCACACGACGCAGTCGCCGATGTGTTCGGTGGCGGCGGTTTTGTTGTTGCCCTTGAGGATCGGCTTGGCCGACCCGATCAGCTTCTGGCTCATCGCGTCCACCTGTTCCGGTAGACGTGCGCCAGCATCGCCGGATCGACCTTGAACCGCTGGCCGCGTACGAGCTGCCGGTTGTCGCCCGGGTCGAGGACCGCGACGGTCACCGGATCCGAATCCATGATCCCGATCGCGGTGACCTGACCCGCCCAGACTGGGGTGTGGCCGTCATCGACGGTGACGACAGCGCCGGGGAAAAACTGGTGCGGGGCAAGAGTGGTCACCGGACACCACCGGCCTCGGGCCAGAAACCCTTGGCATTGCGGGCGTCGGTGGTGTCGCGGGTGGCGATGTTCGGCCGCCACGCCCGGTGCTCGTCGCACAGCCAGTCCCCCGGTTTGGTGGGTTTGCCGCAGTGGCCGGCGAGCCAGAAACACTCGCCATCGACGGGGCGGGCCAGGGCTTCGCGGGCTTGTTCCAGGGTCATGCCGAGCAGCACGGAGGCTGTCGCGGTGATCATGCGGCACCGCCCTCGTGGATCAGCCAGCCTGAGTAGCCGAGCCAGTCCGTGAACCGGTACAGCCACAGCGGTGTCGTCCTGGTGCCGATGGCCTCGCCTACGACGCTGCGCTCGACATCGGGCAAGGCGGTCGCCCACGCCTCGAGATCGGAGGGCGCGCGGAACCAGAGCATCGCCACGTCGCCCGCCGCCGACAACTGGACGGGCTCCGGCAGGTTGGTCGCGGCGAGGAAGCGGCTCAACGGGCTCATGCCGTCACCGCCTCAGCGGCCATCTCGCACGGGTAGCCCTTGTGGTCACCGGCGTGCCCAACCGTGCCAGCCTTCAGTAGCCTCTCCGGCTCGCCGCAGGACGGGCAGCGCGGTTCGTCGTCCGACACCAACGGCCTCGGCTCCTCAGCAGGCTTCGGGATCGTGACCATGCGCAGACCACCGCCGTAGAGGTGCCCCGTGTGGTATTGCTGCCCCTCGCTCATCTCGCCCTTGCGGCCGAACACGGCGGCCAGCACGTCCAGCGCGGTCATCCGCTCCTCGTTGCTGCCATCGCTGGAGAACAGGTGCAGTTCCACCTTCAGGCCGGTACGCGGAATCACCTTGCCGCCCAACGTTTCCAGTAGGTCGGCGACCCGGCGCAGACACGCGACGATGTGATCGGCCCGGGTCAGCGACTCGCCGCCTGCCAGCCACGAGTCCACGACGGCGGCTAGCTTCTCGGCCGGGGTCAGCTCGGCCACGATCTCGCACGACCACGGCTGGGCCCCGTGGTAGGCGTCGCCCTGGGTGAGGATGGCCAAGACATTGTTGGCGGACAGTTCGTCGAGGCCGGTGATGGTGTTGACCGGGTCGCCGTATTGGTCGCGTTGGACGAGGATGAAGGTTGCGGTAGCGTTGGTGTTGGTCATGGGAAGCCAGTTCCTTTCCTTGATCGGGATGTGAGAGGGTCGGGCGTTAGGGCGCCTGGCCCTTTTCGTTGCGGCTCTTGCGTTTTGAGGTCCGGCCGGGTGGATCGATGCTGGTGTCGCCAGTCGGCCCGGCCGGACCGGTCTTGGACGGCGCGCCCGGGGGCCTTGGAACACCAGCGGGCGCGCCTACCGGCAATGCCGGATGACTATGTGGGTGCAGTGGTGGTGAGCTGGCGCTGACGCCATGCGCGCGTCCACGCGACCTGGCACTCACGGCAGTTGCGGGCGCCGTTGCGTTTGCGGATGGTGTTCGCCGCGGTGTACCTGTGTCCCTGCACGCAGTGGGATTTGCGACCCACGGCGCCGCGCCTGCTGTTGACCTCGTTGGTCACCGGTTCGAGGTGATCAGGCCGGACACAGAGCCGATGGGCGCACTTGCCACCAGGGCAGTCGAGGTCACGGTTGTGGCAGAGGTGATCTACTTGCATGCCCTGCGGGACGGGGCCGACGAAGGTGACGTAGGACCAGCGGTGCGCCAGCACCGACTTGCCCTTTCCTCCGTAGCCGAAAGCGCCGTAGCCCTTGGACTGGATCGCGCCGCCCCAAAGCCAGCAACCGTTCTGCGCGACCACGACTCTGGCCATGAAGCGGGCCTTGGCGCGCTCGACGTAGCTCTTCTCCTTTGGTCCGCCAGGCGAGCCGCCGGGACCGGGTCCAGAGGGCGGGCGGGGCTGGGGCGCGGGCGGGGTAGGTGTCGGCTTGGCGCTCATGCCGACCGCCTGTTCTGCGCGGCGACACGGCGGCTTTCGATCGCGGCCTCCGCCTGCGCCCGGGTGAACTTGATTTCCTTGCCCGCCTTGGTCCAGTCGAATTGGCGCGCGGCGGCACCACGGCGGATCCAGTCCTCGCCGGTGCCGCACAGGTCGGCCAGGTCGGCGACAGTGATGAGGCGAAGGTCCTCGAAGCCGGGCGTCATGCTGCCGCCACCTCGGACAGGGCCAGCAGTTCGCGCTCCTCGCGGGTACCTTCCTCGAAGAATTCGTCGAGCTTGATGCGTATGCCCCTGGCGCGCAGCCGGTCGGCGTTCAGTTTGAACGCGGCCATGGTGTTGGCCATGAACTCGTCGCTTGCGGGTGCGCCGCCCCGCACGTTTTTGATGGTCTTGGACGTCATGCCGAGCAGTCGCGCGGCGTCACCGTCTTCAAGGCATCCGAGCGTGAGGAGCGCGAAGTTGAACGGCGTGACCTTGAGGTACATCTGGTGACGCGATTCAGGAACCAGCAGATGCTTCGGTAATTGCGGTTCTGTAATCACGGTTACCAAGCTAGAACCGGAACCGTGATTACGCAAATCAGCCGTTCGGACGAGTGCTCCAGAATTACGGTTCCGGTTACATTGACCTCATGCCGCAGAGGGGTCGAACAGAAAGGCAGGCGATACGAGCCGAAGCACGCCATCAAGCTCTAGTGATAGAACTCCGTGATATTCACGCTCGTCGCCGTAACTGGCGAGTACGCCAGGAATCGCGATTCCCGTATCATCAACTCGTGGCCAGCGGAATTGTCGATCGGACGGAATGGGCGAAGGTCGTCCAGGAACTCCTCGACCTCGAAGCGGCCCCCATGATCGAAGGCGGACGCCCAAGAGTTCATGGCGCCAAGACACGCTTCGCACAGAAGGCTGGGCTCAGGACCGCGCGAACGGTCGACACCTGGCTTCGCGGCGACGTGGACGTCAAGGAGGCCAGCGTCAAGCAAGTCGCCGAGGGCTACGGCCTCAACGCCATGCAGCTGCTCATCCGGGTCGGCTTCTATACCACCGAAGAACTACCGCCGCGCCTCACCGATGAGCAGGTGGACGAAGAGCAGCGCGCGGTTCTGGAGCTTGACCTCGACGACGAGACCAAGGCGCTGATCCTCCAAGAGCTTGAGTCCATGCGCACCGACGACGAACGCCTCCTCGAGGAGCAGCGCGACCGCGACCGCCGTCGGCGGCAGCAGCGCATCAATGAACTGGTAGAGCGCGCCCGCGAGCGGCGCACCGCCTGATCCACCATGACACCGAGGCCGCGCCCCCACTGGTGCCGGCCTGATGAACCGCGCCCGGAGGAGGGCTCATGGGCTCCATGTGGGTCGAGAAGAACGGCAAGACCTGGCGCATCCGTGAACAGGTCGGCATCGAGAAGGTCACGCTGGAGCACGGGTTCGACACGAAGACGGCGGCCAAGGAGAAGATGATACTGCTCAAGGCGGCCAAGCTGCGCGGTGATGCGCTGAGGCCGCGAGCCGGTGACCTGACTGTCGCGAGCCTCGCGGGGGAGTGGTGGGCGGCGATCGGCCCGACGCTGACCCGGGTGAAGAGCCGCGAGTCCATCTCAGGCGTGCTGGACCGATACATCGTGCGGATGCTCGGCGAGCTGAGGATGGCCGACCTGACCGAGAACCCCACGCGGGTGCAGTGGTGGGTCAACGACATGACCGCCGGCAAGACCAAGCCGAAGCGCGGCGCGCCCCGGCCACTGGCGCCCAAGACAGTCAGGAACGCGCACGGCCTGCTCTACCAGGTGATGGACTGGGCGGTAACCAACCGCTACATCCGCTCCAATCCGTGCACGGAGACGCGGTTGCCCGATGAAATATTCAACGAGCACACCTACCTGACGCCTGGCGAAGCGGACCAGCTGATCGCCGCACTGGACCCGCACTGGCGCCCGCTGGTGCTATTCCTGCTCGCCACCGGATGCCGGTGGAGCGAGGCGCTCGGTGTGCGAGCACACCGTCTCGATGTCCTCGGCCGCCGCGTGACCTTTCTCAAGAAGTGGATCGAGGACAGCAGCGGCCAGTTCCACGAGGAGGACGTGAAGAGCCGCCGAGGCCGGCGCACGGTGAGCTTCCAAGCGCGCGTGGCTGAGATGCTTGTGCCGCTGACGATGACGGAAGGCGAACGCGACCGGCACATCTTCCTGACCAAGCGCGGTTTGGACCGGGTGCGACACAAGGACTTCTACAACGACGTGTGGTACCCGGCGCGCACGGAGATCGGCATGCCGGACCTCGACGTGCACGACCTCAGGCACACACACGTCGCCTGGTTGATCGCGGGGAATGTGCCGCTGTCGGCGATCTCGCGTCGGCTCGGGCACAAGAGCATCGCGGTCACGGACGACATCTATGGGCATCTTCTGGAGGAGGTCGACGAGCGGTTGGTGGCCACGTTGGACAAGGCCATGGAGATGATCGACTTTAGGGGAATCTTAGGGGAAATGGACCCCGTTGGACCCCCGCCAACCCCAGAGGAACCCCACTGGACCCCAGCTCAACGACGATCCGGGGTCAGCGAGCAGGGGTAACATACGAGTTCGAATCTCGTATCCTCCGCCATGAACAACGAAATAGAGGTAAAGCTCAGGCCCGGTGTCCGCACCGGGCCTGATGATCTTTAGGGGCGGGGTAGGGGAAACGAAACGATCATGGCTTTTCGAAGGGGAGCACCGATCCGCCGCCATCGCCGTTGAGCCGCCGCCGCACACCATCCACGTAGCCTTTCGCGTGTGCGCGCTTTACGGCGTCGTCCGCGCCGGGCCAGCCGAGCGCGTCCTGCGCACCGGGACGCTGTCGTTCGAGTCGTGCAAGGCGGCCATCGAGCCGGCGGATGGCCACCATCACCATGTAGCTGGCCACCAGCACCACGCCGGACACACCGAGCCAGTGGGCTGTGCCTTTCCAGTGGCGGACCCAGTCGAGATGACCGTCGGTGGCGACGGTTACCGCAACGTTGGCGCCAATGCCGACGATGGCGCCGACGGCGATGAGGGTGATGCCTGCGGTGAGGATGTGCCGCAGTTGGGCTTTCTCTTGCGCCGATTGGTTTGCCGCTGCGATCGCTTGTGCGATGGCGCGGGCTGAGGGTAGTTGTTCGCTGTCGGTGGTCATTTCATCCCCGTTCGCAGGTTGACCCCCCACGATTTGTTGATGCTGCTGGTGATTGCATCTATCGCCGCACCGATGATGCGCGTTGCCCGTCGTTTGAACATGCCTCCGACCTCCCATGAGAGGGATTCACGTGGACCGATTTTTACCGGTCTGTCAGCTTGCAGGCCCGAGAGGCACCGAAGGTAGTCGCACGATCACAAGATCGCTAGGGGTTGATCCCTATGCAACTTGCAAACCACCCACACGGCCGACCCCCCGCAAAGCCGCACGTCGGCGACCCCTAACCTGACCGTCCACACAAGACAGGCCACTCGGCTTGAACCCGACCAGCAGGTGTAACACTGCGACTCGCTCAAACGATAGAGACTGGATGGGCAGCTAGTCCTCAGGAACAAACGTCCCCCGGCCCGGCACACCAATCACCACACCACGCTCACGCAGCAACGTCATCACACGCGCAATCGTGCCGTACGAGACGCCATACGCCGAGGCCAGCGACATGTAAGTCGGCATCTGGCTGCCGGGTTTGTACTGGCCGCGCTCGATGCGGTCGGTGAGATCCTCCGCGATCTGATCAGACGACATCGGAATGGGCATTGACGGACTCAACCAGATACCGCCAGACCACCAGTACAACAAACACGTCCTGTCTAGCCTGTATAGCCCGTCTAACCTGTCTGAACAGGTTGACTATGTTCGGCCCGTCAGCGTGGAGTATCGTCAATCTTCAGAGGCGCCGGCTCCTGCCGGACCGGCGCCCAAACCCTGACCGGCAGCAGGGAGCACCGACATGGCACGGCGCAAAGTCCCCCACGACCCGTCAATAGGCGAGCGCATCAAGGCTCGACGCGAGCTCCGCGGCTGGAGCATCCGCTACGCCGCCGACCGGGCAGGCGTATCCCACACCACCTGGTCACGGGTCGAAAGCGGCGACATAGCCACCAACCGGTACACCATCTCCGACTACGCCGCAGCCCTCGAATGCTCCGTCAAAGACCTCACCGGCCAGCCCTACACCCAAGCCGACGAGCTGCTGGAGGCCGGCGCCATCTACAGCGACCGCGCGTGGAAAGCCATGATGGCCCACCCGCTGACCGAACCCGCCGACACCGAACCGCTGCCCCAGGGCGCGCTGGAAGCCGAGGCCACCCTCATCCGGGACCTGTACGCCAAATGCGACTACGCAGGTGTCCTCGGCCGCGCAGTCGGGGCGATCGCCCCGCTGCACGCCGCCGCCCGCAACGGCCACGCCCGCGACGCCATGCTGCTGATGGTGCCCGTCTACGGGTGCGTGATGGGCAGCCTGCTCAACCTCGGCCGGGCGGCCGAAGCGCTGCTGGCCGCAGACCGCAGCGCCGAGGCGGCACAAGAACTCGACGACGCCGTGGCCCTCGGCGTCGCCACCGCCAACCGCGCACGGGTCTCCGCCTACTCCGGTGCATACTCGCCCGCCCGCACCATCTGCGACCGCGCCGACGACCACCTCCAACACCACCTCGCCGCACCCGATGCCCTTGCTGTGTCCGGGTTCCTGCACCTAGCCCGAGCACATCACAGCGCCGGCCTGCGCGACATGGCCACAGCCGAAGCCCACCTGGCCGAGGCGGCGGAACTCGCCGAGCACACCGGTGAGACCGAGGCGTGGGATCTCGCCTGGGGTCCACGCAATGTCGCGCTGTGGCAGATGGCGCTGCAGCTGGACACCCACCGCCCGGACGAGGCGATGCAGACAGCGGCATCGATCCAGGTCGCCGGGCTTCCCGCGGTGCGGCAGGTCTACTACCACATCGATCGGGCACGCGGCCTGGCCGAACTGGGTCACATCGACAAGGCGATCCGGGCGCTGCTCATCGCGGAACGCACCGGCAAGCAGCACACCCGCTCCTCCACCGCGGCACGCGAGACGGCCCGGTCCCTGCTGACCCGGCAGCGTCAGCGGCTGGCCTCGTCTCCCCTGGCCGGACTGTGTGAACGTATGGGCGTCGATTAGTGGTGCGTGAATGCACCACTATCTTGCTTGATCAGGGTGATGCTGTGGGTGGCACCGGGGCAGGCAGCCCGAGAGGTTGGCCCGCCCCGGTGTCCGTGAGGCGGTCGTCACCGGGACCCCTGTGCGTGGGTGCCTTGGGACCCCCGGACTGCAAGCCGCCCACGCGACCGCGCAACGGCTGTGCACCAGCGAAGTCCACACGCCCGAGCGCAGTCGGCCACAAAGCGCCGGGGCAGGAACAGGGAGCCTCCGCAAGGTCACCGGACCTGCCCCGGCCCCGCGAGAGCCTGGGGCGGGCCTGCCGTCAAGGGGGCGGCCCGCCTTGGTGCCACGAGAGGAGCGCGATGGACCAGACGCAGCGCGCTATGGCGGTGGGACTGTTCCTGGTGCTCGTGCTGACGTTGGTGGCCGCCGTCGTACCAAGGCGCCGCGGCCACCCATAGCCACCCGCGGACACGTCCGGTGACAGGTTGTGCCACCGCGGGCGCCCCTGCCGGGGCAAGCGGCACCCGGACTCGCCTCCGGGTGCCGCCCACAGACTCCCGGGCCGGTCAGCACCCCACCCGGGAACAGCGGCGCCCCGTTCTTTACCTGACGGTTTGGTCCCGGGGCGCCGCCCTTCACGGAGGTGGCCAGGATGATCCGCAGGCTGCGAACACTCGCCATCATCGCCGGTTTCGCCGTCGCGCTGGCGGCCATCGCCGCCCTGGCGGTGCTGACCCTGCGGGAAGCGGCCGAGCAACTGCCCGGCGACTGGGACCCGCCGCAGCCCTAGGCGGCCTTCTTCCGCTTGACGCCCGGTTTGCCGGTGCCTGGTCGCTTCTTCCACATGGCGTCGATGTCCTTGGCCCAGTACAGCTTTTTCCTGTCGCCGAGCGCTTCCTCCGTGTCGGGGATGTGCGGCACCTTGTAGCGGCTGATCTCGCCGCGCATCGATGAGACGCCGACGCCTTTGCGTGTGGCGGCCTGCTCCAGGGTGAGGGCGAGGCGGCCGTCTGCGGTGATGCGGATGACGGGTGGTGGCATGCGCCGAGGGTAGCATAGAGCGCAACGGTAACGCTGCGTGCTGGATTGGGTGTCCGATTCGTGCAGTACGGATGTCCGGTAGATCTTCAAACGCTAGATCTTTTAGCCCCGAATCGGACGCACACGGACACTATGGGGCCACTCGGGCTCCACCGTTCGGCCGGTGTTTCCGATTTAGTCAACAGTGTGTAAGCGGCAGCGCTATCGCTGCGCATTACAAGTTTGATCTCCATTAGTGACGCACTGTAGCGCTGCCCTGGTATGCCCGATTTGCCACCCGCCCAAGAGGCAACCTCCGCCCTATATACCGCACGCGCGCCCGCGTTCTGCCTGCTCAGACTCGGTTGAAAGCGCAGCGATACCGCTGCACACTGGTTCCTACAAGTGAACAGCGTGGCCAGCCACTCCGAACCGGGAGCAACGGCTGGGGAAGCCACGGGAAGCGTTGCCGAGTAAAGACTCCGAACCGGAACGGCGCAGGACAAGCCAACTGCCGCGGAAGTGAACCTCCGGGATGTGGACAGCGATACGGCACGGAACCCCACGCGAAGCCCCCAGTACCGCCCGGGTCCGAGACTCCGAAGGTCGCCAGCACCCAGCACAACCCACCACCTGAACGGATCACGGTGGCGCCCCCGCGTGGGGCGTGCGCCGTGAGCGCTCAGCGCTCTCACAAAAGCCCCGCCGGGGGCCTGGTACCCGGCCGGCCCGCCTCGGGCCGCTCCTCCCACCCCGTCCGGATCCGGCCTTAGCCCGGGGCGGCTCAGCCGTCCTGCGTGGTCCGGCGGGGGTGGGAGGAGACCGGGGTACCCAGTCCCTGTAGCTCAGTGGCAGAGCCCAGAACCCGAGGGAGACGGAGCGCGCCGGTTCGATCCCGGCCAGGGGCACACGATCCAACATCAACGAAGGAGTCGACCATGAACCTGATCGAGCTGACCAACCAGCAGCGCCAGAACGCCGCCGCATTCATCGCCCTGGCGGACGACAACGCGGCGTACATCATGACCAGCGACCTGTACACGGACAACTTCGTCAAGGCGCTCCAGTACGCCAAGCACATGGTCGCGGGCGGCTCGTACAGCAGCGGCGAGAGCCAGATCGTCTACACCCAGCTGAAGAAGCTCCAGCGCTTCTTCGCGAACTGAGCCCACACCGATGGGGCCCCGCATGCCGGGGCCCTCGTCGTGGGCGCTCAGCCCAGAAGCCTCAACCCCTTGCCGCGTAGAGCAACCGCTCCGCCGGCACCCCCAAACGTCCAAGGAGGACACCATGAACATCAACTACCGTCGCGTCGGCTACATCACCTCCATCGGCTCCGTCGCCCTCATCGCCGCCTGGGGCTCCTACCGCCACATGCTCGACGTCGCCAGCCAAGCCGGCCAGCCCATCGAGGTCGCCGCCACCCTGCCCCTCTCCGTGGACGGCATGCTCCTGTGCGCCACGCTGGCCATGGGGGACGACAAGGCCAACGGCCGCAACCCCCGCACCTGGGCGCGGTTCGCGTTCTGGCTCGGCGCCGTCATATCCGTCTCCGCCAACATCGCCTCCACCGTCGTGCACCGCGGTATCGACCCGCTGTCCATCGGTGTGGCGGCGTGGGCGCCGATCGCCCTGCTTGTGGTCACGGAGATCATGGCCCGGCCCGGCAAGCCCCGCCCGGTCGAGGACGCAACCGACACCGCCCCGGCACCGACCAAGCCCCGCACCCCGAAGGACCGCCTCGACGCGGCCCGCAAGCGCGCGGGCTACGACCAGATGAGCCCGACCGAGAAGGCGGCGTGGACGAAGCGCTACAACGAGCGCACCGGCCGTAACGCCCCGACCAGTCCGGCCGGGCCGCTGGTTCCCAGTGAGGCCGAGCTTGAGGAGATGACCGCCTGATGGCCGATCCAGTCCCGCCCGGACACAGTGCCGGGCGGGGCCGAACCGGCCAGACCGGCACCACTCGCGAAAGGATGGACCAATGACGCTGACCGAAGCCAAGGACCAGATCCGACACCTGCTTGGGATCGCCGAGGGTGACGCGGACGCCGTCTACCGCTCGATACGCGCCTCGGAGCGCAACTGCCGCCAGTACGACAACTTCACCGAGGCCGACGAGGACGAGTACTGCATGCTTCGGCTCGCGCTGAGCGACATCACCGGCAACGCCTTCTACCGAGGTTGAGCACACAAAAAGGACGCCCCGCCCCCGAGCCGATGGCTCAAGGGCGGGGCGCTTTTTTGTTGTGGCAGCTCGCGTGTGCGGTCGTCGAGCGCATTTGTTGATCTCACATGTGGGTGGCCTCAGGCACACCCGCACAAACCCGGCCTCAAAAGCTTGCGGTCAGCCTATCCCTCGACCCGCTCCGGCCAATGCCAGGTGCCGCCGCTGCGTTCGTGCACCGGCCGCTCGTCCTGCGGGACGCCGACGTTGAAGAATTGGCCGGTCGGATTTAGCACGCACAGGTCGGCGAGCTGAGCGCCGTCTGGTCCGAGGTCGTCGATCCCCTCCCCGTGCACCGGGTACGGCAACGGTTCGCCGAGACCGGTGACGATGGCCGCGCGGCACGCCTTTGGATACTCGCCGCCCGGGGTGCCGTACGAGACGTAGTGGACGATCCGGCCTATGCTTGGCTTCACTGCTCGATCTCCTTATGTCACAACACGATGTGCGGGATGAACCAGGCCGCGAACCCGGTCACCGCGGACGCGAACAGCACGATGCTGGTGCGTCGCCACGGCTGCGGCGGATCGATACCCAGCCACCGCCGCGTCGTCGCCGACAGAGTCTCCTTGCCGCTCAACCACTCCATCAACGCGAACGTCACCGCGAAGGTGACCAGCCACACGGCCCACACGAGCGGCCAGGTCACTGGCGACGCTGCCTGCTGAGCAGTTCGGCCACCGACTTCGGTGACCACACCCGCATGCGGGTCCACGCGGCGGTGATGAGCGGGACGGCAGCGGCCAGCGCGGCCACAAGCGCCAAAAGCTCGTTGGCCTTCTGCTCGTCAGCGCCGAACACCACAGCGGCACCGATCGCCGCGGTGACCACGGATACGATCGCGCCGATCTTCAGCGCGGGCTCCTTGGACTGCTCGCCGGGAGCCGGGGGTGTTGGTGTGCTCATGATCCCCTCCTTGTGCTGGGTTCTTGATACGGATGTTCGAACATGGCAGTGTGCTGGGGATGGGATGGAAAGGCGTTGAGCGCTGGCGAGGCAAAACCCCGCACGGCACCGAATGGCACGTAACCCTGATGCAGCAGGAATCCCTCGGCCCGATGCCCGGCGGAGCATGGCGGGTCGAATGGTTCCAGCCCGGCGCCATCCGCCACGGCGAGTCGTTCCCCGCCGGCCAGGAAGCCGACGCCCGTGCGCTCGCCGCCACGAAACGCGACGCGATCGAAGCAACGTGGGAAAACCTCAGCGAGATCGACATCACGCGCCCGGCTTCTGATCCGGGCCAAGCGCATTCAACTGATCCTGCAACAACTTCTCGTTCGTCGCCTGCTGCTCAACCCTGATCTGCAACCCGGCCACCTCACCCCGCAACCGGGCCACCTCAGCCTCAGCGATCGCGGCACGGGCCTCGGCCGCAGAAGCACGAGACTCCGCCGCCGACGCCCTGGACTCTGCCGCGGCCAGCCGCGTATACAAGGCGTTGATCTGGTCGCCGAGCCCGGCCACCGTCACCGACAACGAGCGTGCCGCATCGGCCTCGCTAAGGGCCGCCGCCGCCTCATCCTTGGTTGCCGCGGCGTCGTTGCGCCGTCTCGTGACAGCCCAGGTGACCACCGGGCCGAGCACGGTGGTCACGACGAGCGCGGTGAGCGCAGGATCCAGCTGCACGCTCAGTCCTTGTCCTCTCGGACCTTCGCGGATCCGCCCTCACCGAGGTCGCCGACGGCATCCCGGGCATCGACAGCGACCGCGTCGATCCGCGCATTCAACCGGGCCTCCATCGCGTCCAGCGACGGCTGCAGCGCAGCGGCGAGCGCGGCCGGGTCGATCGGCGCCGAGGCATGCTCCTTAAGCAGCTGCGGCAGGCGGGCCATGTTGTCCAGCGGCGAACCGGTCTTGGGGTAGCCGGGGATCGGCTTGCCATCCGAGCCGAGCGCGACCGGCCCGTCACCGATGAAAGCGTTACGAAGGTTCTGCGTGTCGGCGTACATCTCGCCGACTGAACGGTTCGCGCCTGTTGGCTTGATCAGCGGATCGGTCTGCTCCATGTCATCCACTCCTGTCAAAATCGCGAGCACGTCCGAGTGGTCCTCGTTCGCGCGGCCACGGTCGAAACTCATGTGCAGGTGCGTCAAGTGCGACGAGTCCGCCGACGCCAGCCGGTCGGCGATGTTGTCCCAGCCGTCGACCCGGGTGTCGCCGCCGAGATTCCCGTACCACTCGGTGATCTTCTCCAGGCGCCCGGCACGCACCGCCTCGTCCAGCCGACGGCAGGTGGCCATCAGCTCGGCCTGCGACAGGTTCCCGAGGTCGAGCGCGCACGCCCAGTTGGGGTCACCGCCCGACCGGTCGCCCGTGGTGCGCGACACCGAGTAGCTGCGGTCCGTGCAGTAGATCGACTCTTTGATCCAACGCCGCGAGCGGTGATAGCCGCGGAGGTGGTCGTTGTCGCCGCGGATCCACACCCCGCAGCCCGGCCAGTGGGCGCGCAGCCCGGCCGCCAAAACCTTTAGCGCGGGCGGCTCGTACTCGTCGCGCCACGCCGCCTCGTTGTCGAGCTGGTCATAGCTAGGCATTCACTCACACCTCCGTTACACGACCGTGGTGGCGGTCAGCCACGAACCGGACAAAAGGTTGGTGTTATTGGCATTGCTGGCCAGTTGCGCCCACTGAAGCGTCAAGTTGCCCGCGTTCGCCCCGACCGCCACACGCAGCTCGACCTGAATCGCCGTCACACTGGTCGAGGCGCCGTAGCCCACCGCTGCCGTAGGGCTGGTCGCGTCCGCCGCCTCACCGGAGAACTGTCCATCCGCACTAGTCAGTGACGCCAGCGAGTCATGTACGCCGATCGCCCCGCTGGAAACCGTTGCGCCGGTGGGAAACGTAAAGCTGCATCTGAAATCGCCTGCCGCGTTCGCGGCGGAGGTGACGAGCAGGACGCCCTTCACGTCGTAGGTTCGGTTGGCCAGCAACGGCAGCACCAGATGCGGGTCCGCGGTTTCGGTGGTGGTCGTGTTGCGCGAGGTCGTAGCCGACTTCGACGCGGTGATTGGCCGCAGCTCGCTGATCAGAGCCTGGAGCTTCGCCGCCGTAAGGGTTTCACCCGACGCCGGGTAGGACGTGAACGCCACCGAGCCTCCTCAAAGCGCCAGCCGCAGCGGCTGATATACGTGGACTTCGTCGCCGGCAGAATGCGACTTGACGACCCCGTTGACCGAGCGGGTCACGGTGAACGTCTGCGGGTTGAACACCTCAAAGTTGTCGGTGCTCACCGTCGGGTTGACGTTGGTGTTGCCGGCCACCTCCCGGGCCCGGAACCCGACCGAGCCGGAGGTGTAGGCGGCATCGGTGCCGTCGATCGTCCAGAACGCAGGCGGGGCGGTGAGCGCGACGTCGGAGGCCCGCACCCGCAGCCTTGATCCGCGTGCCTGGATGTACATGTACACGTCGACCGCGGCCGAGTAGGCGAAGACACCGGAGGCGGACCCGACTGATGCTGCACTGGCCCCGGCCACGACCCGCACCACGGACAGGTCGACCGTGGCGCCGGCCGTGAATCCGAAGGTGGCTCTGTAATAGTTGCTGGCGTCCTGCACCCGGAAAACAACCTCGCCGACGAGGGTCGCCCCAGTCGCGAGGGCCGACACGCGCAGCGGCACGTACAGGTCGAAGTCGCTGAGCGAACCCGCCACCGTGATCATGCGCGGGTTCGTGTCGCCGGTCGGCAAGGTGATCACGCCGCGGTTGCCCGACGCCGCAAAGTTGGCGGCGGTTCCGGCAAGGATGCTCCACGCCTGACCCGTATCCGCTGTACCCCAACCATTCGACACCGATCGGGTGAAGGTGTCCTTCACGGATGAGGCGATCGCCGACACCGACATAGTCTCTCCGGCGACGATGATCGGGATCGGGGTCTCGGCTCCGTCGGTGGTCCACAGATCAGCCGAGTTGTCCGAGAACACCGTCAGCGACGTGGCCGCCGAGTTCACGCCCGAAACCAGGCTGGACGAGCCGGAGTCGAGCTTGCCAAGGGCGTCCGAGTCCAGGACACCGACCGAGTACGGACCAGCCGGCACCGTCGTTGCCGAGATCGTCCACATGTGCGCGCCGACCCGGGAGCCGCCACCGATCTGCTCGGCGAGGTGCAGCGCGTGCAGGTCGATCGTGTCCGGAGGAATCCAGGCCGGCGGGTTCTCCACGGTGAGCCGGCCACCGACATCAAGCCGCTTCGCCTGCTCGAACACGGTTGTATAGCCGTCTTGCGCCAACCGGGCAAGGTTGAGGTTCACCGACGGGTAGCGGGCCTCGTCCCACGTCGCCTCGTTGACTTCGAACGCGGCGTGTTGGCGAGGCTGGCTGTCGTCATACAGCGGCAGCGTTTTGGACCGCGGGTTGCGGTACACCCCGTCGGGCGGCGGCAGGACCGACTTACGCCCGTCACGTTTCTCGTACCGGCCAGACGCGCCACCATCGCGTTTGATCGTCAGATCGTTGACGACATCGCGGTCGTCCTCGACCGGCCGGAACGGCGGCATCACCTGCCCCGGCATGGCGTAGTCCAGTGCGAGCGTGACGGGCTGGTTGTAGCGGGCGTGCCGGGCCATGTACACGATCGCGAGTTCGTCACGCGCCTCGAAGATCATGCCCTTGTCAACAACCAGGACATCATCGATTATGTCGGAGATTTCGCCGGATCGCTGTGGCCCCAACAGTTCCGAGTCGGCATCGAAAACCCCATCCACCGAACCGGTGAGATAGACGAACGGAATATCCTCCTGCCGTTCCAGCAGGCGAATTAGGCGAGTGACCGCCTGATCGCCGCTGTACCCGTTGACGGCATTGACCAGATCCAGTCCTGGGGTGTCGAACACCAGAAAGAACCAGCCGTCGAACACGAACACATGCCCCAGCCCTGCCGAGTCCGAGGCACCCCCGGCAACCGAACTCGCGCTCACCTGGGTGACTTGGCCAGGTACCGACCCGGCGGCCGTGTGAACCGACGACCCGAACTCCTGCGTGTAAGTCTGGCTCGTGGTGGCGATCTCGTAATCGGTGTCCGCCCCCGACGTCTGCGCCCGCACAACCACAACCGTCGGCATCGTCGCCAGATCCTGGAACGCAACCGATGCCAGCAGGGTGGCGGCCCCGCCGACGAATCCGTACAGCTCAAGACTTCCGCCCGCGGTTACCCGCAGATCGAATCGGTCGTAGGCGGCCCCGACGACCTGCCACGTGAGCGGCGTCCATGTCGCCGACAAAGTCGGCGTGGTGAATATCGCGCCCACCGTCCACGCGCCGGTCGAACTCCCGACAGGTACGGACCCCAGCAGGGTCGCCTCGCTGGACATCATATCGGGCAACGCATCCGAGCCGACCACAGCAGACACCGATGCCCAATCGATGCTGCCGACGATTGTCATCGGCTCGCCGTTTGGTACCCCCGAGCTGGCGACCGTAGAGCCGGTTTCCTCCTCCAGCGGCCAGTAGGCGACCGGCCGCCGGGACGAGCTCGTGCCCGCGAAGTCGTCGATGAACCGGGCGTTTTGCAGAGTGCGCCGCAACGGGCTGAACGATTCGCCGTTCTTGTTGACACGGCGCAGAATCCCGGCCGCGGTGATCGGGGTCCACACGTCGTTACCAGACATGTCCCACTCGACCGGCCATACCGGAACCTCACCGTTGCCGCGGTGATGCACCACCTCGAGATCTGAGGTGGTCACCACAACAGGCAGGCTGTTGGAGTTGCTGGTCTGCAACAACATCCGGGTGCCGACTTTGCCCGCGGACAGGATCGCGTCCGAGTCGTTGTCCGCTCCCCATACGTCGAATGTGGATGGTTCGGCGCCGTTGACCGCGTCCCACGCCCGCATCGTGAGCACCCGGCCGCACACCTTCGCCCGCACCCTCCACCGGCTGGAGGCGTCGTAGGTGCCGAGACTGTCGGAGAGGACCAGGGTGGTGTTGCTGCCGCCGACCCGTTTGACGATCGCCGCCGTGACCGTGCTGTCGGTGTTGAACAGCAGGGTGGCGAAGTACATGTTGGAGTCGTCCTGGTACCGCAACGTTGCCGCCATCTGAATCGCCGCCCCGGTGGCAACCACGCCCGGCTTGAACGTGACGGCCACGTCGCAGTCGGCCACGCTGACGTTCAAGGCGGTGACCCGGGCCGAGTTCACTGCACTGATCGAGATCGTTGCGGCACCGGCCGACACGGCGTACGCGCTCGCGAGGCCACCCGAGGTGGCCCACGCGTGCCCTGACGAGCTTGTGCCCCAACCATTTGATGAGGTGCGGTTGAAGTCGTCGTCGGCCTCGTCGAGGACAATCCGCAACGGTGTGTTCTGTCCGAGCAAGCCGTAGTAGGGGCCGGTCGGCAGACGCGGCGACAGGTCCCCGGTCGGGTTGCGCAGGCTCAGGCTGCACCGCGACGGGTCCGGGCGCACACCCCAGTCCGGCACGCCACGCCTGACCGTGATCGGGTCACGGATCAGGGTCGAGTCAGCGAAGTCGATCCACTGACCACCGATGAACAACTGGCTGCGGACCGGCAAGGCCGTTGCAGGGAACGCCATCAGCGCCCACTCATCCGGGGAATCTGGAAGCTGCCGATCGTGCCCCCGCTGATGAATAGGTGCCTGGCGAGTGCCGCCACGAGCGACTCCTCGAGGGGGCTCATGCCGGTGCGATCCACGGCCAGGGTGAGGTTGATGTTCTGCGCACCGCCGACGGCACCGCCGGTCATTGTCGCGCCGGAGGACCACTGGTCGGCGTTGGAAACGATCGCGCCGCCGCCGCGCAGCATCTTGACCCGCTCCACACCGGTACCAGACTCGGCAACGTCGTAGGTGTTGCCCGGCATCATCAACCCGCCGGACGCCCTGCCACCGCCGTAGCCGGAGGTGTCCGCCTCATAGAAATGACCATCGATGGTGATCGGCCGTGCGCGTGCTCCGGCAGCCGCGCCACCAAGGAGCCGGTTCAGTTCCCTAGCGCGGTTGAGCGCATCGAGTAGGCCCGGCGCGCGAACCTCTACCTCAGCCTGGGCGGGAATCCCTTTCAGCGCTGCGATGAACGCATCGACGGCCTGCTTGTTTAGGCCGAGCGCATATGCCTGTTGGCGGAGCTTTTCCGTCAGGTCGTCGAACACCTTATTGGCAGATGTTACGTCGCCCGTCTTGTCGATCATGTCCTGGCGGATCGCCTTGATAGCCTCCGCCTGCTCGCGAAGCGCCGCCGCGTTCTCCCGGCCGTGCTTGTTGTTCAGATCCAGGCTCTTGCCGTTCTCCTCCACCGACTCGGTCAAGGAGTCGATCGACTCCTGATAGTTGGACGCCAACTCCTGCGCGCCGAGGACCCGGTCGAACATTTTGTCCATCGCCGCGAGCTGGTCCTTGATCGCGTCGGTGGCGTTCTTGGTGGCCTTCTTGACTTCTTCCTGCGCCCGGATGATCGGCTGGATGCCGCCGTCCACATAGTCCTTGGACGCATCACGTGCCTTGTCGATCGCGGCGACCTGCTCCCGGAACGCCGAACCCTGACGTTCGATCGCGCCGCCGGCGACCGGCAGCCAGCCGAACAGGGTCTCCATGGTTCCGCTGATCGCCGCACCGGATCGGGTTGACTGCTCATACAGGTTGCCCAGGGTGGACAGCAGTTTGCCCGAGAAATCAATGGTCGTCTGAATGGCCTGCGAGATGGCGACGATGCCCATGACCGCCTGGTCGGGGTCCTTGCTGATCTCATCGAAGAAGTCCCCGATCGCATCGCCGATCTTGGGCAGTTCCGTCCCCAGCGCGCGGATCGCCGGTTGCATGGCGTTGGCCGCGCGGGTGATGCCGCCCATGATGTTGTCCAGGGCGCCGGTCGCCCCGCCCGTCAGCCCGGGCAGGACCGGGCCGAGCTTTTCCCCGATCTTCCCGAAGTTGTCGGCCAGCCTCGAACCCGCGGCATCGAGAATGTTGAGGCTCTCGATGGTCGGCTTGACCCACGCACCGCCGGCCCGCAGCAGCTCGTCGCCGACGTGGTCGCCGACGAGCTTCGCGGCGGTCTGGACCTGCTGGTCCTGGGATGCGGCCACGATCCCGCCAACAATGCCGCCAACACCAGCACCGCCGATCACGGCGCTTTGGATCGCCACCCCGATCGCTGGCGCGAGAAGCGCGCCGAGGCCGATCGCGCCCACGATCGCCGGGCCACGCAACGACCTCATAGACAAGGTCAGGCTTTCGCCAATCTTCTGCCCAGCGTCGGAGCCGACCTCTTGCGCCTCGTCGGTGATGGATTTGCGGAGCCGCTCGAACAGCCGCAGATTCGACTGGCCCTTGCGAATCGACTTGAGCAACTCGACGTCACCGCTGGCATCGAACGCCTTGATCAGCTTTTTGACCTCGGCCTCAGTCTCGCCGATCTTCTTCTTGAGCTGGCCAGCTTCCTTGCCCATCTCGCCGAACTTTTTGCCAGTCCTCTGAGATTCGTCGCCGAGATCCTTGATGACCTTTTTGCCGCCGTGCTCGCGGACAACGACGTCAACGGTGACTTCGGCCACGCCCGATCCACCCCCTTGGATGAAGTGATCTCGTGCATGCGCCCGCTACCCTGCGCGCGTGAGCAATGACGAAGTGACACGTATCGGCCGGGGTGTGCCCACCAGCGCTCCTGCACCCGCTCAGCCGCAGCGGCGCACCACAGTGCTGCTCGTCGCCGGCGGAATGTTCGTAGGCCTCGGCCTGGCCGTGGTGCTTGTGTTCGGCGGCAGCATCTTCGGCGCCAGCAAAGCCGGCCAGCCCCCGGCCCAGGTACCGATGCCAGCCGCGTCGACCCAAAATCACAAAGTCCTCGACGAGCAGGCCACATGCGTGCTGCTGATACCGGTCGCCAAGGACGGCACCGACCTGGTCACCTCAGTGATCACCGACCCGAACAAGGCGGACTGGGCGAAGGTGCAGAAAACCCATGACGACCTGAAGCTCATCGCCGACATCGCGGCACCCGAGTTGCGCGACGACATCAACCAGCAGGCGGCAATGCTGGCCACGCTGCTGTCGCTGAGCCGGACCGGCGGAAAGTTGACCATAGACACGGTCGACTACAAGGCTTCCGGACTGCGTATTGGCGCCCGCTGCTACAAGTACGCCAGCTAGCTCCGCTGTTGCCGCGCCCAGGCGGTCATGTACCAGTCCGCCTCACGCGGCGTGAGTTTGCGTACTTCGCGGGCGGGCATCTGGTAGCAGGTCCAGAACCACGGTGTCAGGACACCGAGGATGGCGTCGGTGCTGTCGTCGTCTGGGTCTCCGGTGAGGTGTCGGAGGACGGTGTCTCTGCGGAGGGCTCTGGCGAGCCGTCCGGCGGGGGGTCGGCATCGCCGCCTTCCACGCGCCAACGCACCGCGTTGGTGCAGATGTTGAAGTCCTCGAACGGCGGCGTCTCGATGCCGGCCATCTTCCATGCCAGCCACACGACGCCCTTGATGCCTAGGGCTTTCACCTCGTCGAAGTAGCGGCCGAGGAGCCTGGGGATTCCTATCCCGATCTCCTCCTCCCAAGGGTGCTGCACGTCGAATGGCACATGGTCCAATGCGGGCCGATCCCATGGCACCCACTCGGGGGCGCCTTCCGGCGCGTACTCCTTGATGTCCTCGTCGCTGAGGCGAAACTCGATGACGCCCACTAAATGGCCCTCTCCAACTTGTCGGCGATCTTTTCGCACGCCTTGTCGATTTCGCGTGCCGCCTTCGGTGTCGCCCGCTTGGCCGGCACGCTGACGAACCCGGGCCGGATCTTCTGCCACACCCATGCATTGCCACGGCCGAACACCGGATGCTTCAGGCGGCCCTTCTCCAGCTGCTCGACTTGGCGATCATGGCCCCTGCGCCCGAACGCGCGTATAGCCACCTTCGCCTTGCGCACCAACCCGTGCACTGCCAGGGTCACCTTCGTGACCGTCGATGCCTCGAAGACTTCCTCGTAGCCGTCCGGCATGAAAGTCTTGCTGGAGTTGCGGATCTCTTTGGCTACAACCTCGCCTGCGTTCTCCAGCCCCTGGTTGAGCTCTCGGTCGTAGTCCACCGCGGCCGTCTTGTGGCATGCGGCGGCGAGCCGGTTGAACCCATCGTGGCCAGAAACGAACGCCTCGACCGGCATGGCTCAGAAGGTTCCGACGGTGAGGCCGTTGTCCATGCGGAACGTGGCCGAGAACGGCACCTTCTCCTTGACGCTGGCGTCGTATGTCAGGTTCTCCAGCCAGCACTCGCCGCTGAACTTGTAGTCGCCTGCAGTGTTGCCCTCAGGCCCGTATTCGAAGCTGCTCGTGGACGTCGTCACCCGGAGTCCATTCAGGACGGTTGCCGACCCGGTAGTCGCCGCGCTGTCGAACTGCCCAGTCACGGTGAACGTCGCCCCCTGCAGGCCACGGATGAACCGCTCGCCCGCGTCACCGTACGAGGTCACCTCGGACAGTGCCGCAGCGGACGGAAGCCCGGACACGTTGTCGACGTGGCCGGAGATGTTGCGCAGCGTTCCGCCAGAGTCGTCGACGGCGAAATACGCGTCCTTACCATGCGAGCGCGCCAAGATACTCACTCCTTCTGTTGCAGCGCACGACAAAGACCCCGCCGACGACGGGGTTAGCTTGAAGCGAAGGGGGTTAGCGGCGGGCGCAGGCCATCGCGAACGTGGCCGAGCCGGATCCGGTGACGTCCCAGAAGGCGCGCAGGTGCCGGTTCACCGTGCCGGTAATCGCGGACCGTTGCCACGTAGTGCCGGTGACGGTCGTGAAGGTGATTAGGTCCGACCATGCGGAGTTGTCCGGCGAGTGCTGCACCTTGAAGACGACGTTGGTGAACCCGGTGTACGCGGTCACATGCAGCGTTGCCACCGCACCACCCGCAGAGCTGGCCGCGTTGTCCACATTGGTGCTGTTGCCATCAGCGGTCTCGGCGCCCAGCACGTGCAGGGTGCGGCCCATGTCCAGGCCGTCGTTTGGGGTGCCGGTGATGTCGACCCGCACCGCGTCTTTTACCGGCGCCGGGTAGTCGCGGGCGGAAACGTTGCCTTCGCCGAAGACAGCGAACGACCCGACGGCCGGCGTCTCCGGGAAGGCGGTGATCAGAAGCCCGCCCTCGGTGGTGGCCGCCGTGTTCATCGTTGCGACGATGTCGCCCGCCGCGGAGTCGAAGACGCCGTTGATGCCGAGGCTTCCGCCGAGCTGGCCGGGAATGAACTGTTCGCCGTTGCTGGTGAGCACGGACACGTCGGACAGAAGACGGCGGTGCTCGTACCGCCAGCCGGAGATGCTGCCGGACAGGTGCGCGGCGTTCACCAGAACCCTAGTGTCCTTGCCATGGCTACGCGGCATCGCCGGCCACCTCTTCCTCGATGACGCCCTGCTCCAACCAGACCTTCACCACGCCGGGCGGCAGATCGTCCACGACATCGCCAGGTTCGGCACGTTTCTCCGTGTCGCCCTTGCCCTTCGGCGGGTAGTTGATCCCGACGAGGACCCGGTATCGCTTAGCTGCCATCGGGGCTCACCTCCACGGTGAAGTCGGCGCCGAGATACATCTGGCCGGCATGCTCGATATCGCCGTAGCGGGACACGCGGGTGACTCGGGTCCAGTCGGCTGCGCCGCCAAGGGTTTGGTCACTTTCGATCGCTGCCTTGATCGACGACCCGCCGGAGCCCGCGAGGTACGGGTCGAGGTTCTCCTGCGCGATCTGGTCGGTGGCGCGCTGAACGAGCAGCCGAACCGTGAAGGTGTAGGAGTCGACGCCGCGGCCCATGGTTTCGTCAAACTCGATCGCGCCGGGGATGGGGAACGCCGTTGGCAACACAATGGTCGCGGGCGCCTTCTCGTGAGCGTTCAGCCCGGAGATTGTGGCTAGGTTCGTCTTCAACCCCGCGCGGATGTTCGCCAGCGAGCCCATGTCAGGCCATCTTCACCGGGTCGAGGATGAACTTGTGGATCATCGACATGGCCATCGGGTTCGACCGCACCCGGATAGTCCCCCACTCGGCCACACCGCCGACACCGAACCTGGTGTCCTTCAACGCATACGTCTCTTCTGCCACAAGCAGGCAGGCTTCCTTCACCCCGGGCGGCACCGCCGTCCAACCCCACTGGGCGGTCACCTGAAGCGGCGCGCGACCGGTCCAAGGGAAGTATGTTCCCGGCAGCGCATGGATTTCCCAGTAGGGCCAGCCGGTTTCGCCATCCACGACTCCGTTGAGCGGATGAAGTTCGTAGCCGGTGGAGGCTATGACGTTGCCGTAGCTGCTGCCGCTGTCGGTGGCGATGACAAGGTCGGTGGTGGTGTGGAAGTCGTCGACGACGGCTAGGCATTGGTTGCGCGGATAGTAGACGCGTGCGCTCGCGACAGTGGTCTTGTTGAACTGCCGCCCGCATACGCCGTTGATGCCGGTTGTGGCCACGGCGAGAGCGTTGTTGAGCGCCGCGTCCTGGGCGGCGTCGGCCACGCCACCGACGCGTAGCTTCAGTTCGGCGAGGGTTGCGTACGGGTCACCCAGCGCCACAGTTCACCTCCCCCGCGGAGTTGCGCAGCGCCTGGACCTTCGCCACATCTGCGGCGAGCCGCCCTTCGGCTTTGAACGCTTGATAGGCGGCACCGTCGGCGGCATACATCTCCGGTGCGTTCACCCGCGCGTATCCGTCGTCAACAACCGCCTTGCCGGCCAACGGATGCATGTGCTCGACGACAACACCGGGCAGGTAGCGCAGGCATCCGGCCTCGCGGCCAAGGTCCCGCCAGAAGTCGTCGACGTGCAGATGGGTCAGCGCCGGCGGACCCATGTAGCCCAACGCTTCGACGATGTCCGCGGTGAGTACGGGTGCCGTTGGCAGGTTGGCGCCCTGGAGAAGGTCGTTTCCGTAGGCGATGCCTGTACCCATCTCCCGCAACGCATCGAGAAGGAGCGTGTCCCAACCCTTGGTGCGGGGCCGGTGGTCGTCATCGAGCTTCGCTATGGCGAACGGCTTGAACTCCTCCAACGCCCGCGCGGCACCGAAGTTGATGGCGCCCACATGCCCGCTGGTTTCGGGCGCCCAGGCGAAGAACACCGTTGTTCCCGCCGGGGCCGCGTATTGGGGCAAGGTCGGATCGTCGAGGTCGACGACGGTGAGCAGCACAGTGTCCGCGGTGCAGGTGCGTTGGCACTGCAGTGCCAACGCAGCGACCGACTCGGGGCGGCCGCGGGACGGGATGACGACAACGAGGTCAGGCATCGCTGTTCCTGATCCAAAAACCTGCTGGATGATGACTCACCGGCGACAGCCTTTCTACCGCCACGTCACGGGACCAGTCCGGGTTTCCCTCAAGATGCTTCTCGATCGCATCCAGCGGCGAGCCGACCATCTCCCCGAGCCCATGCGCGGTCCGCAGAGTCCGTGTGGCGTAACCGAAAATGCCGTCCTCCACCACCAGATAGCAGCCCGGGGTGACGAGCGGCCCGTACAGCTGGATCTCCTTGGCGACGTGGGGGCCGGAGTGGTCGGAGTCCAACGAGACCATGCACCGGCGGCCGGCCACCGCGCCAGCGACGATCGCGGCCATCTCCGGGTCGGCGGCATCGCCGTGCAGATAGATGATGTGACCCCGACCGATGCCGCCCTGCTCCGCGTCGACCGGTTGTCTATCAACGTCAACGCTGATCACGTCCACGCCGAGCGAGGCGAACCACCGCGCTGACGCGCCCGAGCGGGTACCCGTCTCGACGATCACCTCCGGTTTGGTGTCTTCGATGATCTGCCGATACCGGTCCAAGTCCTCGTCGAGCTTGAGCATCCCATCCGGCTTGACATGCCGGTTGGACGCCAAGCTCTCGAGACTCGCCTCCACATCAACATGCACAGGAAGGCTCGACCCGGCCGGCTTGTCGACGGCGGCCTGAACGAACCGCTGCCGAATGTAGTCCTGCTCGCACAGCCACAGATTCTTGAAATGGCTGGTCTTGACCCCGGTGTGGACAAACACCGGGAACCCCAACGCGCCCGCCCGCGCACAGAACGACAGATCCTCCGACAGCAGCTGGTTCGTGGACGGGTTCGGCAGCCGGTCATACCAGGCGGGGCGGATCGCGCCGGCGGTGAACGCCTCCCGCATCTTCTCCAACACACTACGGTGGATCAAGATGCACGCCGAACCTGTTGCTGCACACTGGGTCACGGTGTCGAGCGGGTAGTCCCAGCGGACCGCGTACCCGGACTGGTCCCCGACCGCCACCCAGTCGTAGATGGTGGGGGTGGCCTGGGTTCGCCAGCCGCCCATTCCGTCCGGTTCGTCCTCACGCTGGGCGAAGCACAGTCCGCCGACGATGGGCCGCTCCACCGGATCCGCCGCCCCGAGCAGCAACTCCAACGCGTCGGCTTCGAAACCCATGTCGCAGTCCAGCCAGAACAGCCAGTCCGCACCCGGGTACTCGTCCAAAAACTCCCGCACGGCCTGGTTGCGTGCCTCGATCAGCCCGCCGGTGCCGTACTTGATGGCCAGGAACCCGCCGCCCGGCGCCTTGAGACGGCCCTCGCGGACGGCGTCGAACCCGACCAGGCCCATCATGGAACGGTGCCACGAGTAGGACACCTCGTTGGACACCACATAGGCCAGCACAGCCTTGTCGGCGACCACGCCGACCGTGTTGTCAGCGTCAGCCACGGCGGGCGTTCCGCTTCTCACCCGGCGTCGCGGTGGCCTGCTCCACCGGCGCATCGTCCATGCCGGTCAACGGATCCTCCGAAAACCACTGTGGCTGCTCCCGGTAGACCTGCAGGGCGGTGGAGTATTTCTGGCCGCGGTGGATGGTGAACGTGCTACCGGTTGACAGCGCAACCGACGCCGTATCGATGGCGTACACAACTTTGTCTGCCATTGCTTTTTTCCTTCCAGGTAGGCGGAAGCCCGGACCACCTGGGGGATCCGGGCTTCCTTCCCTCGACGATCAGGCGAGGGCGTCGATGTTGGGTTCTACTCGTAGCCGAGGTCGTTGAGCTGCTTGGTGAGCGCAGCCAACCGGTCGGCGTTCTCGTTCATGCGTGCGGTTTGGATCTCGGCGAGCAGGTGATGCACAGCCGGATCAGTCGCCTCCGCCGCGCGGGCCAACTGCCGCGGCGGCTCGGTCTTCTTCGTGGCCTCGGCCATAGAGCGGCTCCTAAGTGTTGACGAGAAGGCGGAAGCCCAAATCGTTGGCGCTCGATCCGCCAATACGGCTATATGCGAACCAGCCCCGTTGGCCAGTGGGCATACCGTAGGCTGAACCCGCGGTAGCCTGCTGGAAGATTTGCGGAATGAGTTCTACACTCATGCCGCCCCTTCTAGCTATCACGTAGTTGCTGAAGTCCCCCGCGATGACGTAGCCCTCTGTGGAGGACGTGGTTGTGGTCAGGTTCGGCATGTACGGCGACTCGTAGACGCCCCGGTTGAACAGCATCTCCACCGCACCCTCGGGCAGGGTGACCGTCGACGCGTGGTACACGTTCGCGGTACCCAGCTGCCGGATGGCGTTGTTGAGGCTGACGTTCATCAACCAGGAGGCGTTGCGCCGGTTGCGTTGCGGGACGGCCTGCCACAGGTTGTACGGGTCGGCGGCCGAGATGGCACCGGTGTTGGTGGCCGCACGCACCCGCACGTTGGTGTTGGCCGACAGACAGGTGAGGATGCCCTTGGGCTCGTTGGTGCCGGACCCGCGGGTGAACTTGTCGACGAGCAGTTCGTCGTAGCCGGCCGAAAGCAGGGTCTGCATCTCCTGGGCGAACCCGGGGTAGTCCTGCCCGATCTCGATCGAGTAGGGGATGAATCCGCGGGCCATGAACACGGTCACGGTCGGCTGCGCCAGGGTGGCCATGTCGTCGGAGACCGCCGACGCCTCAGTGTCGAACGACCAGGTGACACCCGCGCTGGAGACGCCCTTCCAGATGTTGGTGTTGATGTCGACCTGGCGGGCCAGCCGCAGGAACGGGTTCCCGGAGCCTTGGGCGGTGAGGATGATGCTGGGGTCAATAAACACGGGGATACCGAAACCACCGGCGGTGGTGGTGCCCTCAGACGCGGCCCGGTATTCGTTGTAGGCGCGTACCGCCTGCACCTCTTCCGGGGACAGCATGGGGTGGGGCTGGGTGACCAGCTTCATCCACGCCTCGCGGTAGTCCTCGTTTTCGGTGACGAGGATGCGGCGGGCGATGTCGGTGGAGGTGCGGATCTGCTTCTCGACTTCGTCTTTCTCGTCGGGGCGCAGGTGCGCGGCGGCGTTGCGGTCGTCGAGGACCCGCAGGGCTTTGTCGCGGGCCTGCGGAACGGTCAGGCGGCGCACATCGCCGTAGGCGTCGTCCTTGTCCTTGCCAAGGTTGGCGTAAGCGGCCTCCACAGCTTTGGGGCGGCGGCGGAACACCTCCTGCACCGCGCGATGCTCGTCGATCATCTTGACGGCCTTGTCGCGTAGCTTGAGGCCGTAGGCGAACGCCTTCTGCTCGTCGGGGGTCTTGTCCCGCAGTTCGCCGGTGTCCTCGTCCTGGTGGATGGTGCGCAGGTGCGCGTCCAGGATCTCAAGGAAGCCCTGCAGTTCGTCGGGGGTCTTGCCCCGCAGCTCCTCCGGCGTTTCGTTGTCGCGCATGGTGGTGACGTCCTTGCCGCGAAGTTCGGCAAGGATTTCGATGTCGCTCATCTAAAGAATGCCTCTCAGGCGAAGCGAGTCGCCGTCGTCGGCGAATCGCGTTGACAGGGGGTTGGCTGGCCGGCTGCTGCGGCCGTTGTCACCGCCACCCGCGCCCCTGGCGCCGGGTCGCCCGGTGAGGTCTGTGAGGTCCACGGCGCCACGTAGGTAGGGGGCGAGCTCGTGGACGAGGGTGCGCATCTCGGCTGCGTCCAATCCGGACAGCAGGGAGCGCATCGAAACTGAGGTGGCGTCGTAGGCGGGGAAGGCGACCGGGCCCAGTTCGTAGGTGTCGGCCTCACGGATCTCCCGCAGGTCAACATCACCGGCGCGGGTGGACCATTTGTCGCCGCCCTTGGGGACACCGAAGCGGAACGACATACCTTTCACCGACTTGCCCTTGATGGCCATCCGGACCCGTTCGGTGCTTGGGTGGTCGTACAGGCGGGCGCGTACGAGCAGGCCTTGACCGTCCTCGCGAAGCTCTTTGATGTCACCGATCGGGGCGGTGCCGACGGCGGGGTCCTTGCCGTGGTCCCACTGCATCACCGGTGTGCGCCGGGCCAGGCTGCGGGCGAAAGCGCCGGGCAGGACGATTTCGTCGAAGTCGCCTTGCATGTCGCGGATCCGGGCCGAGCGGTTGAACACTGCGGCATAGCCTTCGAGGGTCAGCCCGTCACCGCTGGCACCTTCCATCTCGAAGTCGAACGCCCGGGTGCACAGGCCGCCCAGGGTGCGGGACCGGGTGTCGGTTTGGGCGTACGCGCGGAGCACGTTGAGGGGCACGCCGAGGCGTTCGATCTCCTCAAGGACGGCGGCGCGGACTTCTTCGACATCCAGCTCAGCAAGAGCGTCCACTGGTCTGCCCTCCTGTTTCTGGGATGCGAAAAGGGCCGCTCCCAACGGAAACGGCCCTTCGGGCGGAAAAGTCTTGAGTTATACAGGTTTCTGAAGCGCGGCTAGGTTACTGGTCTTCGAGATTGTCCGGCAGCGCGGCGATCTGCTTGGCGTCGTCAAAGATCGGCGACTTCAGCATGTCTTCCGGTGGAGCGAGGACGACCACGGGCGCGTCTTCGAAGATGCGGTCACGGATGGGGGTCGGCTTCGAATGTGCCTTGCTCATACCGGCACCACCTCCACGTCAAGAATGCGCTTCTTTGTGGTTCCATCATAGCCGTAGTCCGCAACCACGCGGAACGTCAATCCGCGCTGAAGGAGGAGCTCCGCCTCTTCGCTAACGGAAAGGTGCTGCCGGTCGGGTGGGGCAATGTCCGAAAGCCGAATGGCACCTACCCCGCTAGGAACAATAAGCCGCATAAGCGCCGATTCGATGTTCTCCTCGGTGAAGTCCTGCGAGGCGGCCACTTGTCGGTCAGCTGTCGTGGATGTGTAGGCGGGATCGGTCCAGGAGAGGCCGACCTTGCTGCCCGAGTCGGTCCAGGCGGATCCAAACACAGTGTCGGGGAACTTGATGCCCCGATACAC
The DNA here is from genome assembly GCA_035650075.1 of Micromonosporaceae bacterium. Classification (GTDB taxonomy): domain Bacteria; phylum Actinomycetota; class Actinomycetes; order Mycobacteriales; family Micromonosporaceae; genus DASSUC01. The sequence continues at coordinate 6,863 of DASRII010000451.1, read as the reverse complement.
CACGACATCCTGTTCCAGCCTGGACGCCAACATGCCGCGATCGATGCTTTCCGTGTGCCAGATCGTGGTTGAGTCGGAAGGACCAAGACCTCGAAGGCTGTTATTGAGAGCAATGTAGCCGATTGACCGATAGTCGCTCAGGGCCTCGGCTGTGTTCTGCGCTTCGTCGGGCGTCCAATGGGACGGAAGGTCGCCAAAGAGCGCCCCCGCAAATCCGATACTCTCCAAGCGGATTCGGGCTGAATCAAGAGCCTTCTCCCGTGCGGCCGACTTCGCAATGCGTGCATCGAAGTCTGGGACCTGGACCTTCTTCGCGCGGGCAAGTAGATCTTTTCGGCGGTCGATGAGAAGTTGGGCAAGGTCTGGATCGTCGACTATCTGCTTAATCCGTGCAGGCTTGATCTTCTCGACTAGTTTCGCAGACGACTGAAGCTGCTCGGGTGTGATATCGGCGAAGAACTGCGCCGCCTGCGGCGCCTTGCTGGGATCACGAAGCGTCGACCATTCGAGGACGCTCTTGCCGAACGCGTCACCTTTCGGGGCGCCCTGCGCACGAAACAGCAGCGACCCGCCCACGTCCACCCTGTGTGGCTTGCCGTCGGCGGTGACGATGTTGTCCATCGACAGGCCGACTGCATCCCAGTTCGCCAGCCACGCATCCACGGCGAAGCCGTGGCGCACCTTCGCGACGTATCCGGCGTCGCCAAGCTTCGAGGAGAGGTCGGATTTAGCGCCGTCAATGATCCGGGTGGCAGTCTGCGGCCCATCCCCAAGCTCGGCCAAGCCGCGGCCGCGGTGGACGGCCGGAACGTCGATTCCCGCCTCACGGTAGAGGGCTGAGGCAGTGGCCTCGTTTTTGGCATGCGCTTCGCTCTGCTGCGCCTTGACGTACCAACGGCTTCCGTCGGGCGCCTCGAACATGCCGCCAGCGTTAGAGCCAGCCTGTGGTCCGACACGCTTCAAGCCGCTGAAGTCTCCGGCTTCGACATCAGCGGCGGTCGACGGTTTCTTGGCCGGAGGTGCCGACTTTTGCTTTGCCGCCTTATTGGATGCGGAGGTCGCCTTTTTCGGGAACAGGTCAAGGACCTGCGATTCGAGTTTGCCGCCGGCGAGCGGGTCAAGGAGCTTTCCATCCTTGTCGAGTTGGCGGATCTCGTCGATAGTCATCCACTTGGCGTCGCCGGTCTCGAACTGTGCGTTCTCCCCGGACAGATCCGGCTCGAGCTGCTTCGGGACTGTGGCGGCGATCGACGTGTACTTCCAGCCGCCGGTATCTGGGACCTCAGATTCGTGGAAGCCGTGGACCCGGCCCTGCGCGACGTCGCCAGCCTGGAAGCCAAGCTCTTCGATAATCTCCCGGGTGGCGCCTTGGAACGGGTTTTCCTTCGAGTCAAGCGCTCCGCCCGGCAGCTGCCACTTGCCGGCCTGGCTAAGACCTTCACCGCGTGCGACGAGGAGGTATCGGTCGACGCCGTCTGCGCCGCGGTGGCGCAGGAGAACTCCGGCGGCGCCGAACTTGCCCCACGGGCCTTTGGACCCGTCTGTCTTTGTGATGTGGCCGTCACCGGACTCACCGGGGTCGCTGGCCGGCCTGAGAAGGCCCGGCACTCCATCGGGGTCGCTGTATCGGGTCTTGCCGTCTTTCGTGGTGACGCCGACAGGTGGGACGGCGTCCAGGTCGGTTGCTTCCGGCACAGCATTCGGCGCGGCTTTCTTCGCCGGTGCCGCAGCCTTCTTCACGGCGGTAGGCGCGGGCTTCCCGCCGAGATCGGCGAGCAGCTTCGCCGCGATCGAGTCCCGGTCCTCGCCCTTCTTCAACGTGATGCCACGCGCCTTGGCCGCGTTCAACAGCTGCGGGCGGGAGAACGACTCGAACGGGTGCCTGTCCCTCTTCGGATCAAACTTGAGGATCGCTTCCTTGAACAGGTCCACCATCGGCCTGAACTTGCCGCCAAGCGGATGCCCTTTCGGATAGCGCTTGTGCAGCGCAGGATTGAACGCCCGGCCCTCAGCATCCGACTCCTCATCCAGCTCGGCCATGGCCTGCAACAGGATCAGGGTGTCATCGTCCAGCTCGCCGATCGGGTCGTCGTCGATGTCGTCGATGTCGTCGCCGCGCAGCAGCGCCCGCACGAACTCGGCCGCCACCGCACGCAGCTGCGCACGTGGCACCTTGCCGCCTGACGGCTTCTTGGCCAGCATCGACCCGGGGAGCAGTCCGCCGTTGGGCGGCCTAAGGATCTCCACCGGATAGTCGACGGTGAGCCGCTGCTCAATGGTCGCCATGGCGGCCCACCACCCTCACGTCCAGGCGGCGAAAACCATCCTCACCCACACCGTGGTCGGCGGCCACCTCCATGACCAGGCCACGGTCGAGTAGGATCTCAGCCTCATGCTCCAATTCGGACAGCTGTATCCCGTTGGTTCCCTTGGGCACCAGGATGTTCAGGACCACCGGCTCGCCATCGGACTTGTTGTTCAACTCGGGCCAACGCCTGCCGAACACCTGCGCCGCACCAAGCCGCGCGGAGGTGGACTGGAACCCGTGGTCCACCCACTGCAGCCCGGTCAGATCGGGGCGTTCGCCCCCATCCCAACGTTCCCACTGCTGGTCCTGGACATCGAAGTCCTTCTCGTTGAAGTCGATGATCCCGCCGTACCACACGTCGCGGCCAAAAACCTGAGCACCATGACGAATGACCCGCTGCACACCTACATCCGAAGCCAACGGCGACACCGACATTGTCTTGTCGATCTCGGCAGCGATGTCAGCCGACTCCTGGAGGTGCTTGCGAAAGTCGTCGCCTTCCGGGCCGAGGTCGCCGGGACCGGACTGAGTGTTGTAGCCGCCCCGCAGGAATGTGTTGACCGCCTGGTACTCAAGGCCCTGATACTGCGCGAGTGCCAAAGCCGAACCAGCACCATCGGGTGCGGTCAGCTCGGCTCCCTCGTAGTGGCCGGCGTGTCCCCTCGGCGCCCGCTTCAACTTGGCTGGCGCGGCATCAAGCGCATCTTGGCCGCTGAGTGCGTTGGCCAACTTCGACGCCAGCCCGCTTCCCCCGGCACCGGGTGTGTCCGCCCACTTGCCTTCGGAGTCTTTCGGGTGCAACGGGTGGGCCGCGTTCCAGCCGGTGACGCTGTCTCGTAACAGCTTCCGCAGCTCTTCGGCCACCACCTCGCGCAGATCAGACATCCGAGGGCACCCCCTCGGACGGCGGCGCCTCCCCGGGCTCCTGCAGCTGCACGCTCACCTTCCCGGTGTGCTTGAGCAGCTTGATGTCCTGCCCGTCCACCGCCGCGACAGCGGACTCCGGCGTGAAACCCTCCCGCACATACATGGTGATCGTGGTCGCCTTGACGTTCTCGATCTCCGCGGCGTCCTTGGCGTCCTCACGCAGAATCGGCATATCGGCGGTGTCGAACCACAACTCGGCATCGTTGGGGACCTTGACAATCGGCGCCAGCGACGCCGCTAAATCCTGAAGGTTCGGATAAACCCAGGTGTCGGCGAACATGCGCCGGGCCATCGCGAAATTCCCCGCGTTCAAACTGGATCCGGACAGGCCTTCCGAGATACCGAGCAGCGGCGCCGGAACCCTCGACAGCGACGCGATCCTTGTCTCACCGGCACCCTGCGTCGCCTTGAAATCGATCTGTTTCAGATCCGAGCCGATCACCTTCGCATCGGCGCCAGCGGTCAAATACAAAGTCCGGTAGGCGTTCGCGACGCCGGCGTGCCGGCCCTCCATCATGTCGACCAGCGCATTGAACTGGTCACCGGTCAGCATCTGGCCGTTCTGCCCAGTGATCCCATTCACCACAAGGCTCGGCGTCGCCCCGTTCTCGAAGAACATGATTTTGTGTTGCGTCGCAAGCTGATCACCCTGCAAATCCCGCAACGCCGGAGTGAGCCACGACATGCCGATCCCGGCATGCAACGGATCGGGCATCGGCGCCCAATGCGCAAACTCGCCCGGCAACAACGTCTGCGGCCGGTAGCTGGACTGGTAGATGCCACCGTTCTGGTACACCAACCCCAACAGGTCGCCGTCCAACGCGTACGCGGCATCCTCCGGCTCCTGATCCGACCCGTACACCAAAGCGCACCAGTCCGGCCGCAGCACCCGCAGCCGCTCCGCCCGGCCCCGACGCGCCGCCTGATAGGCCACAAACGCGTTACCGGCCAACCCGGCATGCCACTCACACCGCGACACCAACTCGCCCGTGGTGCCGTTGGGCCACGGCCGCTCCAGCAACCCCAACGCCGTGGTGCCGAACATGCGCCGCGGCGTCTTCGACGACGGCAAATTCCGGAACCTGAACCTGGCCTGGCTGAGCACCATCGCCCGCACCATCTGCGCCGCGAACGCCGGCGGGGTCTGACGAACCGCCGACGAATAGCCCGGCAGCGTGTTCGAAATCTCCGACGCCTTGTTGCCCGCAAGCGACGTCACCAGACTCGCGTTGTACGGCGACGAATAGAACACCCCGTTGTAGGAGAACGACGGGATCAGGTAGTCGTTCAGCCACTGGTCGATACCGAAGCGGGACTCGACGACACCACCACCGCGGGCAGTACGGATCCGGTCAAGCAGGCCCACGGTCACCCCGATCCCTGTTGTCGCGCTTCAGCTTTTTCAGCGGCCGAGTTTCGGGGGCTTACAGCCGTCGGCGAACCCGATCCGCAACGCCGATCCCGCCCAGGTGTGCACGGCCCACACGGCGACGATCCGCACACCCAGCCACACCCGGCCCGGCAGCCAGCCCGCCATGTACAGCAGCCCGGCCACGATGATCAGGAACACGTGCTTGTAGTCGGTCTTGCGCGCCTGACCGCCGATGCGGTCCACGGGCACATTCGGCACAGTCATCGCTCGAAGCTCCTAACGCCAGGCACCGAAAAACGGCTGCTCGTGGTTCAGGTCAACAAGTTCGGCCCGCGTCACATATGCCCACCGGGCCAACGTCACCGCCACCAGCGGCGAGATGTCCACCTCGGCCGCCTTGCGCGCCCACGCCCACGCATCTCCGAGCGGACGCGATCGGGCACCGCCCATCGCCACATTCAGCTGAACCTGATCTATATGTCGCAGGGTGCCTTGCCGTACCGCGTCAGCAAATTGGCCGCAGGCCGCCGCCACATCGATCATCGTCGGGATCGCCAAGTCGCCGCGTTGCGGCTTTTTCGCATCCTTCGGTGCCGCGATCGGCGGATCCAGTTTGCTCAGATCGACCAACAGCGACCCTGCCGGGCCCTTCGCATCCAACGCGATCGCCACCGGGTGGTGCCGCTCCCGCAACTGCACCAGCCGCGCCACCACCCAATCGGTGCCCGGCCGGTGGTCGATCAGCTCTACGTGCCCGATGCCGTCCTCGCGCAGCCCGTACACGGCGATCGATGCCGCCTCACGCAGCGGGGTGATGTCCACCGCGATCGTGATATCGGTGCCCACCTTCGACGAGGCGTCGGCCCGGCCCGGCCACTCCTTGGCCGGCACGTTTGGATCCGGGGGCGGCAGCTTCTTGCGGGTCCGGTTCAGGTAGGCCCGGTCGAACTCCTCGGGCTCCAGGTTGGACTTGTCGGCACGGATCGTCGCGATCGTGACCGTGTGCCGCCACTCCCCAGCCGGGTCGCAAGTGCACACGGTTTCGCTGCGGCACAGCGCCGGCATGCACGTGAACCAGGTCTCCGGGTCATCCCGGTCAAGGTCGTCCGGGGCGAACCATTCGAAGTAGGCCTGCGACGGCCACAAGGCCAGCCCCGAACGCCACAGCGCCTCGATCTGCTCCCGGCCCCGCTCGCGCTGCTCGTTGAGCCAGATCGACGCCTCGGTGCCGCCCGCGGACGCCCACCACAGCTGCGCCATCGGCCGGGTCGCCATCGCCGGCGTGAACGCCTGCTCGAGTCTGGCGTCGATGTGGGCAAAGGATTCGTCGATCATCCCGAGGTCGAGGGGCGGGCCGTGGCCGGCCTTCTCCGTGTTCGAGACGATGCCCAGCTTCGAGCGGGTCTTGGACCAGATGATGGCCTCGTTGCCGTTTCCCTTGCGTGCCCGGAACTTCCCGGCCATCGGCTTGGCTTGTTCCATCGCGACCAGGAACTCGTCTTCCCACCGCTCGCGCGCCATGATCCGCGTTTGGGCGGCGTACTTGACGTTCTGCCTCGGCCACGCCCGGATCCTGTGGATCATCGCGGCGAGGATCTTCTGGGTCTTGCCCTGCTGCCGCGGGATCGACAGGCCGACCTTGCGGTAGGCGAGGATCCCGGTCTTCGGGTCGACTTCGAGCGCGACGTCGGCCATGTACTTCTGGTGCGGCATCGGCGGCGTGCCCAGCTCGGTCATCACCCGGGCGATCCCGTGGCCGAGGGTCGGATAGTGCAGGCGCCGCGGTGGCCCCCAGCGGGGCGGGCAGGTCAGGCCGTAAAGATCCTGCAGCTGCGCCGCCAGGTCAGGCGGGGGTTGCCAGCCCGGCGTCGTCATCGTCCTCGTCGGCGCCCCGGGCGTCGAAGAGCGCCTTCAGGGTGATCCGCAGCTCGCGGGTCAGAGCGGGCAGCATCCGCCCGTCTTCGCCTCCGCCGGTGTCGATTGCCTCGGCAAGCTTGAGCGCGGTGGCCGCAAGAGATGGCTCGATCCCGATCAGATCTCCAAGTTCGTCGATGTCCGATTGAACGACGGACTTCACTGTCGGTTGCCGCGACATCGACACCCTCCGATCAGTCACGCAGTGTGACGTAACCCCAGAGTCACGAAACACCGATCAAGTAGGCAGGCGGGCGGCAGCGCGCTGACCAGGCAAAACTACCGAGAGTTTCCGCAGGTCAGAGCCCAAAAAATTTGACCTGGAGAGAAATTTTGGGAGGG
>DASRII010000450.1:0-40296 GCA_035650075.1 Micromonosporaceae bacterium | reverse complement strand
CTGGGGTTCGATGTGCACGGGGCCGCTCGCGTACGACGTCGCATCCGCCGTGATGTACGCCGGCGGGCTGAGCCGGTCGCTGGACCTCCTGGAGGCGTACTGCGCGGCCGGGCCGATGACGCGCGACGAAATCGAGGCGTCGTTGCCCACGCTGCTGAAGTTCCGCTGGGCCGTCCAGGCGGACTGGTTCGCCCGGCGGGTAGTCACCGACGACCGGACCGGCATCAGCGACCCCAAGGAGAACTGGCGGGGGCTGCACGATGCTAAGGAGCACCTCGTCTGAGGTGGTCCAGCACCAGCGGGTCGATCTGGCCGGCCACGATGCGCTCCTCGAGGTTCTCGACGCCGGCCCAGGAGGCCAGCGCGTCGTCGAGCGCCGCCGGAGTGTCGTCGGCCGGCGCCCGGCCCAGCTCGGTCAGCCGCGTCGCCACCTCGGCCGCCAGCTCCCCGGTCAGGTCCAGCAGGGCCTCCGGCGCCGGCTTGTCGAAGTAGAGCGCGTGCAGGTCGAGCAGCCGCGACAGCTCGCCGACCGGGTCGGTGTGGTCGTCCACGCGCAGGTCGACGACGACGTCACTCGTACCCCCGTACCCTTGCTTGGGAGCGACCACGAGCAGGGCCGCACTCTGCCGACCACGCCGGTCGCCCCCGGCCTCGTCGCCTGCGCGCAGCGCGGCCAGCAGTTGCCGCGCGAACCGCGCGTCGGCCGCGGTGGCCCACGCCGCGGCCATCGCGTCCACGACCTCTGGGCCGGTGAGGATGTTGCCTTGGATCGCGTAGCCGTCGCCGGCAACCCCGCCGGCCCACTCGTGGCAGCTCTCGCCGGTGAAGGTCGCGCCGTCGCCGGTGGAGCCCACCACGCCGAGCTGGCGCTGGGCGCGGCCACCGTCGGCGGCCGTCAGGCCCGCGACCACATCCGCCGGGGCGACGCCGGTACGCAGCAACGCCAGCCCCTGCGGCCGATAGGCGAGATTGGCGTAGGACTGGGTCGCGAGCGCGCCGACGCCGGCCTCGGCAGCCGGTACCGCCGCCCCGACGGCGAGGAATTTGCTGGCCACCGCGACTCCGTACGCCGTGCCGTCGGCCGACCGCGCCACGATCGAGAACGTCATGCCGTGCAGGATAGGGGGTGATGGTGTACCGATACTTCTACGACTGTGAGTTCATCGAGGACGGCCGGCTGGTCGACCTGGTCTCGATCGGTGTGGTCGACGAGCAGGGCCGGGAGTTCTACGCAGTATCGACCGAATTCGATCCGAGTCGTGCCGTGCCGTGGGTCCGGCGTAACGTCCTCGACCGGTTACCGTCCCCGTCCTCGCCGGTCTGGCGTAGCCGGGAACGGATCCGGGACGAGCTGTACGAGTTCCTCGTGGCCCCGCTGCGCTCGGGCGAGGCGGACGCGCTCGAGCTGTGGGCGTGGTACGCGGCCTACGACCACGTCGCCCTCGCCCAGCTGTGGGGACCGATGCCCACGTTGCCGCGGGAGATCCCGCGGTTCACCAAGGACCTGCGCCAGCTGTGGGACGACCGGGGCCGGCCGCCGCTGCCCGAGGCCGCCGCCGACCGGCACGACGCGCTGGTCGACGCGCGCCACAATCTCGCCCGTTGGCGCGTGCTGGCTGAGTGACCGGGTGGGAGCTACAGTGCCGTGTTGGCAGTGCGAGCGCGAGGAGCGAGCGAAGCGAGCCCCGCAGCCGCGAGCGAAAGACTGGCAATGACGCCGGATTCCTGATGTAACCCGGAAGGACGAGCGGAAATGCGAATCGGCGTACTCACGGGGGGCGGCGACTGCCCCGGCCTGAACGCGGTGATCCGCGCGGTGGTACGCAAAGGTGTCGCCACGTACGGTCACGAGTTCGTGGGCTTCCGGGACGGTTGGCGCGGTCCGTTGCAGAACGAGACCCGCCCACTCGGCATCGCCGAGGTACGCGGCCTCCTCCCCCGCGGCGGCACGATTCTGGGCTCCTCGCGGACCAACCCCTTCAAGATCGAAGGTGGCGTCGAGACGATCACAGCCAACCTCGCGGAGCTGGGCATCGACGCGCTGATCGCGATCGGCGGGGAGGACACGCTCGGTGTCGCGAGCAGGCTGCACGACCTCGGCGTCCACGTCGTGGGGGTACCGAAGACGATCGACAACGACCTCGGCGCGACCGACTACACGTTCGGCTTCGACACGGCCGTCAACATCGCGATGGAGGCGATCGACCGGCTGCACACCACGGCCGAGTCCCACCACCGCACCGTGGTCGTCGAGGTGATGGGCCGGCACGCCGGATGGATCGCGCTGCACTCCGGCCTGGCCGGCGGTGCCAACGTGATCCTGCTGCCGGAGCGGCCGTTCGACCTCGACCAGGTCGTGGACCACGTCGAGCGGCGGTTCAAGACCAACTACTCGCCGATCGTCGTCGTCGCCGAAGGCGCCCTGCCGGCGGAACGCGGGATGATCACGAAGGACGGTGAGTTGGACGCCTTCGGCCACGTGAAGCTCGGCGGCATCGGCAACTGGCTCGCCGCCGAGATCGAGAAGGCGACCGGCAAGGAGTCCCGGGCGGTCGTGCTCGGCCACATCCAGCGCGGCGGTACGCCGACCGCGTTCGACCGGGTCCTGGCCACCCGGTTCGGCCTGCACGCGATCGACGCGGCGCACGAGCAGGACTGGGGCAAGATGGTCGCGCTGCGCGGTACCGACATCGTCCGCGTATCGCTGGCCGAGGCGACCCGCGAGCTCAAGACCGTCCCGGTCGAGCGGTACGCCGAAGCCGAAGTCTTTTTCGGCTAGGGGGTTCGGTCATGCACACCATCGCGGTGATCGGCGCTGGCAAGATCGGCGAGGTGCTGCTGGCCGGCCTGCTGCGCTCCGGTTGGCCGGTAGGGCGGCTGCTCGCCACGGTCCGCCGGAGCGACCGGGCGGCGGAGCTGGCCGACCGGTACGGCATCCGCGTCGTCGACAACGAGGCGGCGTTGGCCGAGGCGGACGTCCTCGCGATCGCGGTCAAGCCGCAGGACGCGGCCGCGCTCATGGCCGACGTCGGTGCGAAGGTACCGTCGTCCAAGCTGGTGATCACCTTGTGCGCCGGCCTACCGACGGGCTTCTTCGCCAAATGGCTGCCGGAGGGCACGCCGGTCGTCCGCGTCATGACCAACACACCCGCGCTCGTGGACGAGGCGATGACGGCGATCTCGGCGGGGCCGTTCGCCACGGCCGCTCACCTGGAGCTGGCCGAGGAGATGTTCACGCCGCTCGGCCGGACGATCCGGGTGCCCGAGTCCCAGCAGGACGCGGTGACCGCGCTGTCCGGCTCTGGCCCGGCGTACTTCTACTACCTCGTCGAGGCCATGACCGACGCCGGCATCCTGCTCGGGCTGCCCCGGCAGGTCGCCCACGATCTGATCGTGCAGACCGCGATCGGGTCGGCGATCATGCTGCGCGACTCCGGCGAGCACCCGGTGAAGCTTCGCGAGGCGGTGACGTCGCCGGCCGGTACGACCATCAACGCGATTCGCGAGCTGGAGAACCACCGCGTCCGCGCGGCTCTGCTCGCCGCGCTCGAGGCCGCCCGCGACCGCGCTCGGGAGCTCGCCGCCCAGAGTTGATGGTCAACGCCACCAACGAGTGACTTCTGGGTGGATGAGTGGCATTCATGGCTTCTCTCATGCTGGGCATGCGGCCTACCTTGGTGACAAGTAGTAATCACCACAGCACCTAGAGGAGGCGGCCATGCGGCGCGCAGCGGTAGTCCTCGGTACCCTGGCAGCGGCGTTGTGGGTCGCGGCCCCGGCCTCGGCGTACGCCCACGACCGGGTTGCGAACCCGTACCTCCACGCGGCCCTCGACGTGCTCGTCCTTGGCGTCGTGACGTCGCCGGTCTGGACGGCGTACCTCTGGGGAGCCCGGCGCCGCGGCGGGCTGCTGGCTCTGATCGGCGCGATTCAGGTGCCGGCCGCGGTGGTCGCGTTCGTGCCGATCATCTCGCCGGTCGCGCACGCCGTGGCGTTCGTCGGATCGCTCTCCGTCACCGCGATTTCGCTCTGGTACGTCCGCCGGCTCGCCCGCCTCGAGGGCGCAGCGGCGCGCGTCAGCTGACCGGAACGCGCGCTCGGGTCCGCTCCTCACACTCGCCCAGGCCGGCAGCCGCCAGCCGGCCTGGGCCTCGATGTCCGGTCAGGATGTGCCCGCCCACGTCGACACCGCGGACGTGACCGTTCGCGCGGATGATCCGGATCGCCGGACAGCCCAGCTCCGGTGACGTCCAACCGTCGTCGCTGCGATAAGCGGTGTACCGGCAGTGCGCCTCGCCCACGAGCCCCCACGCCATGAACAGCTCGGCGCCGCGGTAGGCGTACAGCCCGACGGTCTCGACCCGACCGTCCCGCGGCCGGCGGTGGAAGGTGCCGCGCAGCCCGGGTACCACGACTCCTTCGAGATCGATGTCGTCGATCACCTTGTGTACCTGGTACGCCCGCAGGTCCGGCAGCCTCACGTCTGATCAACGAACGGCGCATACTGACGACGTGCTGTTCACCCTGGCTGACGCCCGTCGGGACCTCGACCGGCTGCGGCCGCGCATCGAGCAGTTTCTCGTCATGCGCGCCGACCTCGCCGAGTTGCGCGCCGACCTGCACTCCGGCGGCAGCGCGCTCGGCGGGATGGCCGAGCTGAAGGCGCTCGAGGCGCGGGTGCACGCCGACCTGGAGGAGTTCGCCGCGGCCGGCGCCCACCTCAAGGGCTTCGCGCCGCTGCTGCTGGACTGGCCGGGCATGCGCGCCGGTGCCGACGACTCGGACGAGACACCGGTCCTGTGGTGCTGGCTCGAGGGCGAGCCGGAGATCGGCTGGTACCACCGGCTCGACTGCGGCTTCCCCGGCCGGCGACCGGTCTAGCGTTCCTGCATCAGCGCCACGTGGTGGCCGTCCGGGTCGTTGCAGAAAGCCATCCAGAGCTCCGTCGTACCGTCGCGGTGCACGACGTGCGGCTTGTCCCGCATGGGTACGCCGGCGGCGCGCAGCCGCTCGTACTCCGCGTCGATGTCGTCGACGCGGTAGTAGTGCGTGGTGCGGGTGACGAACTCGGGCGACTCCGCTTCCCCGAGGTAGAGCCGGACGTCCCCGGACTGGAAGAACGCCATCGGCTGGCCGGGTACCTGAAAGAGGAACGGGATGCCGAGCGTGTCCCGGTAGAAGGCCACCGCGCGGTCGATGTCGGTGACGGTGATGCCTATCTGTCCGACTGGTCCGAGTGCCATGACTACTCCTATCCTGTAACTATGGTGAAAGATTAACCGTGGTTAACGATACTGCCAACCTCCTGCACTCGGCCGCGCTGCATCTGCTGCGTCACGCGCGTACCGTCGACGTGGGAATGGATCTCGACGGGCCGCGGGCGTCCCTGCTGTCCGTGCTGGTGTTCGGCGGGCCTCAGCAGGTGACCCGGCTCGCCGAGATCGAGCAGGTCTCGCCGCCGGCCGTCACCAAGCTGGTCACCGCGCTCGAGGCCGCCGGCCTGGTGTCGCGAGCCCGGTCCACGGACGATCGGCGGGTCGTCGTCGTCAGCGCCACCACCGCCGGGCGCCGGCTGCTGCACAAGGGCAGAGCGGCTCGGGTACGGGAGATCGCCCGGTTGCTGCGCGGCTTGCCCGAGCGGGACCTCGCGACGCTACGCCGGGCAGCCGTCATCATCGATCGGGTACTGGCGCGGTGAGCCCCAGTTCCCGGTACGTGCGCAGTGCCTCCTGCCGCGCGCGCTGGGCGGCATCGTGCTCGCCCGTCGCCTCGTATGCGTCGCCCAGGTTGCTGAGCGTGTCCGCCGCCTGGAGCCGAGCACCGAGATCCCGGTACACCGCCAGCGCGGGTAGGTAGCAGTCGATCGCCTGCCCGTGGTCCCCGAGTCGGTGGTGGGCCAAGCCGAGGGTGTCCCAGGCGGCGGCCTGGCCGCGTATGTCCGCGGCCGCCTGGAAGTAGCGCAACGCCTGTCCACTATGGATAATTGCTGGCCGGTAGTCGCCGAGCACGGCCTCGTACCAACCGATGTTGTTCAGCGCCCGGGCCTCGTCGGACGGCTGGGCGGCTGCCTTCGACAGGTCGTGCGCTCGCCAGCTGTGGTCCAGCGCCTCCCGGTACCGACCCTGCCGCCCGAAGACGTAGCCGAGCTCTCCATGCGTTCGGGCCAGGCTGACCGGGTCTTCGAGCCGTTCGCCCGCCGCCAGCGCTCGCCGGAGGTACTCGTGGGCCGGGTCGAACCGCCCCACCTGGACGTACGCGCCGGCGAGCGTGCGGCACGCGTACGCCTGCCAGTGGGGGTCGTCCAGTCGGTCCGCGGCATCGGCGGCTACCTCGTGGACGGCCACTTCCTGGTCCCAGTACCCCCGCTCGTGCAGGTAGTTGTAGAGGCTCCAGACCAGGTGGCAGGCGTGCCGGTCGAGCCCGGCGGACACCGCCGCGTCGACGGCGGCGAGCAGGACGGCGTGCTCTGCCTCGAACCATGCCTGGGCAGGCCCTCGGTCGGCGAAGGTCTGCGGGAAGACGCCGGGTTCGAACGGGGGGAGCGCCGGCGGGTCACGTGGCGGGTTGACCGCGATCGCGGCGGCGTACGAGGTGTGCACGTAGTGGTCGAGAACGCGGTGCGACGCGGCCAGGCGCTCGCCCTCGCCGTCGACTGTGGACAATAGCTCGACGGCGTAGCCGCGGAGCAGGTCGTGGAAGGCGTACCGGCCCGGCGGGTGTTCGACGAGCAAGTGGGCCAGGGTCAGCTGGGACAGCAGTGCACGCACGCGGTCGCCGGACAGGCCGGTCAGGCTCGCCGCGGCCGGGGCGCCGATGTCCGGGCCGGGATGTCCGCCGAGGAGTCGGAACAACCGCGCGGCCGGTGGATCCAGCGTGCGGTACGACAGCGACAGCACCGTGCGCAGGTCCGTCGCCGGGTCGGTACCGCCGCCGAGTGCGTCCAGCGTGTTCCCGGCCTCCCGGAGCTGGTCGGCGAGCGCGGCGAGAGAACGGTGCGGCTCGGCCGCTGCCCGCGCGGCGGCCACCGCCAGCGCCAGTGGCAGCCGCGCGCAGGCGTGGATTATCTCGTCCACCGCCTCCGGTTCGGCCGCCACGCGGTCGGTACCGATGCGGCCAGCGATCAGCTGTCGAGCCTCCACAGTGGACAGTAAAGCGAGGCTGAGCGGCCGGGCCGCGTCGGCGGCGAGCAGACCGGTCAATCGGTTCCGGCTGGTGACCACGACGAGGCACCCGGGAGAGCCGGGTAGCAACGGGCGGACCTGGTCGGCGTCCCGCGCGTTGTCCAGCACGACCAGGACCCGTCGCCCGGACAGCAGGCTGCGGTACATCGCCGCCTTGCCGTCCACATCGGACGGTATCTTCGCCGGCGGGACTTCGAAGGCATCCAGGAAGCCGCGTAGCGCCTGCGCCGGTGAGGCGGGCGGACCACCGGGATCGAAGCCGCGCAGGTTCACGTACAGCTGCCCGTCTGGGTACCGGTTGGCGACGCGATGTGCCCATCGCACCGCGAGTGCCGTCTTGCCGACGCCGGCGGTACCGGAGATGACGAGGAGCGCGCCGGGCGTGTCGAGCCCTGTGTCGAGGCCGGCCAGCTCGTCGGCCCGGCCGGCGAAGCCCGGGACGTCCCGGGGTAGCTGGGCGGGCGCCGGTACCCCCGCCGCGGCGACCCGCACCGACGCGGGCAGGTCGAGGACGGGATCGGCCGCCAGGATCTGGCGGTGGAGCGCCTGCAGCGGTGATCCGGGGTCGATGCCCAGCTCGTCGGCCAGCCGGCGACGGGTCTGCTGGTAGTGCGCGAGCGCCTCGGCCGGACGGCCGCAGCGGTAGAGCGCGAGCAGGTACTGGCCGGCGAACCGTTCGTCGAGTGGATGCGTCGCCACCAGGCTGGCCAGGACGCCGAGCAGCCTGGCGTGCCAACCAAGCCGCAGGCCGATGTCGATGCGGTCGAGCTCGGTGGCGAGCCGCTCGGCGTCGAGGGTGCCGCGCAGAGCCTCGAGCCATGGTCCGTCGAGGCCGGCCGCGGCCTCGCCCCGCCACAACGCGAGCGCCTGCTCGAGCGCGGTAATGGCGGCGCGGTCGTCGACGTCGTGGGCTAGCGCTACCAATCGACGGAACCGGTGCAGATCCACCGCGTCCGAGTCGACCGACAACACGTAACCGCCGGACCGCCGCGAGATGTCCGCCACGTCGCTCAGGGCGCGCCGCAGGTGCGACAGATACGTGTACAGCGAATGGCGGGCGCGTTGCGGCGGGCGGTCGGCCCAGATCCGGTAGAGCAGCGCCTCGACGGAGACCGGCCGGTTCGCGTCGACGAGCAGCGCGACCAGCACGCACCGCTGGCGTGCGGGGCCGAGGTCGAGCAGCCGGCCGTCCGCGTTCGACTCGACGGCACCCAGCAAGCGGAACTCCAGCCCCACGCACTCGAGAATCTCACAGGGTTCGTCCGGGGTCGGGTACGCATGCTGATCGATGATCGCGAGTTTGTCGGAGGGGGGACAACGTGAGACGGCACATTTGTCTGATCGCGGCGATGGCGTTGCTGGGTACGGGCGTCGTCGCGCTGCGCGGGACCGCAACGGCCGCCGCTGTCGGCCCGGTCGACCGGGAGCCCAGCGTCGGCGGGCGGCCGGTGCCGGTGGCGGAGCGGGTGGTCGGAGCGGAGGACCGGGTGGCGGTGCCCGCACCGCGCCGCGCACCGGTGTGGCCCGTCGCGGCCGGGGCCGAGGTGGCGCTGTCCGGCTCGCCAGGCCTTCGGAGCGCCGGGAGCCTGCCGGTGCGCCTGGAATCTCGCTCGGTCGCACGGGTCGCGGTCGAGGTGCTCGACGCCGCTACGGCCAACCGGCTCGGCGGTGCCGGGCTGGGAGTACGGCTGCGCCGGGCGGATGGGGTGACGAAGGCCGGACCGGTCCGGGTCGCGCTGGACTACTCCCGCTTTGCCGGCGCGTACGACGCCAGCTTCCCCGACCGGCTGCGGCTCGTCCGCCTGCCCGCGTGTGTCCTGGGTGGACACTCCGCCGCCACGGGGTGTCCACTCGCGCCGGAACGGGTAGCGGCGGTCAACGACGGCCGAGGTCAGTTGGTGTCCGATGTGGACGTGGGCGCGGGGATGGACGCGCCGGTCCTGCTCGTGGTGACGTCGGCCACCGGTACCTTCTCCGGCAACTTCGCCGCGACCGACCTGGCCGCCGCCGGCAAATGGCAGGTCGGCCTGTCGTCGGGCGCCTTCACGTATTCATATCCGGTGCCCGAGGCGCCGTCGGTCGCCGGCGGCGGACCGGGCCTCGAGTTCGGCTACAGCTCGGCGGCGGTGGACGGGCTGACCGCGGCCAGCAACCATCAGTCCGGCTGGACCGGCCTGGGGTGGACGCTCAGCCCGGGCTTCATCGAGCGGCGATACAAGCCGTGCGCGGACGACGCGACCGGTCCGGGCAAGCGGGGTGACCAGAAGAACTGGGGTCACCTGTGCTGGGAGTCCCCGGACGAGAACGACGGCCAGGCCGAGACGACCGACCCGCTCAATTCAGACCTGATCCTCTCGCTCGAGGGGCGGTCGAGCCACATCGTCAAGGATCGCCTGTCCAACACCTGGAAGACCGAGGACGACTTCGGCTGGCGGATCGAGTACCTGCCCGGCGGGGCGCTCGGCCAGCCGTACTGGCGGGTCACCACGTTGGACGGTGACGTGTACCGGTTCGGCTTCCGCCGGGACTCGATGTGGCAGGTACCGTTCGCTGGCGACGATCCGGGTGAGCCGTGCCGGGACCAGTACCTCAGCGGCGGGTCGAACTATCCCGGCATGTGCAACGGGCCGTGGCGGTGGAACCTGGACCAGGTCGTCGACGCGAACGAGAACATCACGACGCTGTACTGGAAGCGGGAGGCGGGCAAGTACCGCTGGTACGCCCGCGAGCTGTGCTGCTCGGACCCGCCGGTGTACGACTACGTACCGAAGGACTACGACCGCGGCGGTTACCTGGACTACATCGAGTGGGGCGCGAACTCCACTGTGGCCGGTAGCGTGCCCGTGGCCAAGACCGTGTTCAACATGGTGTCGCGGTGCGGGGACACCACGACGCGCGACGACCCGCTCGCCAACCCGTACCCGATCGACACCGGTACCGGCAACCTCAGCTGCCTGTTCGACAACTGGGACGTACCGACCGAGCTGATGACATGTACCACCAACAACTGTCCGGGCGGCTCGCCGGCGTTCTTCATCGTCCGCCGGCTGGACTCGATCGTCACGTACTCGTGGGATCCGGTGGCGGCGCGCTGGGACGACGTGGCCAAGTTGCAGCTGCGGTTCAAGTACGTGTGGTCCCCGGACAACGGGCAAGGCGGCTGCTGCACCCCGGCGCTGTGGCTGGACTATCTGCGGCCGGTCGGCCTGGCCGGCGCGGGGGAGATCCGGCTGCCGGCGGTGGACTTCCAGGCGGTCGAGCTCAACGGCCGGGTCAACTACGGCCCCATCCTTTTCGGGCTGATCACCGCGCCGAAGGCCATCCTGCCCCGGATCAGTAATGTCTACAATGGACTCGGCGGGCGAGTGGACGTCACGTACGGGCGGACGAGAGCGTGCCCGGACGGCGGGACCGGAGCCTCCGGCTATAGCACCTGGCACGACGCCATCCAGTGGGACCGCGCCGACTGGGACTGCTACCGCGTCTACGACTTCTACTTCCCGTTCGGCGGCGGGCCAGAGCTGTTCTACGGCATCTACCACAAGTACGTAGTGACCAAGGTGGTGGAGAAGGATCTGGTAGCCGCGTCGCCGGACGTGGTCACCGGGTACGAGTACCTGGGGCGGCCGGCGTGGGCGAGGCCGATCGACTACCTGGGCACCAAGGCTACCGTGCCGTCCAACGACACCGGAGGCACGACCGTCATCGAGACTGCGACGTGGAGCGACGCGCGCGGCTACGACACCGTACGCGTGAGCACCGGGTCCGGTACCGACCCGGCCGGCTACACGGTCGACACCCACTCGTTCCTGCGGGGCATGTTCGACGACGTGTACGCCAACGGCACCGCCAAGGGCGTCACGATCCCCGACTTCGACGGCAACGCCGTACCGGACCGGCGCTGGTGGTCCGGCGAGGAGTTGCAGCAACGGTCGTGGCGGATGACGGCGTACAGCGCGGATCCGGCCCAGCGGCAGTACGCCGAGGTCGAGTCGACGCGCTACGAACACTCCCGCACGGTCACCGGGGACGGGCCGGGGGTGCTCGACCCGGCGTTCGTCCGGCCGGCGCGCACCCGCTCGCGGGAGGTCCTGGCCGACGGGTCGCTGCGGTACACGGACGGACGGTCCACATACGACAGTTACGGCCTGCCGATCCAACGCAACGACTACGGCGTCGACGGCGTCGCGGACAACAGCTGCGAGTCCATCTCGTACGCCCGCAACACCGGCCTGTGGCTCGTCTCGTATCCGTCCACCACCGAGCGCCGCACTGGCGACGACTGCACCGCCGGCCCGGTGATCGGCCGGAGCGTCACCCTCTACGACGGCGGTACCGATCCGGCGACAAACCAACCGACGGACGGCAACGTCACCGAGACCCGTGCGTGGACCGACGCTGCCACGGTGTCGGTGGAGAAGGCCGGCTTCGACGACTACGGCCGGGCGGTCTCGACCACCGATGCCCTCGGCAAGACGACGAGCACGGCGTACAGCCCGGCCGTGAACTGGCCCACCAACGGTGTGACCGTGACCAACCCGCTCGGGCACCGGTCGACGACCTTTCCCGACCGGCTGTACGGGCGGGTCACCAAGGTGCTGGAAGTCGACAACAACCGGGTCACCGAGGCCGATTACGACCAGCTCGGCCGGATCACGGCGGTCTGGGGACCGGCCGAACCGCGAACCGGCGGCACGCCTTCGGCGACGATGTCCTACACCATCCCGTACGACGGCGCGATCGGTCAGCCCACCGCGGCACCGCGTACGAGCACGAGCGAGCTGCTCTCCGGCACCGGTACGGCGGCCAAGTGGGACACCACCTACGGCTACGAGGACGGTTGGGGAAGGTCCCGCGAGTCCCAGGCGGTATCGCCGAGCGGCGGGCGGATCGTGGCAGCGACCAGCTACGACACCCGTGGCCTTCCGTCGGCGGTCGGTGCCGCGGCGCACAATGCCGCCGCGGCGGGCTCGGGTCTGCTCAATCCGGCGCCCGCGGTACTGCCGTCGTGGACCAGGCACAGCTACGACGGTCAGGAACAGCCGGTCGTCACGGCGGAACAGACCTTCGGCACCGAGCTGCGCCGGTCCACAATGGAGTACCGCGGAGCCGACGGCTACGTGATCACCCCGCCGACCGGAGGCGCCACCGAGTACTGGTCCGACGCCGACGGCCGGGTCACCCGGGTCGTCGAGTGGGTGTTCTGGGGCGTCTCGCAGACCACGCGGTACGAGTACGACCTGAACGGCAATCTCACGAAGATCACCGACGCCAACGGCAACGTGCGAACCTTCGGCTACGACTGGGCGGGCCGGCGGATCTCCACGACCGATCCCGACGCGGGCACCTCGACGTACACGTACGACGCCGACGACCGGCTCGTGTCGACTGTGGACGGTCGCGGGCAGAAGCTATCGTACGTGTACGACGACCTGGGCCGGCGTACCGCGACCTGGGCCGGCGAGGTCGGTACCGGTACCAAGCTGGCTCAGTGGACCTACGACACGGTCGCGAAGGGGCAGCTCACGTCGTCGACCGCGTACGCCGGCGGCAACGCGTACACCGACGAGGTGCTCGCCTACGACGCCGCGTACCGGCCCACGTCGACCCGGCTGACGGTACCGGCGGCGGAGGGGGCGTTGGCCGGCACGTACCAGTTCACGGCCAGCTACGACCGGGCCGGTAACCAGATCGAATCCGGCCTGCCCGCGGCCGGTGGCCTGCTGGCCGAGACGATCACCAACACGTACACCGACCTGGGCCTGCCGGACCGGCTCACCTCCGACTACGGGGGCGGTTCCATCTACGTCAATGGCACCACGTACTCCAAGACGGGCAAGCTGGCCGAACGTCGCTACGGCTCCCGTGGCCAGGTCAAGCGCACCTTCACCTGGGATGACGCCACCAACCGGCTGACCAACGTGACGACTTTGGCCAAGGCGGACACCGCCGCCCCCGTCACCGCGCAGAACGACGACTTCTACTATGACTCCGTCGACAACGTGTCGCGCATCGCCGACCGGGCACAGTCGGTACCACAGTCGGAGTGCTTCGTCTACGACACCCGCAACCGGCTCAACTTCGCGTGGACCACCACCAAGCCCGACTGCTCCGACGGCTGGTGGCTGAGCCCTGACGGCAAGGGACCGGACCCGTACTGGCGGTCGTACACGTACGACGCGGCCGGGAACATCCTCAGCCAAGACACCTCGTCGAACAACGGTGTCTACGTCTACCCGGCGCCGGGGCCAGGAGCGGTGCGTCCCAACGCCGTGACGAAGGTCCAGTGGCCCGGCCGGGAGGATACCTACGGCTACGACGCGGCCGGCCAGCTCACGTCCCGCACGGTGGCGGGCCAGACCACGAGCTACGAGTGGGACCCGCTCGGCCGGCTGACCAAGGCCACCACCGGTGGACAGGCGACGTCCAATGTGTACGACGCCGACGGTGACCGGCTGATCCGCCGCGAGCCCGGCCGTACCACCCTCTACTTGGGACAGATGGAGCTCGAGCTGGTCGGGTCGACCGTAACCGCCCGCCGGTACTACCTCGCGGGCGACGGCGCTGTGGTCGCCGTCCGCGCCCCGGGCGTCCTCACCTGGCTGCTCGCCGACCTCCAGCGCAGCGAGCAGCTCGCCGTCGACAACGCCACCAGCCGGGTCGACCGGCAGCGGTACCTGCCGTTCGGCGCCCGGCGCGGCGGGCGCGACGACATCACGGCCACCCAACGCGGCTTCCTCGGCAAGACCGAGGACGACACCACTGGGCTGGTCAACCTCGGCGCCCGGTTCTACGACCCGACGATCGGGAAGTTCACCACCCCGGACCCGATGCTCGATCTGCGCATGCCGGAATGGGCCAACCCGTACGCCTACGCGGGCAACAACCCGGTCAGCATGTCGGACTCGACGGGCCTCACGGTGTGCCTGGAACCCGGCGACTGCCCGGCCAAGAAGCCGCCGAAGCCGAAGAAGCCGCCCAAGAAGAAAAAGAAGGCGAAGGTCAAGCCGTGGAACTCACCGGCGGCTCAGTCGTGCCCGCCCGGCCGGGACTGCGGAGCCTCGCTGCGGATGCCGCCGCCCAAGCCGAAGGTCAAGCCGTGGAACTCGCCGGCGGCCAAGGGCTGCCCGCCCGGTCGGGACTGCGGCGCTTCGCTCCGGATGCCGGTACCCAAGAAGCCGTCGCCCAAGCCGCCGCCGAAGCCCGCGCCGCCGCCGAAGCCGAAGGAGAACGGCTCGTTCTGGGACAACTTCAAGCCCGGCGGCGCCGGCTGGAACGTCATCAAGGTCGGGCTGGTCATAGCGGCGGCGGTCACTCCATGCACCGTGCTCTGTGGTGGCGTCGCGGCCGGCATGTCGGCGGTGGACACCGTCCGCAACCTCCACGACGGGGACTACGTGGGCGCCGCCCTCGAGGCGGCCAGCGTCTTCACCGGAGGTACCAGCTCGGTCGCCGCGGCCGGGGTCAAGGCGGCCAAGGCGACGGCCGGCAAGAAGGTGGCGGACATCGCCAACCGAGCGGCCAGGAACGGACAGTCCACTGTCTCCCGGCAACAGCTCCGCAAGGCGCGTGTGGCGGGGTACGACGCCCGCACGCAGGTCGGCCAGCTGGAGTCGCTGCAGAGCGTGCTGCAGCCGTTGGACACGACCATCAACGGACTCTCGACGATGCGCCCGCAGGGGTCCGGCTAACGTCCGGGTAGATGGGCTCTCCGGTGGTCCGTGGTGGACCACCGGAGAGCCGCCGGACGCCCTAGAGGGTCAGCGTCCAGCTGTTGATGAAGCCGGTGTCGGCCGCCGCGGCGTCCTGTACCCGCAGCCGCCAGGTGCCGTTGCGCACCTCGCTGGACAGGTTCACCGTGAACGTCTGGTCGACGTTGTCGGCACTGCCGCCGGAGCGGTTGAGCAGCACATAGGCGCTGCCGTCCGGAGCGACGACGCTGACGACGAGGTCACCGCGCCACGTGTGCACGATGTGTACCTCGACTGTGCTGGTCGCCGACGCGTTGCCCGAGCAGCCCGAGATGGCGATCGGGCTCTCCACAGTGGACAGGTCGGGGATCTGTATGTCGGTCTGGTTCGAACCAGTGCATACCGGAGACCCGACGAGGTTCAACGTCCAGCTGTTGATGAACCCGGTGTCGAGGGCCGCGGCATCCTGGACCCGCAGCCGCCACGTGCCGTTGGCGATTTCGCTGGACAGGTTGACGGTGAACGTCTGGTCGACGTTGTCGGCGCTGCCGCCCGAGCGGTTGAGCAGCACGTAGGCGCTACCGTCCGGCGCGATCAGGCTGACGACCAGGTCACCGCGGAACGTGTGCACGATGTGCACCTCGACCGTGCTGGTCGCCGACGCGTTGCCCGAGCAGCCCGAGATCGTGATCGTACTTTCCACAGTGGACAGATCGGGGATCTGTACGTCGGTCGGGTTCGTAGCGGAGCAGCCGGCCGGTCCGGCGACGTTCAGGGTGAACGTCGTCGAGTGCGTGGCCGACGTACCCGTGCCGGTGATGGTGATCGGGAAGGTGCCGGCCGGGGTCGCGGCCGTGGTGGAGATGGTCAGCGCGGACGAGCCGCCGGACGTGACCGAGGTCGGGTTGAAGGTGGCGCTCGCTCCGGCCGGCAGGCCGGCGGCCGAGAGAGCCACGGTCTGCGGCGAGCCGGACGTGGTAGCGGTGCTCACGGTGGCCGACACCGAGCCGCCGCCGGCCGGTACCGAGCCGGACGTCGGAGATACCGCAATCGAGAAGTCGTTGCCCGGTGGGCCGTTGACCACGAACAGCAGCACGTTCGGCGAGCCGGTACCGGGACTGGTCACCACCCCCATCGTGCCGTTGTTCACCAGGGAGTCGCGCACCTGCTGCGGGGTGAACGACGGGTTCTGCGCCAGCACGAGCGCGGCCGCGCCGGCCACGTGCGGGGTCGCCATCGACGTACCGCTGATCGTGTTGGTCGCGGTGTCCGACGTCATCCAGGCCGAGGTGATGTTCACGCCCGGCGCGAAGATGTCCAGGCAGGTACCGAAGTTGGAGAAGGACGCGCGGGCGTCGTTCATGCCGGTCGCCCCGACCGTGATGGCGTTGGGCGCCCGGGCGGGGGAGAAGTTACACGCGTTGGCGTTGTCGTTGCCGGCCGCGACGGCGTACGTAACCCCGTCGGCGATCGAGCTCGTCACCGCGTTGTCCAGCGCGGTGTCGATACCGCCGCCGAGGCTCATGTTCGCCACCGCCAGCTCGCCTGGGTCGTGGTCGCCGGTCACCCAGTCGATGCCCGCCACCACCTGGGCGGTGGTACCGCTGCCACCGCAGTCCAGCACCCGTACGCCGACGAGCGTCACGCCCTTGGCCACGCCGAACGAGGTACCGCCGGTCGTACCGGCGACGTGCGAGCCGTGACCGTGGCAGTCGTCGGCGCTACCACCGTCGATCGCGTCGAACCCGGTCACCGCGCGGCCACCGAAGTCGTTGTGGGTGAACCGGATCCCGGTGTCGATGATGTACGCCCGCACCCCACTGGCGATCGTCGGGTAGGTATACGAATTGTTCAGCGGCAGGTTCCGCTGGTCGATGCGGTCCAAGCCCCAGGACGGTACCGGGGTTTGCGTGTCGACGAGCTGTAGCGTGTGGTTCTGCTGTACGAAGGCGACTGTCGGATCCGCGGCCAGCCGTCGGGCCGAAGCCTCCGACATCCGGACCTCGAAGCCGCGCAGCGCGTGGCGGTACGTGTGCCCGACCGTTCCCCCGAACCGGCCGGCGAGCCCCCGTGCGGCACCGTCGACACCGTCACGGCTGACGGTGTCCTTGAATACCGCGACATACGAGTCGGCGATGGCCGTAGGACCACCCGCCTGGAGAATGGCGCCTTCGGCCGGAGCGGCCGCGGCCGGTGTGCCGCCCGCCGCGGCGGCCGCGAGCACCGCGGCGCCGAACCCGATCGCCCAGAGGCGACGCTTGCCTGGACTCATTTGCCAGCCCTCCCGTTCCACGAGTTGAACGGGATCGTATTGAGCGCCAACTGGTATGCATAGATGTTCACATTGATAGATCTATGACTTACAATCCCCGCCCGTAATCCCGACGCCAGACGTAATTCGGTCGAATGGCGCGCCGTGCCGTCGTACCCTTGCCGCCATGTTCTTCGTGCGCGTCCTGGCTTGGTCGGCCGGCGCACGAGGCTGACCCTCTTCCGCCTGCCCGCAGGACCGACGGAAGAGGGTGGCCGTCCCTTTGGGGGACGAGGTCCTGGCTTCCATTTCCTCTGTCTACAAAGGACGAACTATGGCCAAGCACAGCTTCGTGCGCAACAAACCGCACGTCAACATCGGCACGATGGGTCATGTCGACCACGGCAAGACCACGCTGACCGCGGCGATCACGAAGGTGCTCGCCGAGCGTTACCCGGCGGCGAACCGGTACGTGGCCTTCGAGGGCATCGACCGGGCGCCGGAGGAGAAGCTCCGCGGCATCACCATCAACATCGCGCACATCGAGTACGAGACCGCCAGCCGGCACTACGCACACGTGGACATGCCGGGTCACGCCGACTACGTGAAGAACATGATCACCGGAGCGGCGCAGGTGGACGGTGCGATTCTCGTGGTCTCGGCGGCGGACGGGGCGATGCCGCAGACCCGGGAGCACGTGCTGCTCGCCCGGCGGGTCGGCGTGCCCTACCTGGTCGTCGCGCTCAACAAAGCGGACACCATCGACGACGCCGACCTGCTCGACCTGGTCGAGCTGGAGACGCGGGAGCTGCTGTCGCGGTACGGCTTCCCGGGTGACGACGTACCGGTTGTGCGGGTCTCGGCGTTGCGCGCGCTGGAAGGCGACCCGCGGTGGACAGCGTCCATTGTGGAGCTGTTGGACGCGGTGGACCGGTACGTGCCGGTACCGGACCGGGAGCTCGGCGAACCGTTCGCCATGCCGATCGAGAACGTGCTGACCATCACCGGGCGCGGCACGGTCGTGACCGGCAAGGTCGAGCGCGGCGTCCTCCGGCTCGGCGATGCGGTCGAGGTCGTCGGGCTCGTGCCGACGCTGGCGACCGTGGTGACCGGACTGGAGAGCTTCGGCAAGGTGCTCGACCGGGCCGAGGCGGGCGACAACGCCGCGCTCCTGCTGCGCGGTGTCAAGCGGTTCCAGGTGCAGCGCGGCCAGGTGGTCTGCCAGCCGGGCAGCCTGACCGCACACCGCCGGTTCCGAGCCCAGCTGTACGCCCTCACCGCGGCCGAGGGCGGCCGGCATACGCCGTTCTTCGCCAACTACCGGCCGCAGTTCTTCTTCGGCACGACCGACGTCGTCGGTGCGGTCGATCTGGGGGACACCCAGATGGTCCTGCCCGGTGACACGGTCGCGCTCGGTGTCGAGCTGGGGCGGCCGGTGGCAGTGGAGGTCGGGCTCGGGTTCGCTGTCCGGGAGGGCGGCCGGACAGTAGGGGCCGGCACGGTCATCGAACTGCTCGACTGACCCCGAAGATCCGTCGATCAAGGACAAGTGCACGTGAAATAGAGATCGAACCATGTGCACGAGTCCTTGATCGGCGGGAGAGGGGGTTGGGGGAGAGTGAGCAAGACTGCGGCCGCGGGGCGGGTTCGTGGACCGGTACCCTGGTCGTCATGCGCCAGGAGTGGCACCAGTTCCGCAACCCAGGGCTCGAGGTGGGACGGCCGGCGACCAACGCGGTCGAGGCCGAGTCGCTGGGCCTGGACCGATGGAAGAAGTTGCCCCGGGCGCAGATGCCCCCATGGCCGGACCAGGCCGTGGTGGACGAGGTGTGCGAGGTCCTGTCGGTGGTGCCGCCGATCGTCGCGCCGTACGAGGTCGATCAGCTGCGCGCCCGGCTCGCCCTGGTCGCCGAGGGTCGCGCCTTCCTGCTGCAAGGGGGCGACTGCGCGGAGACGTTCGTCGACAACACCGAGTTCCACCTGCTCGCCAACGCCCGCACGCTGCTGCAGATGGCCGTCGTGCTCACCTACGGGGCGAGCTTGCCGGTGGTGAAGGTTGGCCGGGTCGCCGGGCAGTACACCAAGCCGCGCTCGGCCGAGGTCGACGTGCTGGGACTGCCGGCGTACCGCGGCGACATGATCAACTCGCTGGAGGCCACGCCCGAGGCGCGGGTCGCCGACCCGCAGCGGATGATCCGGGCATTTGCCAACGCGTCCAGCGCGATGAACATGCTGCGGGCGTACCTCGGTGGCGGCATGGCCGACCTGCACTACGTGCACAACTGGAACAAGGGCTTCGTCCGCGAGTCGCCGGCGGGGGAGCGGTACGAGGCGATCGCGCGAGAGATCGACCGCGCGCTCGCGTTCATGCAGGCGTGCGGGCTGACCGACGACGAGGCGCTGCGCAGCGTCACCCTGTACTGCTCGCACGAGGCGCTGGCGCTGGAGTACGAGCGGTCGCTCACCCGGATCGTCGGCGATCGCGCCTACGACCTCTCTGGCCACTTCCTGTGGGTCGGCGAGCGCACCAAGCAGCTCGACGGCGCGCACGTGGACTTCGCCTCGCGCA
Source organism: Micromonosporaceae bacterium (assembly GCA_035650075.1). Taxonomy (GTDB): domain Bacteria; phylum Actinomycetota; class Actinomycetes; order Mycobacteriales; family Micromonosporaceae; genus DASSUC01. The sequence continues at coordinate 20,604 of DASRII010000450.1, read as the reverse complement.
TCGCGAACCCGATCGGTGTCAAGCTCGGCCCCGCTACCACCCCGGAACTGGCCGTCGAGCTGTGCGAGCGGCTCAACCCGGACAACATCCCCGGCAAGCTCACGCTGATCAGCCGGATCGGCAACCAGCGGGTGCGGGACGTGCTTCCCGGCCTCGTGGAGAAGGTACGGGCGGCCGGGCGCATCGTGGTCTGGCAGTGCGACCCGATGCACGGCAACACGATCGAGTCGACCAATGGGTACAAGACCCGTCATTTCGACCGGATCGTCGACGAGGTGCTCGGCTACTTCGAGGTGCACCGGTCGCTGGGGACGCACCCGGGCGGGCTGCATGTGGAGTTGACCGGCGAGGACGTCACCGAATGCCTGGGCGGCGCGCAAGCCATCGAAGATCACAACCTGCCCGATCGGTACGAGACGGCCTGTGATCCGAGGCTCAACACACAGCAATCGCTGGAGCTGGCGTTCCTAGTAGCTGAGATGCTGCGCGACTGACCGTCCCGATACCCCTTGGGGGGCCTTGAACGGATTCTGGGAGCGCTCCAGACTCGCTTTTAATCAATGGAACCATTCTAAAATCCGCGGCGACCTCGGTTCCCGCCCACAAGGCGAGAGGTAGCCACGTTCACGGCAGGTGTCGCCTCGCCATGATGCCTGTCCCGTCCCCAACACGGCGCCGTGTCTCTGCGTGCGCCGGTGCCACCGCGGTCGGCGGTGGCCTGATCACTGCGCGTCGATGCGCGTCCACGCCCGTGGTTCGCTCCCCCCGGAATGGAGGCTGACCAGGACATGACTCACAAACATGCCGCAAAGGACAGTACGGACGACAACGGCCGGCTCAGCCGGCGGAAGGTTCTTGGACTCGGCGCCGGCACCGCGGGTCTTCTCGGCCTCGGTGCGTACAGCGCCACCGAGGCTGTCGCCGAGGCGGTGCGGCTCGAGGCCGCGGCCGTACAGACGTCGCCCGGGTTCTTCGGCCGGTTGTTCCCGAACCTGCCGCCGTTCGCGTCGACGCAGCAGCCCACGCTGCAGCGGGTCATCGACGCCATCCGGGACGTCGGCGAGTTCGGTCACCACATGGACGCCAAGGACGCGCTCGGCGCCGGCCCGGTCAACCTGATCACCGACCCGCAGCTGAACCTGAACAACCCCAACAACCCGAACCACACGGCGGGTACGACGTTCCTCGGCCAGTTCCTCGACCACGACATGACCTTCGACCGGGCATCCCAGCTGGCCGTACCGACCCCGCCGGAGACCTCGCCGAACACCCGCACTCCCGCCCTCGACCTCGACTCGCTCTACGGCGGCGGGCCCAACGCGAACCCCGAGCTCTACACGACCGCGGACCGGGCCAAGCTGCGCATCGAGAGCGGTGGCCGGTTCGAGGACGTGCCGCGCCAGTCGAACGGCACGGCGATCATCGCGGATCCGCGTAACGACGAGAACGTCGTCATCTCGGGCCTGCAGGCTGCGTTCATCCTCTTCCACAACCGGGTCGTCGACCTCGTCCGCTCACAGAACCCGGGCATCAGCGTCACCGCGGCGTTCAACCTGGCGCGGCAGACCGTCACGTGGCACTACCAGTGGATCATCCTGCACCAGTTCCTGCCCCAGATCATCGGCCAGGACCGGGTCAACACGATCCTCAGCCAGGGGCGGCGGTTCTATCGGCCCGTCTCCGGCGAGCACTTCATCCCCGTGGAGTTCCAGGGTGCCGCGTACCGGTTCGGCCACAGCATGGTCCGGCCGTCGTACCGGGTGAACCTCGCCGGCAACGCGAACAACACGGCGTTCTTCGCGATGATCTTCGACCCGGCCGGCGAGGGTCAGGCGGACCCGGTCGACATGCGCGGGGGACGCCGCGCGCCGCGGCGCTTCATCGGCTGGCAGACATTCTTCGACTTCGGGCCGCAGTTCACCGACCCCAACGCGACGACGCCCGCGGTCAAGCCGAACAAGCGCATCGACACGAAGATCTCCACACCGCTGTTCCGCCTGCCGCTGTCGGCGATCGCCAGCGGCGACCCACCGATCGCCTTGCCGGTACGCAACATGCTGCGGCACATCACCTGGCAGATCCCGTCCGGCCAGGCCATCGCACAGGCCATGGGCGCGCCGGTACTGGGCGCCAGCAACTTCCCCGAATGGCGCGGATACAACGTCGGGCTCGATGGCAGCACGCCGCTGTGGTATTACGTGCTCAAGGAGGCCGAATTGCTGGAGCAAGGGCTGCGCATGGGTCCGGTCGGCGCCACCATCACCGGTGAGGTCTTCATCGGCCTGCTGCAGTTGGCTCCCGGCTCGTACCTGCGGGACAACCCGGGCTTCCAGCCCACCCTGCCCCGCCGTAACTCCAACAACTTCGACATGGTCGACCTGCTGACGTTTGCCCGGGTCGATCCCACCAGCCGCGGTCAGTGACTGTTCGGGCGGTGGCCCGGCCTCGGGCCACCGCCCGACTCATGGACTCAGGCGGTGGGTAGCCGCGTGATCGCGTCTTCGTCGTGGGTCAGCCGCCAGGTCTCCCGGTCGAAGTCGCGGAACGACTCCATGTCCAGCCGCTGCGCCTCCTCGAATTCCTGTACGCAGTTGCGCTCGTCGGGCTCCTCGTTCGCCACCGCCACGGTCGGTGTGGCCACTGTGGCCAGTGCCGCGGCTGTGACGGCGAGCATCGCGAGGCGGACCTTCGTGCGTTCTGCGCTGGGCCGGTCTCGGTTCGGTCAAGGAACCACCAGATTGTCCAATGTGGAGCCTGCCCGACCCGAAGGCGGCACCGTTAGCCCCGGTCAGCGAACCGTGCTAGCGTGCAGTGGACCGCGATGGCCCTCGGACCCTGGGCGACGCATCACCAGTACCGATAGATGCGCACCCGGAGGCGGCCTTGGCACCATCGACATCCCTTGCCCGCGGCAGTGACTTCTCCCACCTCCTGCGCCGGGTCAAGGCCGCCGGTCTCCTGCGTCGGCGTCCCGGTTACTACGTGACGAAGATCGCCGTGATCGGCGCCCTGTTCGTCACGGGCTGGACGGTGTTCGTGCTGTTGGGCGACTCGTGGTGGCAACTGTTGGTCGCAGTGTTCCTGGCTGTTGTGTTCGCCCAGATCGGGTTCATCGGTCACGACGCCGGACACCATCAGGTCTTTCGGTCGAGGACGGCCAACTACGTGGCCGGCTTGGTGCTCGGAAACCTCGCCATCGGACTGAGCTACGGCTGGTGGGTCGACAAACACAACCGACACCACGCCAATCCCAACCACGAAGACAAGGACCCGGACGTCGGCATCGGAGCGCTGGCCTTCACCGCCGAGCAGGCCTGCGCCAAGCGTGGCCGGCTGACCAGGTTCATCGCCCGTCACCAGCGGTACCTGTTCTTCCCGCTACTGCTGTTGGAGGCATTGCAGCTGCACGTATCCAGCGTGCGCGCCGTCGCCGGGCGGGGGCTGCGTCACCGTTTCTGGGAGGCGTTGACGCTCGGCGTGCACGCCCTCGGCTACCTGGGCGCCGTGATGTTGGTGCTGTCTCCGCTCAAGGCTGTCGTCTTCGTCGTGGTACAGCAGGGCCTGCTCGGCCTCTACCTGGGGTGCGCGTTCGCCCCCAACCACAAGGGAATGCCGATGCTGGCGGCCGACGACCGGACCGACTTCCTGCGTCGTCAGGTACTCACCTCCCGCAACGTGCGGGGCAACTGGCTCGTGGACTTCGTGCTGGGCGGGCTCAACTACCAGATCGAACATCATCTGTTCCCGAGCGTGCCGCGGCCCAACCTGCGCCGCTTGCAGCCGATCGTGAGGGCGTTCTGTCGCGAGCGCGACGTCGCCTACTGTGAGACCACCTTGCTCCGCTCGTACGCCCAAGCCCTGCGTCATCTGCACGAGGTCGGCCGGCCGTTGCGGATCGCCCACGTGACTAGGTGAGCGCCGGCGGCAGTTGCTCCGAGCCGTCGACGATCATACGGGCGAGGTCGGACAGGCGCCGGTTGTGCTTCCGGGACACGTTGCGGAGACGTTCGAACGCCTGGCCCGGATCCAGTCCTTCCCGTTCAGCGATAACACCCTTGGCCTGTTCGATGATGATGCGGCTGTGCAGCGCGGTCTCCAGTTGTTGGGTCAGCGTGTCCCGAAGACGGATGGCACGTTCCTGAAGAATGCCGATCGTCGCGATGTCGGCCAGGGCTTGGCCGAGGCGTTGCTTGTCGGGCGTGATCGAGCTGGGCCGGGCATCGAACAGGTTGAGCGCGCCGATGATCTCGTTGCGCAGCCGCATCGGCAGTGCGGCTACCGTCGCGTATCCGGTTTCGATGGCCGCGGGGGTGAACTGCGGCCACCGGTCGACCGCGCCGAACAGGTCGGGGACCGACACTGGCTGACCCGAACGGAAGCAATCCAGGCACGGTCCCTCGTCGACCTGTACCTGGAAGAGCTCCAACAGACGGGTCTGCTCGGTCGATGCGGCCGTGAATCGCAGTGCGCCGCGTTGGTCGGTCAACAGCAGTCCGGTAGCCGATATGCCGAGCAGTTGCACGCACCGTTCGGTCAACAGGTGCAGGAAGTCGATCAGGTCGAAGCCGACCACCAAGGTATCCGCCATCTCCACGAACACATCGGTTAGCTGGATCTTGGCCATGTACCTAACCCCCGGCACCGGCTTGGACGATGGAGTATCAACGGCCGCAAGCATAATCGTCGTCGCTGTCAGGCTCGAAGCGCAGTCGCCTGGCCACCACGTCCCGGGCGACGTCACGCAACCGACGGTTGTGCGCGAACGCGAAGGCGCGCAGCCTTGCGAATGCGATCTCGGCTGTGACCCCCAGCTGCACGGTGATCATGCCGGTAGCCTGGTGCACCTCGGGGTACCGAACCTCTTCGGCATCGTCGGCCTCGGGTAGCGGCGTGTCCACGGCCGGATCCGTCCCGTCGAGCAACAGCAAGCAGAGTATGTCCGCCAACGCCAGCCCGTCGGAGACCTGGCGGCGGATCAGGTCACCAGACCGGCGGCGGTAGGTGGTCAGCACCCCCAGGTGGATCACTCCGATGCGCAACGGCAGGGCGAACACCGCCTGAACTCCGACCGCTACCGCCTCGGACGCGAACAATGGCCATCGCGACCGGGCAACCGTTCCCGCCATGTCGGCCGACAACACCGGTTCACCGAGGCGCAATGCGTCGATGCTCGGGCCTTCGCCCAGTGTCAGCGTCAGCTCTTCCACGCGTGCGGCTGTTTCATCACTGGCGTATACCGCCTCCCGTACGGGCGAGGAGGTCGTCAATGCCACGGAACTGCCATCGACCCCGGTCACCCTTACCACCGCCGCACATACATGCCCCACCGTCACCGGAGTGCCCGCGGCCTGTTCCAACACCATCGACCAGAGCGGCAGGGCACGATCAGGGCTCATGGCGATACTCGCAAAATCGCTGACACCGTCGTGATCAATACCGTTGGCGAACCTGCAGTTCATCGACGATCGCCGTCACACCGGGTACCAGCATGGCCGACCGCTTCGCGGCGACTCGCTCGGACAGGCTGCTCACCTCGCCGGATAGGGTGACGACCCCGCCGCTGACCGCCACCACGATGCGCGTGCCGGTGCTCGACCCGTCCGACAGCTCTTCGGAAATGTTCGCTCGGACGTCCTCGTCTCGGCTCGTTCCTGTCCGCCCTGCGGCCATGACATCCCCTCGGCGTATGCCGGTGAGGCGGGCAACCCTCGAACGTGGGATGTCGTCGAAGCCGGAATGACCGTCAGCGTACTCTTGTTCGCTCCGCTTTGCGGCAGCCCGTATCGTGCGATATGCCTTGCGGTGGCGATCGTTGCTCGCCCGCTGAGAACCTGGTGGAAGGAACGGCTATGACGAAGCCATCGACAAAGCTGATAGCCGGACTCGCCGTCGCGACTCTCGCCGCGGCCGCTCTGGCCGCCGTCGTGAACTATCGCCTTGGCCAGAAGCCCGATCACGACGCACGGGCTCGTTTGGACGAGTTGGATGCTCGGCTCGATGCGGCCGGGAGCTCGGACAGCGGCCGGCCGTCGACGCGCATCGGGCGCATCCTGGACAACCTGCAGCGGGGTGAGGGAATCTCGGTCGGTCGCCTACGGCGCTGGATCACGGGTGTGCGCGACGGCACTCTGAGTCCCGAGCAGGCGACCGTGGCGGAGAGCGATTTCGACGCCCTCGAGAGGGAAGCGGATCAGGGCGGCGTTTAGGCCTCGCCGACTAGTCGTGCTCGGCGCGGTAGGAGTCCTGGACCCACACGCGTACGCCGTCGGCCGTTTCCTCGACGACGAACCGTTCCGCGATGCCGCTCGCCGGCATCATGGCTTCGTAGAGCTCTTCGTTGGTGATGTGAACCTCTCCACCGAGCCGAACCACGAGGATCGTCAGGACGGCACGCAGATTCGTGTTGCTCAGGTACGCCATCGTCGACGTCTCCGATCTCTGACGGGAGCCTCCGCCACCGCTGCTTTATTCTGACCCAGTGACCGGACTCGTTGACCTTCGTAGTGACACCGTGACCAAGCCGACGGCTGCCATGCGGGAGGCCATGGCCGCCGCCGACGTCGGCGACGACGTGTACGGCGAGGACCCGACCGTCAACGCGTTGCAGGCTGAGGTCGCCGCGTTGTTCGGGCACGAGGCGGCGCTGTTCACCCCGACCGGCTCGATGGCGAACCAGATCTCGGTCCAGCTGGTCGTACCGCCGGCGAACGAGTTGCTCTGTGACGCCGATGCACACGTGGTGACGTACGAGATCGGGGCCGCGGCCGCGATCGGTGGGGTGTCCAGCCGTACCTGGCCCGCGGTCGGGGCGGACATCGATGTCGACGCGGTTGCCGCGATGGTGCGCCCCGACGGCTTCTGGGCGGTACCGACCAAGGCGATCGCGGTCGAGCAGACCCACAACCGGGCCGGCGGCGCCGTCATCTCACTGTCCACATTGGAAGGACTGCGGCGGGTGGCGGACGAGACCGGTATCGCGCTGCATTGCGACGGGGCCCGCATCTGGCATGCCCACGTGACCGACGGCGTGCCGCTGTCCGTCTACGGTGGACTGTTCGACACACTGTCGGTATGCCTGTCCAAGGGACTAGGCGCTCCGGTCGGATCCCTGGTCGTTGGGTCGGCCGAGAAGATCGAGCGGGCCCGGTGGATCCGCAAGCGGATGGGTGGCGGCATGCGGCAGGTCGGCGTGCTCGCGGCGGCCGGCCGGTACGCGCTGGCGCACCATATCGAGCGGCTCGCCGAGGATCACGCGCGGGCCCGCCGGCTCGCCGACGCGCTGGCACCGTTCGGAATCGTCGACGCGGCGAAGGTGCGTACCAACATCGTGCCGCTGGACCTGACTAAGTCCACAGTGGACGCACCGGGTCTCGGGGCGGCGGCGCGCCACCGGGGCGTACTCGTCTCGGTGCTCGGCCCGCGGACCGCCCGCCTCGTCACACACCTGGACCTCGACGACGCCGCCGTCGATCGGGCGAGCGACGTATTGGCGACCGTGCTCGGATGACTGCCGCGGGCCGGTCCGCTCTGGCAGACTCGGCCGCGTGATGCGGCAGGCAACCTACTGGATCGTCGCGCCGGTGGTCTGTGGGGCGGTCCTGGGCGTGGCCAGTCTCTTCGTGGTCAGCACGGACCGCAAGCTCGAGTTGGCGGTGGCTGTCCTCGGGCTGGTCCTCGGCGCGCAGCTGGAGCTGACCCGCCGCCTGGAGCGGCGGCAGGCGCGGCACGACCGGGCCGGCCGGCTCCTCGCTCTCGTCGAGGAGCTGCCGGACGAGATGGCAGTGAAGGTCCGGGAGAACGTTCGGCTGCTCGCCAACGCGGCGAAGGCCACGCGGGAGGACCGGCTCTATCACCGGGCGCTGCACGACCGGCTGGCCGAGCAGCGCGACTGGCTGGAGGCGCTGAGCAAGGGCATCATCGAAGTCGAGTCGGATGAGACCGGCTTGCTCACCGAATGGACGGCCGCGAGCCGGACGTCGATCCGGGCCACAGGGGTCGCCGAGACGGACATCCGGTGGTGGCGATCCCGGCCCGGCCGCCAGTTCTGGGAAGTGAACCTGGCGGCTATGGCCCGCAAGGTCCGCGTGCAGCGGGTCTTCATCTACGACCGGATGACGCCCGAGCTGGCCGAGCTCGCGCGCGAACAGAAGGCGGCCGGCGTCGACGTGTACGTCGTCAAGATGGACCAGCTGCGCACCGATCTGCGCGTCGACGTGACGATCGTCGATGACGTACGGGTGCACGAGGTGATCTTCTCGTCCGGCGGCAACGCGATGGCGTACCGGTACAGCCAGGAACCGAGCCGAGCGGCGCAGATGGTGGCGAAGTTCGAACGGATCGTGCAGCTCGCAACGCCGGAGGCGGAGCTCGGAGCGCCGGTGGAAAGCTAGCCCGCTTCGGGATGCTCCGTGACGTTCTGCAGGTACAGCTGCAGGCCCAGCTTCTCGATGAGCTCGAGCTGCGTCTCGAGGTAGTCGATGTGGTGTTCCTCGTCGGCCAGGATGTCTTCGAAGATCCGGGCGGAGGTCACGTCACCGATCGATCGCATGTACTCGATGCCGCGGCGCAGCCGGTCGACGGCCTCCAGCTCGACCTTCATGTCGCACTCGAACTGTTCCTTCACCGTCTCGCCGATGCGCAGCGCGAACAGCCTCTGATAGTTCGGCAGCCCCTCGAGGAACAGGATCCGGTCGGTGAGGACCTCGGCGTGGCGCATCTCGTCGATGGACTCGTGCTTGGTGTGCGCCGCCAGCTTGGTGAAGCCCCAGTTCTCCTGCATCTTGGCGTGCAGGAAGTACTGATTGATGGCCGTGAGCTCCGCCGTCAGCTGCTCGTTGAGGAATTCGATCACGCGTTCGTCGCCTTGCATGCGCGCCAGCGTACGGCCGAATGGGCGGTTACGCCGCCAATGCGGGGAGCGTGTCTACGGCCTGCTCCTCGATCATGTCGCGGATTCGGTCGTGGCAACTGCCGCAGCCCGTACCGGCGCCGCAGGCGTCACCGACCGACTCTTCGGTACGGGCGCCGCAGCGGATCGCGGTGCGGACCTCGCACTCGCGGACGCGGGCACAGATGCAAACGAACACGGACACCTCGGAACCTGTGGTTAGCCTTGCCTGACCAAGGCTGCCCTAACTTGGCCCGGGACGCAATAGTGGGCTAAGCCACACGTATCCGTGACAGCCGGGCGATGTCCGCGGCGTGCCCTTCGTACCCATGTGACGGGGTTTCCACGATCACCGGTACGCCGGCCGTGGCCGGATGGCTCAGCAACTCCGCGAACGCGCCTTCGCCGATCGTCCCGCGACCGATCGTCTCGTGTCGGTCGCGGGTGGAGCCGCACGAGTCCTTGGAGTCGTTGGCGTGTACCAGCCACAGCCGGTCGGGACCGCAGACGTCCACGAGGGAGTCCAGCGTGCCGGTCATCCCGCCCGGTACGGACAGGTCGTGGCCGGCCGCCCAGGCGTGGCAGGTGTCGAAGCACACGCCCAACCACGGGTGCCGGTCGACCGCATCGAGGTACCGGCCGAGGTCGTCCACCCGCGACGCGAGCGAGCCGCCACCGCCCGCACTCGGTTCGACGAGCAGCTTCGGCAGTCCGCGGGACGCGGCCCGATCCAGCAGCGGCAGCAACGCCGCACGGACTCGGCGCAGGCCCGCGTCCGTGTCCGCCGCGGCGACCGCGCTTCCGGCGTGGAACACCACGCCCCGCGCCCCGATCGCCGCGCCGCGGTCCAGCGCGTGGGCCAGCGAGACGGTAGATCGGTCCACAGTGGCCGGTGTCGGCGAGCCCGCGTTGACCAGCAGGCAGGAGTGGACGTACGCCGGTACGCCGCGCTCGGCGCAACCCTCCGCGAATGCGCCGTCCTGTACCGGGTCCGAAGGGGACAGTGCCCAGCCGCGCGGGTTGGACACGAAGACCTGTACCGCTTCGGCCTTCGCGGCGTCCACATAGGGCAGCGCGGTACGGGCGATCCCACCGGCCGCGGGCGCGTGTGCCCCGATCCGGCGCATCAGGAGCAGAAGATCGTTACCACGGTGCCGGACGGCACTGTGCTGCCGGCACCGGGACTCTGGAAGGCGATGAGGCCGGCCGGGTTCGGGCCACTGACCTGTACCTGCAACCCGACGCTCTCCAGTGTCTGCTTGCCCTGGTCACACTGCATGCCCATCACCTGCGGTACCGCGACGGCCGGCGGGCCCTTGCTGACCTTCAGCTTCACGGTCTTGCCCGGCTCGATACCGGTCTCCGCGGGTGGGTTCTGCTCCACCACCTCGCCCTGTGGCTTCGGGCTGTCGACCTCTTCGACCTCGACGACCAGGCCCATGCCCTGGAGGGTCTGCCGGGCGTCGTTGATGTTCTTGCCGACCACGCTCGGCACGGTCAGCGGTGGCCGGCCCTTGCTGACGAACACGGTCACCTTGTCGCCCGGCTTCAACTCGGTGCCCGGCTTCGGGTCGAGCGCGATGACGTTCCCCGGTGGCATGGTCTCGTTGTACTGGTCGTTGGCCCGGATCGGGACGAGCTTGAGCCGCTCCAACTCGCTGGCTGCCAAGTCGTACGCCGTTCCGACCAGATCCGGCACCACGTACCGCTCCGGGCCGAGGGACAGCGTCAGGGTGATGGTGGCGCCGCGGACCACGCGCTCGCCCGGGCCCGGACGCTGGGCGAGCACGGTGTCCTTGGGGATCTTCTCGTCGAACCGGCCACCGTCGTACTTCAACGTGAAGCCAGCCGACTCGGCCTTCTCCTGGGCGGCGGTCAGGGTCAGGTTGTCCAACGAAGGCGTGCTGGTGTACCGACCGGCGGCGAGCCACCAACCGCCGACCGCGACCAGCAGCGTGAGGAGCGCGATCACGGCGATCAGCGCGCGGTGGCCGCCGCGTCCCGACAGATACTGCCGGCGTATGTGGTGGAACCGGTCGCCCAAGGACGGTCCGGTTGGTGCCGGACGGCGGTGCCCGGCCTCCCGGGGGGAGGGCAGCCGTGCCCAGGACGGGCGGTTCGTGGGCTGCACCGACGGTACCGGCACGGTCGGCTGGGCGATCGGGCGCAGCTCGGCGGTGCTGGCGTTCGCTGTCCCGAGGTCGTCCCGGGCGGACTGCACCTCGACGAGCATCGCGCCCGCGTCGGTGGGCCGGGCACCTGGGTCGCGGCGGGTCGCCCGGGCCACCAGATCGTCCATAGTGGACGAAAGGCCGGCGACGATCTTCGACGGCGGCGGGACGTCCCGGTCGACGTGCTGCCAGGCCACCTCGACCGGGCGCTCGGCATCGTAGGGCACCCGCCCGGTGAGCATCTCGAACAGCACGATGCCGGCCGAGTACACGTCCGTCCGCGGGTCGGCGTGGCCGTCGGTGACGAGCTCCGGTGCCACGTACGCCACGGTCGCCAGCAGGTGGCCGGACTCGTCGTCGGCGCTCGCCTCGACCGCGCGGGCCAGACCGAAGTCGGCCACCTTGACCACCGCGTCGACGAGGTTGGCCGTCCCACCGCTGGGGGCGGCGGCGACGAGCACGTTCTCCGGCTTCACGTCGCGATGGACGAGCCCGGCCCGGTGCGCGGCCGCGATCGCGGCGAGCATCTGCTCGAGGATCGCCAGTGCCTCCACCGGGTTCAGCCGGCGCCGCTCGGCCAGGATGTCACGCAGGGTGCGGCCGCGGACGTACTCCATGATCAGGTACGGCAGGCCCGCGTGCGTCCCCTGGTCGTACACGGCGACGACATTGGGGTGGGTGAGCCGGGCGATGGTCTTCGCCTCGTCGGTGAACCGGTCGACGAAGTGCGGGTCGCTCGCCTGCGACGGATGGATGATCTTCAGTGCGACCGTGCGCTCCAGCCGCTCGTCGGTTGCCGTATAGACAGTCGCCATCCCGCCCCGGGCGACGCGGGCGCGCACCCGGTAACGCCCGTCGACGAGCGTCCCCAGTAGTTGATCGGCGACTCGAGTGTCCATCGGATGAAAGTCTATGAGTCCGGGCGGCCTACCGTCGTGAGCCTAATCGTTCGACTCGGCGGGCGCCGACGGTGACGGGCTTTCCGGAGGCGACGTGCTCTCGGAGGGTGTCGGCGTCGGTACGGGCGGTGGTGTGCACGAGCACGTCGGGGCGGGCGTGGGTGTCGGCACCCCGGGCCGCGGGCTCGGCGACGGTCGCGGCCGGCTACGGCGCACCGGCGGGGCATCGACGGGTACGACTACCGGCCCGCTGCTGGCGGGTGCCGGTGTGGGTGTGGTCACCCGTACCGGTGGCGGTGGCGGCGGCTCCTGGGCCGCGGGGCGGTCCGACCACAGCGCCGCGAGCCCGTCGACGATCGCGAAGTACGCGCCGACCGAACTGCCGAGAAGGAGTACCGCCAGCATGACCGTGCCGAGCGCGCGCCGCCGGCGAGGCGGTGGCCCGTACCCCTTCGTGCTGAGGTCGTAGCGCAGTGACCGCAACGCGCCGAACACCTCGCGGCGGACGGCGGTCCAGGGTTTCACGCGATGTTTCCTTCCAGGGGTCGCGGTATGGCAATGTGGTGAACGTGACCGAACCCGCGTCCGAGCCAGCCGAGTGGCTCGCGCTGCCGGACGTCGCCGAGCGCTTGGAACTGCCGATAACGAGGGTGCATCAGCTGATCCGCGACGGCGCGTTGCTCGCGGTCCGCCGCGACGGTGTGTTGTGCGTGCCGATCGAGCTGATCGCCAACCGCACGGTGCTCAAGCACCTCCCCGGCGTCCTGACGTTGTTGCACGACGCCGGGTACAACGACCAAGAAGCCCTGCGGTGGCTCTACCAACCGGATGAGTCGCTCCCGGGCTGTCCCGCGCAGGCGCTGGCCGGCGACCGGGCGACCGAGGTCAAACGGCGAGCACAGGCACTCGGCTTCTGAGCGTGCGACATCTGGTCTACCTCGTAGTCCTGCTGGGTTGCCTGCTCGCCGCCGCGTGGCTCGAACCCGTGCTGAAGCTGGGCGTCCGGCGCCACCGGCGGCGGTTGCTGCTGACGCTGTTGCCCGTTGCGGCCGTGTTCGCCGTGTGGGACATCGCCGCGCTGGCGGCCGGACACTGGTGGCTCGACCCGGCACAGACCACGGGTGTGGTGCTGCCGCTCGGCCTGCCGCTCGAGGAACTGCTGTTCTTTCTCGTGATTCCGCTGTGCGCGATCCTCGGCTTCGAGGCCGTCCGGTCGGTGTTGCGGCGGTGACGTACACGGTGGCCGCGTTCGCCGGACTGGCCGGCGCGGTGCTCGCCGACTTGGCCGTGCTGCGTACCCGGCTGCTGCTGCGGGTCACGTTCTGGGCCACGTACCCGATCGTGTTGTTCTTCCAGTTGGTGGCCAACGGGGTGCTTACCGGGCGCGGCGTCGTCCGGTACGACCCCGGTGCGGTGCTCGGCTGGCGCATCGTCTACGCGCCGGTGGAGGACCTCGCGTTCGGCTTCGCGCTCGTGCTGCTCACCTTGTCGCTGTGGGTGTGGTGGGAGCGGCGCGGCGTCTGAGGTACCACAGCGCGAGGCCGGCGAGCAACGCCACGTCGAGCAGGGCACCCGGCAGCTTCGTGAGCACGGCCAGGCCGAGCCCGGATGGCAGGATCAGGAACACGAGTACCGCGGTGACGGCTGCCAACGCCTTGCGCTGCTTGGTGTCCACAGTGGACATAGCGAGCACGGCGAGTGGGGTCAACGCATACCACGGGTAGAACACCGGCGCCAGGATCGCGGTGGCGGCCAGCGCCGCGCCGGCACTCGAGACGACCGCCCGTTGCGGTTGGCCTCTGGCTTCGACCCACAGAGCGGCGAGTACGACGGCCAGCACGGCAAGCCCGATCAGCCGGGCGATGTCGACCGCTTCCTCGTACGCCTGCGGCCATCCGAGTGCCCGCAGCAGGTAGCCGACCGCCATCCCGACGCCGGTAGGCAACGACGTCCACTGCACGAGGCTGCCGGTGCGCGGCAGCACGGACAGCCAGCCGAGACCGAGGCCGGTGAGCGCGGTGAGGATCGCGAAGCTCGCTCCCGCGGCGGTGACCAGATATGTTGCCTGGCGCGCGCGCATCAGCAGGGCCGCGAACGGGATCGCGACCAGCGCGGTCACCTTGACCGACACGGCGAGTCCGAGTACCGCGCCGGCGAGCACCACTGCGGAGGTATCGCGGTAGGTCGCGGCCAGAGCCAGCCCGGCCACCACGAGTCCGGCCAGCAGCGCGTCGTTGTGCGCGCCGGACACGCCGTGCACCAGCACGAGTGGGGTGACCACGCCGAGCCAGATCGCGCTGGCACCGTCCACTGTGGTCACTCGGGCGAGACGCAGGCCGTACGCCGCCAGCAACGCCACGCCGCCGAGGGCTACCAGGCGCAGCAGCTCGACCGTGGCAAGCAACTGTCCATGTTCGGACAGCGGTAGCGCGCGAGCGGTGGCGGTCGCGGCGGCGGACAGCACCAACGCGAGCGGCCCGTACGGTGCCGGCGAGTCGCGCCACACCTGCGGTACCGCGTCGAGCCACGGGCAGCCCGCGGTCGCGCCCACCGCGTACGGGTCATGGCCGTCGAGGTACAACGCGCCCTGGCAGGCGTACGCGTAGATGTCCCGGCTCGCCAGCGGAGGAGCGAGCAGCAGCGGTACCGCCCACAGGAAACCCGAGGTCAGCAGCCACCTCTCCGATACCGGTTGGCCACGGAGGCGGAACCACACCACCACCAGCAGGACGGCACCGGTCAGCGCGGTGGCGACCCCGGCGACGACCCGTACCCCCGCCGGATCCGAGCCCGGGAGGGCGCCCGCGGCGAACGCCCCGACGGCGAGCAACCCGGTCGCACCGAGCCCGGCGTAGCGCAGCAGGCGCACCCGCCCATGATCGCATGCCCTGGGCGAGCCATCAGCTCGGCGGCTTGCCTGTCCTGCGCGGGCCGCGCACACTGGCGCTTCCGGGGTCACACGAGGGAGCGTCGCTGGGCGGGCGTGGGCGGGTGGTGCTGGCGGCGGTTGTCGCCGCCCTGACGATCCTGCTCGGCTCCTTCGCGGTGGCGCGCTGGGCGGCGGAATCCCGTACGCCCGGCGGGCCGGCGGTGGTCACCGCGAACACCCCGCGGTCGGGCCTGCCCACCGTGGGTCTGGCTGACCTGCCCGTGCAGGCACGCGAGACGCTCGGGCTGGTCGACCGGGGTGGGCCGTTCCGGTACGCCAAGGACGGCACGACGTTCCAGAATTTCGAGGGCCTGCTGCCGCAGCGGCCTGGGGGGTACTACCGCGAGTACACCGTGCCCACGCCTGGAGAAGGGGATCGGGGGGCCCGCCGGCTCGTCGTGGGGCGGGACGGGGACGTGTACTACACCGATGACCATTACCGGTCGTTCCGGCAGGTGATCCGGGACTGACCGGCTGGGGGGACGAGAGATGTACGCATGAACCGCCTGGCCGCGGTGACCGAGGGCTTACGCCCGCCCGGGGTGTACCGCTGGCTGTCGCGGGCGCACCCGGAGTCCGTGCGCCGCGAGCTGACCAATGCCGGCTGGACCGTCCACCTGTTGGATGGTCGGTCGATCGTGAACGCGCCGCAGTTCTTCGACCGGTGTGCCCAGGTGCTGGCTTTCCCCGCCTGGTTCGGCCACAACTGGGACGCGCTCGCCGATTGCCTCGGCGACCTGGGCTGGTGGAGCGCCCGCGGGCACGTGCTGCTGTGGGACCAGTACGGCATCCTGGCGCGCGGCGATCCGAAGGCGTGGGGGATGGCGCACCAGGTCTTCGCCACGTCGATCGAGGAGCGGGTGCGCGCCGGCGCGACACCGCTCTACCTGTTGCTGCGCGGGGCCGGCCCAGCCGACGCGCCGATCCTGTAACCCCTCCCCGTCGATCAAGGGCAAATTGGCGTGATTCGATCTTCGAATCACGCCAATTTGCCCTTGATCGACGGGGAGGGGGTTAGCCGCGGCGGGCGGTGGCCGCCGCGGTGAGGTCGGCCAGTACCGTTGCGGCCTCGGGATCGAGCGGGACGCTGTCGATGGCCCGCAACGCGGTCGCGGTGAGCTCCGCGATGCGCCGCTCGGTACGGTCCAGCGCCCCGGTCCGCACGATCACGTCGCGCAGCTCGTCGAGCCCGTGGTCGTCGAGGGAGGAGTCGCCGAGCCGGTCGGCCAGCACCGCCCGATCCTGGTCGTCGGCCGTTCGCAGTGCCTCGGCCACGAGGAACGTCCGCTTCCCCTCCCGCAGGTCGTCGCCGCTCGGCTTGCCCGTCTCGGCCGGGTCGCCGAACACGCCCAGTACGTCGTCCCGCAGCTGGAAGGCTTCGCCGAGCGGTAGCCCGTACGCCGAGTACGCCGCGACCGTCTCCTGTGGAGCGTCGGCCAGCGCGGCTCCGAGCAGCAGCGGACGCTCCACTGTGTACTTCGCCGACTTGTACCGGGCCACCTTCTCCGCTCTGGCCACCGAGGAGTCGCCGGTCGCCTGGCTCAGCACGTCGAGGTACTGACCCGCGGTCACCTCGGTACGCATCTCGTCGAACACGCTCCGCCCGCGGGCCAGCGTGGCCGGGTCGAGCCCGCCGGTGTGCAGCAGTTCGTCCGACCACACCAGAGCGAGGTCGCCGAGCAGGATGGCCACGGCGGAGCCGAACCCGGTCGCGTCGCCGTACCAGGCACCGTCGCGGTGCCACAGTGCGAACCGCCGGTGCACCGAGGGCTCGCCCCGCCGCGTGTCGGAGGAGTCCATCACGTCGTCGTGGATGAGCGCGCTGGCCTGTACCAGCTCGAGCGCCGCTACCGTCGCGACGACCGCGTCCGAGTCGACGCCACCCGCCCCGCGGTAGCCCCAGTAGGCGAACGCCGGCCGCAGCCGCTTGCCCCCGCCCAGCACGAAAGACTCGATCGCGTCGGCAATGGGCAGCAGGGCGTCGTCGATCGACGCGAGGCGGGCGCGTTGCCGGGCCAGGAACGCGGCGAGCGCCGCATCGATCCGTACCCGTAGCTCCGCCCGATCCAACGGTGTCACGGGCGAAACGTTAGCGGGCGCCCGTGACCGCCTTCCGCGCGGTCGCGGCCGGCGGCAGGTACGGACGGGCCGCGGCGACCAGTTCGGCGTAGTCCTGTGCCTCCGCCAACCCGCGCAACCCCAGTAGCTGCGGCGCCGGCGCGAGGGCGCGGGTCGCCGCGCGCACCGAGTTGGCGCGGACCGCGGCCAGCAGCGCGTCACCGGCTACCACACAGGCCTGTGCCGACTCGCCCGCGTCCAGGTACGCCCGGGCGAGCCAGCTGCCGTTCAGCGCCGCGGTTCGTGGAGCGATGCACGGGTTGGCCCGGAGCAGCGGCTCGGCGCGCAACGGCCGGCGCAGGGCGGCGAACGTGCGGCCGGCCATGGCGGTCAGCTCGCCGCCGTCGAGCCAGTACAGCCAGGTCGGATCGCGCGCCGGGTCACGGCGGTCCGCGGCGCGTTCGGCGGCCGCGAGGGCGTGTTCGCTCGTCCGCCGCTCGCCGGCCAGGGCCGCGGCGTGCGCGACGCGGTGCAGCAGCAGCGCCTGGGCGGCCGCCGGAGCGGTGCGCCGCGCACCGGTGTACCCCGTCTGTGCCAGCAGCAACGCCTCCCGAGGCTGACCGCTGCCGGCCACGAGATGGCTCAGCGAGCCGAGCAGGTGCGCGGCGAGCGTGCGGTCGCCGGCGGCCGAGGCGGCCCACAGCCCCACCCGGTACGCCCGGCGCGCCGCGGCCGGTCGCCCCGCATCGCCGGCCACCCATCCGGCGAGCTGGGCGAACTCGGCCACGAGCCGCATCCGCCGGCGCGCGTCGCGGGCCGACCCACCGGCCAGCCGGGCAACGGCCACGCGCAGCTCGCGGTCCACCAACGTGACCAGGTCGACGCCGCCGACCAGGTCGTCCATCCGGCGCAGCTCGGCGAGCCGGGCCGCGAGCGCGTCCAGATCCGCGGGTCGGCGCTGCTCGCCGGTCCGATCGAGCGCGCCCCTCTGATCCAGGCCGCCCGCGAGCCAGGCGTGCGCCAGCCGGAGCAGGTCACCGGAGGCCGGGCGGTCGAGGGCCGTGAGGAGGTCGGCCGCGTCCCTTGGTGTCCACAGTGGACTGTCGGGTGGGGGCGCGACGTCGGCGCGGCGGATCCGGGCGACGGCCGCCGCCGCCTCGAGCTCGTCGGCGGGCACATCCAGCGCGACGGCCAGCCAGCTCAGCCAGTACGCGCTGGGTATCCGCTCTTCGCGCTCCCACCTGCTGACCTCGTGCCGGGTGATGGTCGGCACGCCGGACGCGGCGCACAGCAACTCGGCCAGACGCAGCTGGGACATCCCCCGCGCGGTGCGGACCCGGGCCAGCAGTGCGCCTATCGACTCCGCCTCGCGGTGTGGTGTGTCGAGCATGTCGGCGGCCTCCTCGGGCCTCGTACCTCGGTTGTCCTTTCGATCCCCTCCTGACCCCCGGCTCGCGCCCGTTCCCTCCCGCTGCTGGCCCCCGCTCCGGCCCCTCGGCCGGCGCCGGCTGGCCCCTGGAACGGCCCCTGCGCTGGCTACTCCTACCAGGCCGGTACGACGGTTTGCTGGTGGCCGTCGAGGGCTCCGGCCCGCGACGAGATAACCGGGGCGGCGACTGCTCCGGGTCGCGGCGCAAGACGCGCCGAGCTGGAGCGGTCGTAGGCAGGGCTAGCGCTCCCAGGCCCGCCGCCGCCCCGGTCCCAGCGCTTCCTGGAGGATCGGTCATGTTCCCCATGCATCACCCGGGCCGGTGCGAGGTCATCGACGGATGTCTCGTCGTGTTCCCGGCCGCGCCGCCCGGCCACCACCGGATCGCCGGCAACCTGGAAGACGCGTTGGGCCCCGCGCTGCCGGCCGCCGCGGTGGTTCTTCCGGACACCCCGGTCCGGGTACCGGGTGGCGACGGGCCCGTTCCCGACCTGCTGGTCGGTACGGTGCCGGAGGGCTGCCTCGACCGGGCGCTGCCGGCGGAGTACGTGCACACCGCCGTCGAGGTCGTCGCGCCGGCCAGCCGCTACTTCGACCGGGTGCGCAAACCCGAGCTGTACGCGGAGGCCGGCATCCCCTGCTACTGGCGGGTGGAGCCGGAGCCGTGGCGGGCCTACCGCGGCGTGGTACCGGTGATCGTCGTCCGGGTCCGCGCCGGCGGCCGGTGGCAGGTCCTGCTGGCGCCGGCGGGGCGCACGCACGAGCTGCCCGTGGCGGTCGGGCGGGAACCCGACGGCGAGCCGGTTACCGTCCCGGTGGTCATCGATCCGGCGCGGCTGCTCGACCCGCGTTTGCGCGGTCTGGAATGAACCTCGAGGACGTCCCGCTAGAGTCGACCCGTGGCACTTGGACTTCCCTCGGTACTGCCTGGCGGGCAGCCGTCGATCAGCGACCTGATCAGGGCGCCGGAACCGACCTTCTCGTTCGAGTTCTTTCCGCCGAAGACGGCCGAGGGCGATCGTCTGCTATGGGAGACGATCAGGCATCTGGAGGCACTCCAGCCCTCATTCGTATCGATTACGTACGGCGCCGGCGGATCCAACCGGGACCGCACGATAGCGGTAACCGAGCGGATCGCCACCGAGACGACGTTGCTGGCGATGGCACACCTGACAGCGGTCAACCACTCGGTCGCCGAGCTGCGCAACGTGATCGGGCACTATGCCGCGGCGGGCATCCGCAACCTCATGTTGCTGCGCGGCGATCCGCCGGGCGACCCGCAGGGCGAGTGGGTGGCGCATCCGGAGGGCTTCACCTACGCGGAGGGCCTGGTCCGCCTGGCGCGCGATAGCGGCGACTTCTGCGTCGGGGTGGCGGCCTTCCCCGAGAAGCACCCACGGTCGCCGGACTTCGCCTCTGACGTGAAGTACTTCGTTCAGAAGATCCGGGCCGGTGCGGACTTCGCCATCACGCAGTTCTTCTTCGACTGGCAGGACTGGGTCCGGCTGCGCGACGCCGTGGTCGCCCGGGGCTGCGACGTGCCGATCGTGCCAGGTGTCATGCCGGTGACCAACCTCAGCCAGATCGAACGGATGGCGCAGTTGTCCGGAGCCGAGTTCCCGCCGGCCCTGGCCGAGCGGCTGCGGGCGGTCGGCGACGACCCGGCCGCGGTACGGGCGATCGGCGTCGAGGTAGCCACCGAGCTGTCCGCGCGGCTGCTCGCCGAAGGTGCGCCGGGCATCCACCTCATCACGCTCAACAAGTCCACCGCGACCCGCGAGGTCTGGCGGAACCTGCAGAGTGTCCGTGTCTGAGGTCCGGTGGGGCTGACCTTCGACGGGTATGCCGCCGAATGGACCCGCCAGCACGGTGGCGAACTGCGTTACGGCGCGCCCATCCGGCGGGGCTGGCTACGGGTGGCGTACGGCGTAGCGACCATCGCCGCCCGGCTCCGGGTCCACCCGACCGCGGTCACCGTCGGCGGGCTGCTGCTGTGCCTGGCCGCGCCGGGCATCGCCAGCGGGGGTGGCGGGTGGCCGCTGGCCGCCGCGGTACTCGTGCTGCTGGCCATGCTCGCGGACAACGTCGACGGGGCGTTGGCCGTCCTGCGGTCGCTCACCACGCCGCTCGGCGGGCTCTACGACTCGATCGTCGACCGGTTGGTGGAGCTGTGCTGGCTCGCGGCGCTCTGGGTGCTGGGCGCGCCGTTCTGGCTAGTGGCCTGCTGCGGT
>DASRII010000449.1:0-29390 GCA_035650075.1 Micromonosporaceae bacterium | reverse complement strand
CCTCGCGGTGGCTGGACGCCCCCGCGGTCACCGGCCCCAGACCGGTCATGCCTCCGGCGAACGCGACACCGACCGCGGCAAGAAACGCCGCCTTCACCCGCCGCGACGGCGAGCGCCCGATCCAGGTCATCGTGTCCTCCCACGGATGTGGCGACAGTGCGTCGCCTACGGGAGGACTTCGATGGGGTAACCGCCGTCGGCGGGCCACTGTCGGATTCGTCTCGATGACCCATCCGGGACGTCACCGGCTACGAAGGAAATCCCTCAGCAGGCGGGTGAACTCGTCCGGGCGTTCGAGTGGGAGAAGGTGGGCGGCGTTCGGCACGTCCTCCCGTACCGCTCCGGCGATCCCGGTCACGAGCCGGTCGGCGATCATGTGGATCTCCGGCACGTCCGCGAAGCCGGTGGTCACCAGCGTCGGTACAGCGACCTCGCCGAGCCGACCGACGGCCGGTGGGTCGAGGGGCTCCGGTTCGTTCTCCTCCAGCTCCGCTTCGCGGGCCAGGGCACGCCGGTTCATCGCCGTGGCGAGCTCGAGCACCGACCCGTCGACGGCGTCCCGGGTCCGCCGTGGACCGACCACCCACAGGTCGACCTCGGCGTGCGCCGCCGCGTCGAGATCCTCGCCGGCGGCACCGACCGTGTTCCGCCACAGCTCGCGGAATTCGGCGGACCACTCGTAGCCGGACAATCCAGCACCGACCAGGACGAGGCTCCGTACCCGGTCGGGATGCGCCAGCGTGCAGTCCACCGCCACCATCCCGCCGAGGGAGCAGCCGACGAGGACCGCCCGCTCGATCCCGAGCGCGTCGAGCAGCGCGGCGAGGTCGTCGTGGTGCGCGAACGGATCGGGTGGCAGGTCGGACTCGCCGTACCCGCGCAGGTCGTACGCCACTGCCCGGTGGTCCACCGCCAGGTCGGGCAGCTGCCGCTGCCACATCCGCAGATCCGCGATTCCCGCGTGCAGGAATACGACCGCGGGTCCGGCTCCACTGTCCAGGTAGGACAGTCGGGCCCCGTTCACGTCGAGCATCGGCATGGGATCGCACGGTACGGCCGGCGTGGCCCGGTCGCAAGTTACTTGGTGAACGCCGGTCACCGGCGGAACGTATGGGCCGTCAGACGCCGGCCAGCTTCGCGGGGGAGCGGCGCAGGTAGACCGCCCAGGTCAGCGCGAAACACAGAGCATAGAAAGCGATGAACACGACGTACGCGCCGTCGCCGGTGCGGTACACGAGAAACGACTGGCGGAACGCGATGTTGACCAGGACTCCACCGAACGCTCCGACCGCACCGGCCAGTCCGATCAATGCGCCGGCCAGGCGCCGGGCGTCGCGCTCCGCCGCCGCGGCGTCGTCGCCCGCGGCCGCCCGCAACCGGGCCTTCGCGCGGAAGATCGCCGGGATCATCTTGTACGTCGATCCGTTGCCCACACCACTGAATACGAACAGCGCGATGAACCCGACCAGGAACAGCGGTAGGGACTCCACAGTGGACGCGACCAGTACCAGGACCGCTCCGGCCGCCATCGCGACGAAGTTCCAGAACGTGACCAGCGCCCCGCCGATGCGGTCGGCCAGCGCTCCGCCCACCGGACGGATCAGCGAGCCGAGCAGCGGACCGAGAAAAGTCAGGTAGGCGGCGTTGACCGGGGTGGCGAACTCGGCGGCGAACTGTACCTGCAGCACCTGGCCGAAGGCGAAGCCGAAGCCGATGAAGGAGCCGAACGTACCGATGTACAGCACCGACATGATCCAGGTATGCGGGTCGCGGCAGGCCTCGCGCATCGCCCGTCGGTCGTTCGACACGTGCGTCAGGTTGTCCATGAACAGTGCGGCGCCGAGGGCCGCGAGCACGATCAGTGGGATGTACACGCCGGCGACCAGCCGCGGGTGGCCGGCGCCCGCGGTGGCGAGGACGAGCAGACCGACGAGCTGTACCGCGGCGACGCCGATGTTTCCACCGCCGGCGTTGATGCCCAGCGCCCAACCCTTGAGCCGGTCCGGGTAGAACGTGTTGATGTTCGCCATCGACGACGCGAAGTTGCCGCCGCCGACTCCGGCGAGCGCGGCGACGACGAGCAGCGTCGAATAGGACACGCCGGGCTCGAGCACCACGGCCGCGGCGACCGACGGGATCAGCAGGAGGGCGGCGCTGACGACCGTCCAGTTGCGACCTCCGAACACCGCGACGGCGAGCGTGTACGGCAGCCGGACCACCGATCCGACCAGCGCCGGTACGGCGGTGAGCAGGAACTTGCCGGCGGGGTCGATGTGGTACGCCGGACCGAGGAAGAGCACCAGCACCGACCACAGTGTCCAGACGGAGAAGCCGACGTGCTCGGCGACGATGGAGAAGAGAAGATTGCGCCGGGCTGTGCGGCGTCCGGTCCGTTCCCAGAAGACCGGGTCCTCCGGGCGCCAGTCGTCGATCCACCGCCCGCGTCTCGACGCCGGCCGGATGTCGCTCACTGCGGTAGCGGTACTCATTGGCTAGACGCTAGGAACGGATGGTTTCCCCGCGGTGTGCCGTCCGCGTCGTGGGTGCAACCGTTCGCGCACTGGCGCGTCGTGACCGCTGTGAAGCCGATGTTGCGCGGCAGAAACGTCGCAGACGTTCGGCCGAAACGGTCCGTGGCGACGCTGGACGCATGCCGGAGGTCGCCACGCACTGCCCGTACTGCGCGCTGCAGTGCGGCATGACGCTGCGGGGCGGTGGCACGGGCAGTGTCGAGGTGCTGGCTCGAGATTTCCCGACCAACCGGGGTGGCCTGTGCCAGAAGGGCTGGACCGCGGCCGAGTTGCTCGACCATCCGGAGCGGCTCACGACGCCGTTGGTGCGGCAAGGGTCGGGACTGCGTCCCGCCACGTGGGACGAGGCCCTCGGCCGGGTGGTCGGCGGGATCCGCGAGCTGCAGGCGCGGTACGGTCGCGATGCCGTCGCGGTCTTCGGCGGCGGCGGACTCACCAACGAGAAGGCGTACGCGCTCGGCAAGTTCGCCCGTGCCGTCCTGGGTACGCGGTTCATTGACTACAATGGACGGTTCTGCATGTCGTCGGCAGCGGCCGCCGGCATCCGTGCCTTCGGCGTAGACCGGGGACTGCCGTTCCCGCTCGCCGATCTCGGCCACGCCGACGCCGTCCTGCTGGTCGGCGCGAACCCGGCCGAGACCATGCCGCCGCTCTGCCGCTACCTCGCCGAGCAACGGGACCGGGGTGGGCACCTCGTCGTCGTGGACCCGCGGTCGACGCTCACCGCGAAGCGGGCCACACTGCACCTGGCGCCCACTCCAGGTACCGACCTGGCTATCGCCAATGCGTTGCTGCACCTGGCGATCGTCGACGGGTACGTCGACCGCGACTACATCGCCGATCAGACCACCGGGTTCGACGAGGTCGGCAGGGTCGTCGCCGGGTACTGGCCGGAGCGTGTGGAGCGGCTGACCGGCGTACCCGTGGCGGATCTGCGGACCGTCGCCCGGCTGCTCGGCGAGGCGCGTACCGCCCTCGTCGTGACCGCGCGCGGCACCGAACAACACGCCAACGGTACGGACACGGTCTCAGCGTGGATCAACCTCGCGCTGGCCCTCGGGCTGCCGGGCCGACCCGGCTCGGGGTACGGCTGCCTGACCGGTCAGGGCAACGGTCAGGGCGGCCGGGAACACGGGCAGAAGGCCGACCAGCTGCCAGGCTACCGGCGGATCGACGATCCGGTGGCGCGGGCGCACGTGGCCTCTGTGTGGGGAGTCGAGCCGGACTCGTTGCCAGGGCCAGGAGTGTCCGCAGTGGAGCTGTTGGACCGGCTCGGTACCCCGGATGGGCCGCGGGCGCTGTTGGTCTTCGGCTCGAACCCGGTGGTGTCCGCGCCCCGCGCCCGCCGCGTCGAGCGGCGCCTGGCCGCGTTGGACCTGTTGGTGGTGGCCGACTTCGTGCTCTCCGAGACGGCCGCCGTCGCCGACGTGGTTTTGCCGACCGCCCAGTGGGCCGAGGAGGACGGCACGATAACCAACCTCGAGGGCAGGGTGCTGCGCCGCCGTGCGTTGCGCGAGCCGCCGCCCGGAGTGCGTACCGATTTGGCGGTCGTCGCGGAGCTCACGCGACGGCTCGGATCGCCGGTGGCGGTCGCCGTGGATCCGGAGGAGACCTTCGCTGAGCTGCGGCGCGCATCGGCGGGCGGACCGGCCGACTATGCCGGTATCGACTGGACGCGGATCGATGCGGAGGACGGCGTCTACTGGCCGTGTCCAGCACCGGAACACCCCGGTACGCCGCGGATGTTCGCCGAGGGATTCGCGACCCCGGACGGGCGCGCGCGGTTCGTGGCGGTCGAGCATCGCGACCCCGTCGAGGAGCGGGATGCGGCGTACCCGTTCTACCTCACGACCGGGCGGGTGCTCGCCCAGTACCAGTCCGGCGCGCAGACCAGGCGGGTGGCCGCGCTGCACCGGGCGGCGCCTGGCGCCTTCGTCGAGGTGCACCCGGACCCCGCCGCCGCACTGTCCATATCGGACGGACAGTTGGTACGGGTGGTCAGCCGGCGCGGGGTGGTCGAGGTACCGGCGCGGGTCGTCGACACGATCCGGCCCGATACGCTGTTCGTGCCGTTCCACTGGCCCGGTACCGCCCGCGCGAACTCGGTCACCTCGGACGCGCTGGACCCGGTGTCGCGGATGCCGGAGTTCAAGGTCTGCGCCGCTCGGCTGGAGACGGTGCCGTGAAGGTCGTCGTGGTGGGCTACGGTATGGCCGGAGCGCGCCTGGTCGGTGAGCTGACTGGGCACGGTGCGGTCGAGCTCACCGTGCTCGGCGCGGAACGGCACCGCGCGTACAACCGCATCCAGCTCGCGAACCTCGTCGCCGGCCGGACCGCTGAGGAGCAGCTCGCACTGGTCGAGCGGACCGGACGGGGCGTCGCGCTGCGGCTCGGCGTGACCGCGACCGCCATCGACCGCACCGGCCGCACAGTGTCCACATCGGACGGTTCGGCGGTGCCGTACGACCGGCTGGTTCTGGCCACCGGTAGCCGTCCACTGCTGCCGCCGGTGAAGGGACTGGTCGACGACGACGGCGGGTACCCGGAGCGGCTGGCCGCCTTCCGGACCCTCGACGACTGCCGGCGCATCGTCGGGCTCGCCGGGCGATCCCGCAGTGCGCTGGTCCTCGGCGGCGGGCTGCTGGGGCTCGAGGCGTCGCGGGGCCTGGCGGCCCGCGGCCTGCGGGTCACCGTGCTGCACGCGGTCGGGCACCTCATGGAGCGGCAGCTCGATCCAGCCGCCAGCGAGGTCCTGGCGTCCACTCTGGACACTCTGGGTGTCCACGTCGAGTTGGATGTCACGACCGTGGCGGTCGAGTCGTATCCCGACCGGGTCGACGCCGTGCTGGCCGACGGGCGGCGGCTGACTGCGGAGATGTTCGTCGTGGCGTGTGGCGTACGGCCGGAGACCGCGCTGGCGGAGCGGGCCGGGCTCGCCGTCCAGCGGGGGATCGTGGTGGACGACCGGTTGCGGACCAGCGACCCGCGCATCTTCGCGATCGGCGACTGTGCCCAACACAATGGCGTCGTCTCCGGGCTCGTGGCGCCCGCGTGGTCCCAGGCGCGGGTGGTCGCCGACGTGCTGACCGGACGGCGGCCGCTGGCGCGGTACCGGCCGAGGCCGCCGATGACCCGGCTCAAGGCGGCCGGGATCGACCTCGCCACGATGGGCGACTCGACGCACGTCAACGGCGACCCGGTGACGTACACCGACCCGACCCGCGGGACGTACGCGAAGCTCGTGGTCCGGGACAACCGCCTGGCGGGCGCCATCATGCTGGGCGACAACCCCACCGTCGGTACCGTCATCCAGCTCTTCGACCGCGGCGGGCCGCTCCCGGCCGACCTGCGCTCGCTGCTGCTGGGCCGATCGCTGGGCGCCGACGCGCCCGGCGCCGAAGCGTCGCCGGCGCTGATGCCCGACGCCGCCGTGGTCTGCCAATGCAACACGGTCACCAAGGGCGACCTCGTGCGGTCCTGGCGTACCGGCGAGCGGACCCTGGCCACCACCGGCTGCGGCGGCTGCCGCGATGCGGTCGAGGGCATCGTCACCTGGCTGTCCACTGTAGAAGGAGCGTCATGAGGCTGGTCGTCGTCGGCAACGGGCCGGTGGGGCACCGGTTCGTGGAGACGCTAGGCGCCCGGGACCCGGACCGCGTCTTCGAGGTGACCGTCCTCGCCGAGGAGAACCGGCCGGCGTACGACCGGGTGCGGCTGTCGACCTGGTTCGACGGCGCTGCCCTGAACCTGCCGACGGTCACGGGGGTCGACGTCCGCCTCGGCGAGCCTGCGGAGTCGGTGGATCCCGCGGCGCGGACCGTCACGACCCGGAGCGGAAACCTGCGGTACGACAAGCTGGTCCTGGCCACCGGCTCGTACCCGTTCGTGCCGCCGGTACCAGGAACGGACCTGCGCGGCTGCTTCGTCTACCGCACCGTCGACGACCTCGAGGCACTGACCGCCTTCGCCGCGGGCAAGAAGACCGGCGTGGTCGTCGGCGGTGGCCTGCTCGGCCTCGAGGCCGCCCACGCGTTGCACCGGCTGGGCCTGATCACCCACGTCGTCGAGTTCGCACCGCGGCTCATGCCACTGCAGGTGGACGAGG
This sequence comes from Micromonosporaceae bacterium, assembly GCA_035650075.1. GTDB lineage: Bacteria > Actinomycetota > Actinomycetes > Mycobacteriales > Micromonosporaceae > DASSUC01. The sequence continues at coordinate 22,754 of DASRII010000449.1, read as the reverse complement.
CCGGCGGGGCGATGCTGCGGCGGTACGTCGAGGACTTGGGCGTGACCGTCCACACCGGACGGGCGGCGGCCCGTATCACCGGTGAAGACGCCGTCGGTACGGTCGTCTTCGCCGACAGCGGAGTCCTGCGGGCGGACGTGGTCGTGTTCGCCGCGGGGGTGCGACCCCGCGACGAGCTGGCCCGCGACGCGGGTCTGGAGACCGGTCCCCGTGGCGGCGTGGTCGTCGACGAGACCTGCCGCACGAGTGACAGGCACATCTATGCGATCGGCGAGTGCGCGCAGATCGGCGGGCGGGTGTACGGGCTCGTCGCACCCGGGTACGCGATGGCGGAGGTCGCCGCGGACCGGCTGCTCGGCGGCGGTGCGACCTTCCCCGGCGGGGACACGTCGACCAAGCTGAAGCTGCTCGGTGTCGACGTCGCCTCGTTCGGGGCGATCGAGGGTCCGCTCGACGTCACGTTCACCGACCCGGCCACCCGGGTGTACGCCAAGCTCGTCCTCTCCGACGACGCGCAGACGTTGCTGGGCGGGGTGCTGGTCGGTGACGCGGCACCATACCCGGCGCTGCGGGCCTGCCTCGGCGGTCCGCTGCCGGCGCCGCCACTCGCGATGCTGGCGCCCGTTACCGGCGACGCGACCGGAAACCTGCCCGGCGCCGCCCAGGTCTGCTCCTGCAACGCGGTCACAAAGGACGCGATCGTCACCGCGATCCGCGAGCAGGGCTGCGCAGACGTACCGGCCGTAAAGGCGTGCACGCGGGCCGGCACCACCTGCGGCTCGTGCGTGCCGCTGCTGCGCCAGTTGCTCGCCGAGTCTGGCGTGGCGCTGCCGAAGGCCATGTGCGAGCACTTCGACCACAGCCGCCAAGAGCTGTTCGAGATCGTGCGGGTGCGGGGGATCAGGACGTTCTCGCGGCTGGTCGCGGAGCACGGCCGCGGTCGCGGCTGCGACATCTGCAAGCCCGCGGTGGCCTCGATCCTCGCAACGCAGGGCAACGGGTACATCCTCGACGGCGAGCAGGCATCGTTGCAGGACACCAACGACCACTTCCTCGCCAACATCCAGCGCAACGGCACGTACTCGGTCGTGCCACGGATCCCCGGTGGCGAGATCACGCCGGAGAAGCTTATCGTCATCGGCGAGGTGGCCCGCGACTTCGGGCTCTACACGAAGATCACGGGCGGACAGCGGATCGACTTGTTCGGCGCCAGGGTCGAGCAGCTGCCCCGGATCTGGCGCCGGCTGGTCGACGCCGGCTTCGAGTCGGGGCACGCCTACGGCAAGGCTCTGCGGACCGTGAAGTCCTGCGTCGGTACGACCTGGTGCCGGTACGGCGTGCAGGACTCGGTCGGCCTGGCCATCGCGCTCGAGCTGCGGTACCGGGGACTGCGCGCGCCGCACAAGGTGAAAGCGGCGGTGTCCGGCTGCGCCCGGGAGTGCGCCGAGGCGCGCAGCAAGGACTTCGGCGTCATCGCCACCGAGCTCGGCTGGAACCTGTACGTCGGCGGCAACGGCGGATTCCGGCCCCGGCACGCCGACCTCTTCGCCACCGACCTATCCACAGAGGACCTCGTCCGGTACATCGACCGGTTCCTGATGTTCTACGTCCGGACCGCGGATCGGCTGCAGCGGACCGCCAGTTGGCTCGAGGCGATGGACGGCGGGCTGGAGCACCTGCGGGACGTCATCGTCGCGGACAGTCTCGGCATCGCCGCCGAGCTGGACGCGGCGATGGCCCGGCACGTCGACTCCTACGTGGACGAGTGGCGGTCCACAATAGACGACCCGGAGTGGCTGCGGCGGTTCGTTTCGTTCGTCAACGCGCCGGACACCCCCGACGCCTCGATAACGTTCGAGGTCGAACGCGGTCAACTGGTGCCGGCCCGATGAGTACACAGTGGATACTGATCTGCCAGTACCAGCGGCTGGAACCGGAACGCGGCGTGGCGGCCCTCGTCGGCGGTACCCAGGTCGCGATCTTCCGCACGTTCGACGGTGACCTCTACGCGATCGGCAACCTCGACCCATGCTCCGGGGCACACGTGCTGTCCCGCGGCATCGTGGGCACCCGCGACGGCGCACCCACGGTCGCGTCGCCGATGCACAAGCAGGTATTCGACCTGCGGACCGGTCAGTGCCTGGACAAGCCCGGCGTGGCGGTACCGACCCACCCGGTCCGGTGCCGCGACGGTCAGGTGGAGGTGGGCTTGTGGCCGGACGCCCCGACATGACGGTCGACGGGGTGCTCGCGGGCTTCACGATCGCGATCACCGCGGACCGCCGTCGCGACGAGCTCGCCGCGCTCCTCGAGCGGCGTGGCGCCCGGGTCACCTTCGCCCCGGCGCTGCGCATCGTGCCGATCGCCGACGATAGCGAGCTGCTGGCCCGTACCGCCGCTCTGGTTGCCGAGCCACCGTCCATTGTGGTCACTTCGACCGGGATCGGGGTACGTGGCTGGTTGGAGGCCGCCGAAGGCTGGGGATTGGCGGAAGGACTCACCGCTGCTCTCGGCGCCGGCTACCTTATCGCCCGCGGACCCAAGGCGCGGGGCGCGATCCGCGCGGCCGGCCTGGTCGAGGCGTGGTCTCCGGACTCGGAGTGCTGCGAGGAGATGCTGGCCCACCTGTTGGCCCGGGGGGTGGCCGGCGAGCGGATCGCGGTACAGCTGCACGGCGACGACCAGCCGGACTTCGTGGCGGCACTGCGGGCGGCGGGTGCGGACGTCGTCGACGTGTCTGTGTACCGGTGGGCGCCGCCGGTCGACCCTGCACCGTTGCGGCGCGTCGTGGACTCGATCTGCGTACGCCAGGTCGACGCGGTCACGTTCACCTCGGCACCCGCGGTCGACTCGCTGCTGCGTACCGCCGGCGACCAGGCGGACGCGGTACTCGACGCGTTCCGCGACGACGTGCTGGCCGCGTGCGTCGGGCCGGTGACCGCCGCGCCGTTGCGCCGCTTGGGGATACCGGTCGCCGAGCCGGCCCGGGCCAGACTCGGCGCGCTAGCCCGGACAATCGTCGACGAGCTGCCCCGGCGCGCACCGGCGCTGCGCGTCGCCGGCCGCACGTTGACGGTACGCGGACACGCGGCCACTGTGGACGGACAGCTGCGGACCCTGCCGCAGGCGCCGATGGCGGTGCTCCGCGCGCTGGCCGGCGCCCGCGGTCGGGTGCTGTCCCGCGGTGAGCTGCTGACCGCGTTGCCGCGGGGCGCCGACGCGCACGCGGTCGAGATGGCCGTCGCCCGGCTGCGTACCGGACTCGGCGACGCCGACCTCGTGCAGACCGTGATGAAGCGCGGCTACCGGCTGCCCGTCGACTGAGTGTTGATCATGATGTTTGTGCCACGACACGCCGTCGAGACCGAAACTAACTTCATGATCAACCGAGGGGGGAGAGAACTGATCGCCTGATGTGACGGATCGATACGTCGATGTACATTGACGCCGCCGAGGAGGTCCTGCATGGGCGAACCGTTGAGTGCTGCCGCGGACAGTGCGGAGCAGTGGTTGGAGAACTGGTCGGCGTCCGCGTCGGACAAGCTCGCGAAGGCACAGCAGATGTCGGAGCGGGTGTCCCGGGAGACCGTCAGCGCCCAGAGCCCGGACGGGTCGGTCGAGGTGACCGTGTCCGGCTCCGGTACCGTGTCCGATCTCCGGTTGGGGGAGGCGGTGCGCAAGCGCCCGGCCGAGGAGATCGCCCAGGAGATTCTCCGGGTGATGCGGCGGGCGCAGGCCATGCTCGCGGCGAAGGTCGCCGATATCGCGGCCGACACGGTCGGCGCCGACTCCGCGGCCGGCCGCGCCGTGGTAGCCAGCTTCGAGACGCGCTTCCCCACCGAGGCGGGAGACGACGCGGACGGCGACTACGGCTCGGCAACGGATTGGCGGAGCCGTGGCAGATAGCTCAGGTGGCTTCCAGGTTCTGCCCGAGAACCTGACCGCGCACGCGGGCAGCGTCGACAACGCGGCGGCGGCGTTCGATCAGGCGGCGGACGCGGGACTGCACGTGCTGCTGAGTCCGCTCGCGTACGGCCTGTTGTGCCAGGTCCTGCCGACGTTGCTCAACCCGTTCCAGGGACTGACCGTCTCCGCGATCAAAGACGAGGCGAACACGCTCCGGTCGGTCTCCGAACTCGTGCGCGAGGTCGCGCTGCGCTACCAGAACCACGACGAGACGGTCGACAAGATGTTCGCCGACCTCGCTGCCGACGGTGGGCTCCGGCGATGAGCGTCATGCCCAACCCCCTCATCGCGGAGCGGGTCGACTCGACGCAGTGGTTCAGTGGGATCTTCATCATCGAGGACCTGGACACCATCGAGCACGGCATAAAGACCGGCAGCTGGGTGGAGATCGGCCTCGGCGGACTCGCCGGCACCCTGGACGCGATCAGCGCGATCGCCAACCCACTCGAGGCGGTTGTCTCCTGGGGCGTCGCGTGGTTGATCGAGCATTTCGAGCCGCTCTCCGACGCGCTCGAGGTGCTCGCCGGCGACGCCGATCAGATCATGGCCTTCGCGCAGACCTGGGAGAACATCGCCAACGCGATGAAGTCCGCCGGCGAGAACCTGCGCGCCGCCATCGATCGCGAGACCCTCGACTGGACCGGTACCGCCGCCCAGGCGTACCGCGACCACATGAACGAGGAATTCGGCGCGATGCAGGGCCTCATCAAGGTCGCGTCGGTGCTCGGTACCGTGGTCAAGGGCGCCGGGGTGCTGGTGTCCGTCGTGCGCCAGATGGTCCGCGACCTGGTCGCCCAGGCCGTCGGTGCGGTGGCCGGGGAACTGCCGATGATCCTGGCCGAGGAGGGGCTGACGCTGGGACTCGCCACCCCGGTCGTCATCGCGCAGGTCGCGGCCCTCATCGCCAAGTGGATCGCCCGGATCAAGGTACTGCTGCACGGACTGATCAAGAGCATCCGCAACCTCGTCCCGATCCTGCGCCACCTCGATGAAGTGATCAAGGCGCTGGTGCAGCTCATCAAGCGGCTCACCCGGAGCGGCACGCACGGACCGCACGGACCCCATGCGGGACCCCGGGCGCCCCGGCAACGGCGCCTCACCACGCAAGAGGTCGAGGAGATCGTCCGGCACATCGACGAGGCCCCGACGCCGCAGCCGGGCCATCCGCAGCCGGGTGGCCACGGATCTCGCGCCATAGCGGGCGAGCAGGGCATGGGCTTCCACTACAGCCAGGAGAAGGGCTGGGCGTTCCTCGACGGTCCCAGCGGCTCCGGCGGCGGCCACCCGTGGAACGCCGGCGGTCCGGACGGGTTTGCGTTCAAGACCGAGGGCCCGTTCGAGATGCATATCCTGGACAACAAGTCGTACGCGACTCCCGGCAACGTGCGTGAGGCATCGGCGTTGACCGACACCCTCGCGAACAGCGTGCACCAGCGGCACGCCCAGGCGATGGACCCCGCGATGAACGACGTGCCGCGCATCAACGAGGTGCGCAAGGCCCTCGCGGACACGGAGACGGCGCTGCGCAACGGCACGCCGCTACCGCCCGAGGTTCACCTGGTCGTCACCAACGAGGGTGGCCGGGCCAGCGGCATCACGCAGAACCTCGCCAACCAGGGCGTCGAGTTCCGCGACATCCAGACCCCGCCTCAGGCGCCGCCGCCGCCACCGGCACCACCGGCACCACCGGGCCAGATCCCGCGGGTCGCGCCACCCCCGGCCCGCGACGACGCGAGGCAATGACTCAGGCGTACACCTCCACCTCGTAGATGCGCGCGGCGTTGTCGGTCGTCTGGGTTGGCACGAGCACGTTGAGGCGTACGAACCGGGCCGACATCGACACCGTGTGGTTCGTGACGCTGGCGGTGTTGCCGCGGACCTGGGCGACCGTCGTCCACGTCGTTCCGTTACCCGACACCTGCAGGTCGAAGTCGCGGGTGTTCCACGACGTCGTCTCCCCACCGGCTCCGGCGTGCCGCACCGTCACCGTCTGAACCGAGAACGACGATCCCAGGTCCACCTGCCAGAACTTCGTCACGCCGAGGGAACACCACTTGTCGGAGGTACCGCCGGAGACGCTGCCGTTGACCGCCTTTGCCGGACCCTCGTTGGCATTGCACGACGAGTCGGCGGTGGCGGGCTTGTTCAACGCCACGTTGACCGGGCCACCGCCTCCGCCGCCATACACCTCGAACTCGTAGATGCGGGCGGCGCCGTTGCCGTCGTTGGCCGGCGTGGTGATGTTCAGCCGCACGTACCTGGCCGAGACCGCCGAGATCGGATGGAACGTGCGGCTGGTCCGGTTGCCCGACACCGACGCCCGGGTCGTGAAGGTGACGTTGTCGGTGCTCGTCTGGATGGTGAACGCACCGGTGTTCCAGGCGCTCGTCTCACCGCCGAGGGCGGCGTGTTTGACCACAAAGGACGATACGTTCTGCGCCGAGCCGAGGTCCACCGTGAGGGTCTTGGTACCGGCCGCGGTCGAGCACCACTTGCTGTTGTTCGACAGGCTTCCGTCGACCGCACGCGCAGCGACCTCCGAACCACACGCGGCCGAGGCGGTAACCGGCCGGTTCAGCGCGAGGTTGGTGCCGAGGTTCGGCGCCGCGGGCGGCGGCGTGAACCCGTCGTTGAACGACGGCGGGACGTCCGCGGGCGCGGTGCCCCACGACGATGGAGAAGCGCCCATCGTGTACGACAGCGTGGCACCGCCGGCGATGTCGGGGTACCGCAGCCAGGTGCGCTGAGTCGACGCACCGTTCAAGGAGAAGCTCTGCACGTACTGCGCAGGGGTGCCGGTCGCGTTGATCTGGATGTCGCCCACCGGCCGGTCGATGAGGATCGAGGGGAAGAGCGGGCCGTGCAACGCGAGCGTGTCCGCGCCGGGGGTCGGCGGGTACATGCCCATGGCGGACCACACGTACCAGGCGGAGGTGGCGCCGAGGTCGTCGTTGCCGGGCAGCCCGCCAGGTCCGGTGGTGAACGACTCGGTCATCACCCGGCGCACCGCGGCGCTGGTACCGGCGGGCTTGGCGGCGAAGTGGTACGCCCACGGCACCCCGTGTTCCGGTTCGTTGCCGATGTAGAAGAACGGCTGCGAGAGCCCGCCGTTGAGTTGGGTGAAGTGGTGGTCCAGCCGCTGTACCGCGGTCGGCGCGCCGCCCATCATGCTGATGAGCGAGGCGAAGTTGTACGTGACCATCCAGGTGTACTGCGACGCGTTTCCCTCGGTGTACCCGGACGGGCTGGCCGGTACCAGTGGCCAGGGCCACGTGCCGTCGCTGTTGCGGTCGTGGATGTACTGCGACTCGGTGTTGAAGACGTTGCGCCACCACTGGGCGCGGGTGATGTACGTGTTGTACATCGTCGTGTTGCCCAGCGCCTGCGCGAACCGCGCGATCGCGAAGTCCGACGCGGAGTACTCCAGCGAGTCCGACGGATCCTCGTGGATGTAGTTGCGTTGCACGTAGCCGCTCTGCCGGCCGCGGATCGGGCTGCCCTGCGCGGTACCGCCGTTGGACGACGCGTTCATCAGATTCAGCGCGGCGGCGGTGTCGAAGCCTCGGGTACCGAACGCGTACATGCTCGACACGATGATCGGGCCAGGATCGCCGGTCATCACGAAGTGCTCGTTGTGGTTGTGCGACCACTTCGGCAGCAGGCCGCCCTGCTGCCCGTCGAGCACCATCGACTTGGCGATGTCGGATGCCTCGTTCGGTGCGATCAGCGCGATCAGCCCGCCCCACGAGCGGTAGATGTCCCAGCCGGAGTAGTTCTGGTACACGGTGTGGCTGGCTGTGTGGACCGCGTTGTCGAAGCCGCGGTACTGCCCGTTCACGTCGCTGGCGATATTCGGGTTCACGAGCACGTGGTACAGCGCGGTGTAGAACTTCTGCAGGTCCGATGTGGACCCGCCGGTCGCCTGTACCCGGTTCAGGACGGTGTTCCACTCGGTGTTGGCCGCGGCGCGGACACCGGCGAAGTCGAACCCGCTCTGCTCGCCGGACAGGTTGGCCGCGGCACCGGACGAGGACACGAACGAGATGCCGACCTTGACCTGGACAACTGGATTCGAGGTGGTGTCGAAGGTCAGCCAGCCGCCCGAGTTGACGCCGCTGGTACTCGTCGATCCACTGGAGACGGTGCCGCCGAGCCAGGTGCCCACATTGGACGGTGCCCGGTCGAAGTCCAACCGGAAGAAGATCTGGTACGTCTTCGACGAGCCGCAGAAGCCGCCGCCGGTGAAGGTACCGGTGACCGTGCTGCCGCTGATGGACAGCGAGCCGCTGCGGTTGCCGGTGGCGCTGCGGCTGGTGTTGATCAGCACCCGCGCGGAAGTCGACGACGGGTACGTCAGCCGCATGATGCCGGTGCGCCGGGTGGCCGACAGCTCGACGCGCGTGTTCCCGTACGTCGATAGGACCGTCGTGTAGTAACCCGGCTGCGCGACCTCCTGGCTCTTGGTGTGCGTGGCCTGGTAGCTGGTCCAACTCGTGCCGGGTGACGCGCCGATGGCGCCGGTGATCGGCAGGATCCCGATGTCCTCGTTGTTCGGGCAGCCGGCGCCGTTGAAGTGGGTGAGGCTGAACTCCTGGATCGCGGTGTCGCTGAACCGGTAGCCGGACGGCGACGCGGTCGGGGTGTCGGGGCTGAACTGCACCATGCCGAACGGCAGCACCGGCCCGGGGACCGTACTGCCGCCGGCGCCACCCGGCACCGGGTTCGGTGAGGTGCTGTCGTCGGTACCGATGAACGGGTTGACGTGCGGGGTGAGGTCCAGAACTACGGCGTGCGCTGGGGAAGCGGCCGCGATGCTCAGACCGGCGGTGACGGCAGAGACGGCGGCGAGCGTGACCAGGCGGCGGGAGAGCGGAGACATGCCAGCTCCTTCGGCAGACCCAAAATAGAAAGGAGTCTTGACAGATAGAAAGCTACCAACCTCTGCGAACCGAGGGAAGACAGCACGCGGCCCCGGCCCCTCCCGCCGGAGCCGGGGTCGCGTCTCGTGGGGCCGGTTGGGGAGAGGGGAACCGGCCCGTGGCCTCCACGGCCACGCCTTTCCATACCCGCGCTCGCCACCGCGAAACGCGTTTGGGGTGTTTCGACTACGACACGCCGCGTAGGCGTTGTGACGGGGTTCACGCGATCGGTACCGTCCTGCTACTGCCCGGTAACCCCCACCCGGAGGCGTCCATGAGACTTGCCCGGCGCACGCTCGTCCCCGCTCTCGTGCTGCTGAGCGTCGGACTGCTGGCCAACCCAGCCGCAGCCGACGCCGGCCCGCCGCCCAACTCGATCGCCAGCATGGGCGACTCGATCACCCGCGGCTTCAACGCCTGCGGCTTCTACGTCGACTGCCCGTCGCGGTCGTTCTCCACCGGCACGACGACGTCGGTGAGCAGCCACTACTCGCGCATCCTCGCGATCAACCCGGCGATCAGTGGGCACAACTTCAACCTCGCCCGGTCCGGTGCCCGGGCCGACGACATGCCCGGCCAGGCGCAGGCTGTGGTCAGCAGCGGCGCGCAGTACGTGACGATGCTGATCGGCGCGAACGACGCCTGTACGAGCAGCGAGGCCACGATGACGCCGGTGGCCACGTTCCGCGGCCACATCGACTCCGCGCTCGCCACCCTGAACGCCGGCCTGCCCAACGCGAAGGTCCTCGTGATCAGCATCCCGGACATCCGTCGGCTCTGGGAGATCGGCCGCAACAACTCGACCGCGCGGTTCTTCTGGTCCCTCGGCGGCATCTGCCAGTCGATGCTCGCCAACCCGACCTCGACCGCGCAGGCCGACGTCGACCGGCGCGCGCGGGTGCGGCAGCGCGTGATCGACTTCAACGCGCAGCTCGCCGGGGCCTGTGCGGCGTACGGCGCCAACTGCGTGTTCGACAACAACACCGTGTTCAACTTCCCGTTCACGCTCTCGCACGTGTCCGGCTGGGACTACTTCCACCCGAACACCACGGGTCAGGCGATGCTGGCCAGCTCGACATACGCGGCGGGCTTCGGCTGGTAGCCGCACAGCCCGGACAGCCCCGGGCCTGGTGGCGCCTGGACCGAGGAGCGTAGCGACGAGGGAAGGCGGCGCCTTGGGGGCCCGGGGCTCGTGCCGGCGGAGGCCGGCGCCAGAATTGCAGCATGACGGACGCCCCACTAGCCACTGACGAGGTGGTCGACCTCTGCCGCGACCTGATCCGCATCGACACCACCAATACCGGTGACCTGGACACCGCCGTCGGCGAGCGAGTCGCTGCGGAGTACGTAGCCGAGAAGCTCGCCGACGTCGGTCTGGGGAGCACGATCATCGAGTCGGCGCCCGGGCGCGCGAGTCTGGTGGCTCGGTTCCCCGGTACCGAGTCCGGGCGCAGTCCGCTGGTCGTGCACGGCCACCTCGACGTCGTACCGGCCGATGCCAGCGAGTGGTCGGTGCACCCGTTCTCCGGTGAGCTGCGCGACGGCTACCTGTGGGGCCGCGGGGCCGTCGACATGAAGGACTTCGACGCGATGGTGCTGGCGCTGGTGCGGCAGTGGCGGCGTACCGGTGTCGCACCGCGTCGTGACCTGGTGCTGGTGTTCACCGCCGACGAGGAGGCGGGCGGCGACTACGGCGCCCACTACCTGGTCGAGCACCACGCCGACCTGTTCGAGGGGTGCACCGACGCGATCGGCGAGGTCGGCGGCTTCTCCTACACGGTCAGCGACGACCTGCGTCTCTACCTCATCGAGACCGCGGAGAAGGGCATCGACTGGCTACGGCTGCACGCCCGCGGGCGGCCGGGGCACGGCTCGATGCTGCACGACGACAACGCGGTCACCGCGCTGGCCGAGGCCGTGGCGCGGGTCGGGCGCCACCGCTTCCCGGTCACGGTCACTCCGACGGTACGGGCGTTCCTGCTCGAGATCGGCGAGCTGCTCGGCATCGACCTCGACCCGGACGACCCGGAGCCCGCGATCGCGAAGCTGGGACCGGTCGCCAACATGATCGGCGCGACGATCCGCAACACCGCCAACCCCACCCGACTGGCCGCGGGATACAAGGACAACGTGGTACCGAGCCGGGCCAGCGCCACCATCGACTGCCGGACCCTGCCCGGGCAGAGCGAGATCTTCGAGGCCCAGCTGCAGGAGCTGGTCGGCCCGGACATCACGATCGAGTACGTGCATCGCCAGCCAGCGCTCGAGGTGCCGTTCGAGGGGGAGCTTGTCGACGCGATGGCCGCGGCGATCCGCGCCGAGGACACCGCGGCTCGACCGGTGCCGTACATGCTCTCCGGCGGTACCGACGGTAAGGCTCTGAACCGCCTCGGTATACGGCATTTCGGCTTCTCGCCATTGAAGCTGCCGGCCGACCTGAACTTCGGCGCGCTGTTCCATGGCATTGACGAGCGGGTGCCCGTCGAGGGACTACAGTTCGGCGTGCGGGTGCTCGACAGGTTCCTACGTCATTGCTGAAGGGACATACACCATGACGGACCGGCATGCGGAGCTGGATGCCGCGCTGGAGCGGGTCATCGGCGCCGCCCGGGACCACCTCGCCGCGGTCAAGGCAGCCGACGGGCGGGTCGAGGACAACGGGGTTTGGCGCGCGTACGTCGCGCTCAACAACGCCTCATACGAATACGACGAGCTGTTGCTCGACGTGTTCGGCGAGGTCACACCATGGGACGTGGAAGCCATCGACCCGGACGAGGCCGACCGCCAGGTCGATCTGAGCCTGCCCGGGGACGAGGTGAGCGCGGACGACCCGTACCCGCATGTCGTGTCGGTACGGCAGCGGCGTGACTACCGGGTGCCGAGCGTGTCGGCGCTGCTGCGCACGGCGGACCTGGCTCGGGCGGACGCGGCGCAGGTCGCCGGCCCGGTCGAGGACGACGAACCGGTCGAACCGGTGACAACCGTCGGCGAGGCGGTGCTCGAACTGCTGCAGACCGGTGACGGCTCACTCAGCTCGCTCGATGTACCGCAGCTCGAGCCGCTGGACGGGCTGGTCACCGTGGTCGAGGTGAGCGAGGCGCTCGACCTCGAGGCATACGCGGAGACCGACGGTTCGGCCCCGTTCCAGCTCGCCGCGGGGGACCGGCTCGTGGGCCGGCTGGACGAGCACCCGTACACCGAGGATGTCGACGAGCTGGACGACGAGGAGGGCGAGTACGACGAACTCGACTCCGACTCCGAGGAGGACGAGGAGCTCGACGACACCAACCAGGAGACCGACCAGCGGGAGGTCTCGAGGTAGCCGGCTAGGCTGTGCTGACCAAGGCGCCTGGACCTTCGGTCGGCGCAGATCCGGCCCGAGGAAAACTAATACGAAAGGCCGGGTAGCAGCGGCTCGGAGCGCTGCGGGCGCCGCAGCACTACCTGGCGGGTGCCGTCCCGGAACAGCTTTACCCGGGCTAGCTCCCAGCCGCTGAACTCGGCCTGGATCGTCAGCTGCGCCGCGGCGGTCATGCGGTCGACATTCGGTGGTAACCGCAGCGGCGCGTACTCGTAGTCCATTGGTTCATCCTGCTCGCCCGCAGGGAGTTTGTCAGCCCGCGGAAGGAGGTACGTGCGATGCGGCTAGGACTGAGCCTCGGCTACCAGACCGCCTGGACCACGCCGGCCGACCACCTCGCGTTCGCGCAGGAGGCGGACCGGCTCGGGTACTCGGTCGTCTGGGCGGCGGAGGCGTACGGCTCGGACACCGTGACGGTGCTGGCCTGGATCGCCGGCCAGACCGAGCGCATCGACCTCGGCAGCGGAATCATGCAGATTCCGGCGCGTACCCCGGCGATGACCGCGATGACCGCCGCGACGCTCGACGCGCTGTCCGGCGGCCGGTTCCGGCTCGGCCTCGGCGTCTCGGGCCCGCAGGTGTCCGAAGGCTGGCACGGTGTCCGGTTCGGTGAGCCGCTCGCGCGTACCCGGGAGTACGTCGACATCGTGCGCATGGCGATCGCCCGACAGACGGTGGCGTACGACGGCCGGTTCTACCGGTTACCGCTGCCCGACGGCCCCGGCAAGGCGCTCAAGCTCGGCTTCCACCCGCCCCGCGAGCGCATCCCCATCTACCTGGCCGCGGTAGGCCCGAAGAACCTCGAGCTGGCCGGCGAGATCGCCGACGGCTGGCTCGCGGTGTTCTTCGCCCCGGAATTCGCGGGGGAGCTGCTGGCACCGCTGCGGATCAGTCGCGGCGAATCGCTCGACGGGTTCGACATCGTGCCGTCCGTGCCGCTGGTGGTCGGCGACGACGTGGCCGGCTGTGCGGAGCTGGTCCGCTGGTACGCCGCCCTGTACATCGGCGGGATGGGCAGCCGGGAGAAGAACTTCTACAACCAGCTGGCCGTCCGGATGGGGTACGGCGACGCGGCCCGCGAGGTGCAGGACCTCTACCTGGCCAAGCAGCACCGGGACGCGGCGGCCGCGGTACCGCTGGACTTCGTCGACCGGACGTCGCTGCTCGGGCCGAAGGAACGGATCGCGGAGCGGATGCGGGCGTACGCCGACGCCGGCGTGACCACCCTGTCGATCTCGGTGTTCGCCGCTGATCGGGAAACCGGCATCGCCGCGCTGCGTACCGCGGCGGAGGCCCTCGAGCTGTCCGGGGTCGGTGACTAGGTCATGGACATCTGGCAGGCGATCGTCCTCGGCATCGTGGAGGGCATCACCGAGTTCCTCCCGATCTCCTCGACCGGCCACCTGACCATCACCGAGAAGCTGCTCGACCTACCGGTGGACGACCCGGCGGTGACCGGGTACACCGCGGTCATCCAGATCGGCGCGATCGCCGCGGTCTTCGTGTACTTCTGGAAGGACATCGTCCGGCTGACCGTCGGCTGGGTGCGCGGGCTGTTATCGCCGGTGCACCGGCAGGACTTCGATTACCGGTTCGGCTGGTATGTCATCGCCGGCTCGCTGCCGATCCTCGCGGTCGGGTTCCTGGCACGGGGCATCATCACCGGCCCGTTGCGCAACCTCTGGTGGGTCGCGGGCGCGTTGATCCTCTGGAGCGTACCGATGGTGCTGGCCGAGCGCGTCGCGTCGCAGACCCGGTCCGAGAAGGAACTCACGCTCGCCGACACGCTCATCATCGGTACCGCCCAGTGCCTGGCCCTCGTCCCCGGCGTGTCCCGGTCCGGCGCGACGATCACCGTCGGCCTGTTCCGCGGGCTGGACCGGGTGACCGCGACCCGGCTGTCGTTCTTCCTGTCCATTCCCGCGCTGACCGCGGCCGGCATCTACGAGTTGCCCGAGGCGATGTCCGACTCGATCGGGGTGCTGCCGATCGTCGTCGGAACGGTGGTCAGCTTCGTGGTCGCCTATGCCGCGGTGGCCTGGCTCCTGCGGTTCGTGGCCCACCACACCATCGTGGTGTTCGTCTGGTACCGCCTTGCGCTCGGCGCCTTGCTGATCGCGGCATTGGCGACCGGCTGGCTCGCCGCGACATAGGGTCTGGGAGTGGCGACGGTACTGCTGCTGCGGCATGGGCGCACCACCTCCAACGCCGACGGCGGGCTGGCCGGCCGCAGCCCGGTCGAGCTGGACGAGACCGGCCGCGCCCAGTCGGTAGCGGTCGGCGCCCGGCTCGCGTCGCTGCCGCTGGCCGCGGTGGTGACGAGCCCCCTGCCGCGTTGCGTGAGCACGGTCGGGCTGGCCCTGCCGGGCGCCGCGTACGCCGAAGAGGAGCGTCTGATCGAGTGCGGGTACGGCGACTGGGAGGGCCAGCCGCTGAAGAAGCTGGCCAAGGACAAGCTGTGGCCGGTCGTGCAGGTACACCCGTCGGCGGTCACGTTTCCCGGGTCGGGGGGCGAGTCCATGGCGGAGATGTCCGCCCGGGCTGTGGCCGCGGTCCGCGACTGGGACCGGCGGGTGACCGCCGAGCACGGTCCGGACGCGCTGTGGCTGGCGTGCAGCCACGGTGACGTGATCAAGGCGATCATCGCGGACGCGCTCGGCGTACACCTCGATCTCTTCCAGCGGATCGTCGTCGACCCGGCTTCACTGACTATCATCCGGTACACGCCGGTCCGTCCGTTCGTGCTTCGAGTCAACGACACCGGCGGCGATCTCGCGGCCCTGCGCCCGCGGCCGCGGCGCCGTCGCCGTTCCGGCACTGGGAGCGACGCGGCGGTCGGCGGCGGCGTCGAGAGTGGCCAGGCCTAGGAGCCTTCGCGACGGCTCGCCAGAGGTTATTGATCCATACCGACGCGCGCCGGGGCGGTCCAGCCGGATATGGTCGGTGCTATGGCCCACCAGGTGTACGCGTTCGAGCCGCCCGAGCGGTTCGTGGCCGGGACCGTCGGGCCGCCGGGTGAACGGACGTTCTTCCTGCAGGCGCGCGGCGGTGGCCGGCTGGTCAGCGTCGTGCTGGAGAAGGTGCAGGTCGCACTCCTCGCCGAGAAGCTGGACGAGCTGCTGACCGAGGCGGCCCGCCGGTTCGGCCTGGAGGTGCCGGAGCCCGTGGCCCCTAGCGACAACGAGCCGCTGGAGTTGCCGGTCGACGAGGAGTTCCGGGTCGGCACGCTCGGGTTGGCCTTCGACGTGGACAGCGCGACCGTCGTCATCGAGGCGATCGCCCAGTCGGACGTCGAGGTCGACGCCGACGCGCTCGGCGAGGCACTCAGCGAAGCCCTGGGCGCCGCGGCGGAGGAGCGCGAGGCGGAGGAAGAGCCGGACGAGGACCTCGACCGGCTACGGGTCCGGCTGACTCCCGCGGAGACCCGGGCGTTCATCGAGCGCGCCCGCCGGGTCGTCGCCGCGGGGCGCCCGCCCTGCCCGCTGTGCGGCCAGCCGCTGGACCCGACGGGCCACCTCTGCCCGCGCCACAACGGCTACCACCGGTAGGCCCCCATGACGGCGCCCGTCGACGTCGCGCCGCTGCCGGACGAGGTCGGGCTCGCGCTGGTCCGGGACGGCACGCTCGAGCTCGAGGGGCGGTTGGTCGAGGCTTCCAACACGACGCTGCGGGCGTTCGTCTCGCTCGACGGCGTGGTGCGGCGCTGCGTGTACAAGCCGGTGCGCGGCGAACGTCCACTGTGGGACTTCCCGGACGGAACGCTGGCCGGGCGGGAGGTGTCGGCGTACCTCGTCTCGACCGCTACCGGCTGGGGAATCGTGCCGCCCACTGTGTTGCGGGAGGGTCCGCTCGGTGTCGGCGCGTGTCAACTGTGGATAGACGAGCCGGACGAGGTCGAGCCGGTGCTGGGCTTCGTACCGGCCCAGGGAGTCCCGCCGGGATGGCACTCGGTGGCCGCGGCGCGGGACGAGTCCGGCGAGGCGTACGCGCTCGCGCACTCCGACGACTCCCGGCTGGCCCACGTGGCGGTGTTCGACGCGGTCGTCAACAACGCCGACCGCAAGGGTGGCCACCTTGTGTCCAATGTGGATGGACGGTTGTACGGTGTCGACCACGGGGTGTGCTTCCATACCGACGACAAGCTCCGCACGGTGCTCTGGGGATGGGCCGGTGACCCGCTGCCGGCCGACGCGGTGGAGGTGCTCACCGCGTTGCGCGCCGACCTCGCCGGCCCGCTGGGCTCGGGCCTGGCCGCCCATCTGACCGCGGGCGAGGTAACCGCCGTGGGCGCCCGCATCGACCGGTTGTTGGCCGCGCGTTGCTTCCCGCAACCGGACCATGACTGGCCGCCACTTCCGTGGCCTCCCATCTGATCAGCGTGTTGCGCCGGTCACGCGCGCGGGACCGGCAGCGCCGGTCTCGTTAGGCTGATCCGCATGGAGTCGTGGGCTGGGCACGGGGTACCGCTGTTGTCGGGAGAGGGCCGACCACTGGCCCTGTTCGACTCCGCGCGACAGCTGGTGTACCCGACCCAGCCATCCGGCCCAGCCACGCTCTACGTGTGCGGGATCACGCCGTACGACGCCACCCACCTCGGGCACGCGGCCACGATGATCACGTTCGACCTCGTGCAGCGGGCCTGGCGCGATGCCGGGCACGAGGTGCGTTACGTGCAGAACGTCACCGACATCGACGAACCGCTGCTCGAGCGCGCGGAACGGGACGGTGAGGACTGGGTGGTCCTGGCGATGCGGGAGACCGCGCTGTTCCGGGAGGACATGGAGGCCCTGCGGAACATCCCGCCGACGCAGTACATCGGCGCGGTCGAGTCGATCCCGGCGATTGCCGAGCGCGTCGTCGACCTGCTCGCCGACGGCGCGGCGTACCGCCTCGAGGACGGCTCCGGCGATGTCTACTTCGACAACACCGCGGCGCCCCGGTTCGGGTACGAGTCGCACCTGACCCGTGAACAGATGCTGGTGTACTTCGCCGAGCGCGGCGGCGATCCGGAACGCGTCGGCAAGCGCGACCCGCTCGACCCGTTGCTGTGGCGCGGCGCCCGCGACGGCGAGCCGGCCTGGGAGGGCGGTCCGCTCGGCCCCGGCCGCCCCGGCTGGCATATCGAGTGCGCGGTGATCGCGATCGACCACCTCGGTATCCAGATCGACGTTCAGGGCGGCGGCAACGACCTGCTGTTCCCGCACCACGAGTGTTCGGCCGCGCATGCCGAGCGGCTGACCGGGGTGGCGCCGTTCGCCCGGCACTACGTGCACGCCGGCATGATCGGGCTGAACGGCGAGAAGATGTCCAAATCGCGCGGCAACCTCGTGTTCGTGTCCCGGCTACGCGCGGACGGCGTCGACCCGATGGCCACCCGGCTCGCGCTGCTGGCCGACCACTACCGCACCGACCGGCAATGGACCGACGACATGCTCAAGACCGCGGAGCTGCGCCTGGCCCGGTGGCGCGAGGCCGTCGTCCGGCCGTCCGGGCCGTCCGGGGCCGAGCTGCTGGCTGGGGTACGCGAGCGGCTCGCCGACGACCTCGACACGCCGGGCGTACTGTCGCTTGTGGACGCTTGGGCGGACGCCGCCCTCGCCGACACCGGGTCCGATGTGGACGCTCCGGTCATCGTGGCCTCCACAGTGGACGGCCTGCTGGGCGTGCTGCTCTAGACCCACTCGTCGGCCGGGCCGTTGTGCTCGCGACGTTCGCGCGTACCGGGAATCGCGTACTGCTCCGTCAGCGCGGTCACCGGACCGGGCCAGGTGGCCGTGGCGACCTCGATCGGCTTGTGCTCCGGGTCGTACGCCACGTGCAGCAGGTGCAGCACCGGCGTGTCCGGCCGGATCTGCAGCAGCTCCGCCTCCTCCCGGGTGGGCAGGCGCGCGGTCACCTGATCGGTAGCGCTGGCGTACCGGCGGCCGGTGGCCTCCTCGGCCTCCTGGTAGAGCGGGCGGCCGAAGGCCTCGTACCGCTCGAGGCTCGTACCGGTCGCGTCGGCGGGCTTGAACCACGAGGCGCCCACCTCGACCGCCTGGTCCTGGGTGCGCACGAGATGCCGGCGCACGATCAGCTCGGCACCGTCGGAGACCCCGAACGCGTCGGCCACCTCGGGCGGGGCAGGGGAGCGGCCCACCTCGGTCAGCTGCTGCCGGTACCGGGCCGCGAGGTCGGCGTGGTAGCCGCGCTGAGCGCCGTACCGTCCGCGGGACAGCCGGTTGAGCCGCCGCTTGGTACCGCGGACGTAGGTGCCGGAGCCAGGCTTCGTGATCAACAGACCCTCGATGCGCAGCTGGTCGATCGTGCGCTGGACGGTCTGCTTCGCGACCCCGTACGTCGACGCGATCGTCGGGATCGACGGCAGGCGCTCGCCCGGTGCCCAGTCGCCCCGACGGATCCTGGCCCGAAGCTGTGCCGCGATCTGCCGGTGCGGGAACTCCGCCGCCCCCGGGTTGATGGTGCTCATACCTGACAACCTAGCTTCCTAGGAAGCGATACGCGCTATGACGCGCCGCCCCTTTTGCGTCGATCAAGGACTTGTGCACACGGTTTAGAGATCCAACCGTGTGCACAAGTCCTTGATCGACGGGCTGGGGGTCAGGCTTGGCGGGGGCCTGCGGAGCCGCCGCGACGGCGGAGGTACTTCTCGAACTCTTGGGCGATCTCGTCGCCGGAGAGGGGCTGGATGCCGGCGTCGCCGACGCGTTCTTCCAGCTCACGGACGTACTCACCGAGCTCGGCGTCCTGCTCGGCGGTGGCGCGGACGCGCTGCTCCCATTCGGCCGCCTCCTCGGCGAGGTCGACCATCGGTACCGGCAGGTCGAGCAGGTCCTCGACGCGGTGCAGCAGGGCGAGCGTGGCCTTCGGGCACGGCGGGTTGTTGGCGTAGTGCGGCACGTGCACCCAGAACGACACCGCCTCGAGCTCGGCCCGCGCGCACGCGTCGTGCAGCACGCCGACGATGCCGGTCGGCCCCTCGTACCGCGTCGGCGTCAGGTTGAGCCGGACCGCCTCGCCGCGGTCCGAGGCACTGCCGCTGATCGGCAGTGGCCGGGTGTACGGCACGTCGGCCAGCAACGCCCCGAGCAGCACGATCCGGGTGACCTCGAGGCTGTGACAGATCTCCAACACTTCGTCGGAGAACGTGCGCCAACGCATGCTCGGCTCGATCCCCCGGATGAGTACGACGTCTCGGTCGGTCCCGGCAGGGCTGGCCACGGCGAACCGGGTGGTCGGCCATTCGATACGGCGGGTCTCGCCGTCCGCGAGCATGACCGTTGGCCGGTTCACCTGAAAGTCGTAGAACTCCTCGGGATCCAATGCGGCTATCTGGCGGGCCTCCCACACCTGTTCGAGGTGCTCGACTGCGGCGGTGGAGGCGTCGGCGGCGTCGTTCCAGCCCTCGAACGCCGCGATCGCGACGGGAGAGCGCAACACCGGCAAGCCGTCGAACTCGGTCACGCTGCCAGCCTACGTGGCCGGGCCCACACTGGCCCCACTCCCACACCGCTCGACCGGAACCCGAGCACCACGCACTAACCTGGTGACATGCCGATCTCGTTCCTGGATGCGTTGGCTGAGCGGGTGCTGATCGCAGACGGTGCCATGGGCACGATGCTGCAGTCCGCCGACCCGACGCTGGACGACTTCGCGGGCTACGAGGGCTGCAACGAGATCCTCAACGTGACCCGGCCGGACATCGTACGGGGGGTGCACGACGCGTACCTGGCCGCGGGGGCGGACTGCGTCGAGACAAACACGTTCGGGGCAAACCTAGGCAACCTGGGCGAGTACGACATCACCCACCGGATCAGGGAGCTGTCCGAGGCCGGGGCGAGGCTGGCGCGGGAGGTGGCTGACGGCTGGTCGCGCCCGGAACGGCCGCGCTACGTCATCGGGTCGATCGGCCCGGGTACGAAGCTGCCGACGCTGGGTCACACGCCGTACGCGACACTGCGGGACGCGTACCTCGAGAACGCCGCGGGGCTGCTGGCCGGCGGCGCGGACGCATTGATCGTCGAGACGTGCCAGGACCTGCTGCAGGCCAAGGCGGCGGTGATCGGCTCCCGGCGGGCGATGGCGGCCGAAGGGCGGACGGTACCGCTGATCTGCCAGGTGACCGTCGAGACGACCGGCACGATGCTGCTCGGTAGCGAGATCGGGGCCGCGCTGACCGCTCTCGAGCCGCTGGGCATCGACCTCATCGGGCTGAACTGTGCCACCGGTCCGGCCGAGATGAGCGAGCACCTGCGGTACCTGTCGCAGCGGGCCCGGGTACCGATCTCGGTCATGCCCAACGCCGGCCTGCCCGAGCTGACCCCGGACGGGGCGGCGTACCCGTTGACCCCGGACGAGCTGGCGGAGGCGCTGCACCGGTTCGTCGCCGAGTACGGCGCGGCACTGGTGGGCGGCTGCTGCGGTACGACGCCGGCGCACATCGGTACCGTTGCGGCCAGGCTGGCGGGCGCGACGGCGGCGGCGCGGACGGCGCAGCCCGAGCCCGGCGTGGCGTCGATCTACCACCACGTGCCGTTCGCCCAGGACGCGAGCGTGCTGATGGTGGGGGAGCGGACCAATGCCAACGGGTCCAAGGCGTTCCGTGAGGCGATGCTCGCCGCCGACTGGCAGAAGTGCATCGAGATCGCGCGGGAGCAGGCGCGGGACGGCTCGCATCTGCTGGACCTCTGCATCGACTACGTCGGCCGGGACGGCGTCGTGGACATGCGCGAGGCGGCCGGGCGGTTCGCCACCGCGTCGACGCTGCCGGTGATGCTGGACTCGACCGAGCCAGGGGTGATCGAGGCTGGGCTGGAGATGCTCGGCGGCCGGTGCGTGGTCAACTCGGTCAACTTCGAGGACGGCGACGGACCCGAGTCGCGGTACGCGCGGGCGATGCCGCTGGTACGCGAACACGGCGCGGCGGTGGTGGCGCTGACCATCGACGAGGAGGGCCAGGCGCGGACGGCGGAGTGGAAGGTCCGCGTGGCGTCCCGGCTCATCGACGACCTGACCGGCCGGTGGGGCATGCGGGTGCCGGACATCCTCGTCGACTGCCTGACGTTCCCGATCGCGACCGGTCAAGAGGAGACCCGCCGCGACGGCATCGAGACCATCGAGGCGATCCGCGAGATCGCGCGCCGGTACCCGGGCGTCAACTTCACGCTCGGCATCTCGAATGTCTCCTTTGGACTGAACCCGGCCGCGCGCCAGGTACTCAACTCGGTGTTCCTGCACGAGTGTGTCCAAGCTGGACTGACGTCGGCGATCGTGCACGCGTCGAAGATCCTGCCGATGTCGAAGATTCCTGACGAGCACCGTTCCGTTGCCTTGGACCTCGTGTACGACCGGCGGCGTGACGGCTACGACCCAGTGCAGAAGTTCATCCAGCTGTTCGAGGGCGTCGATGTGGCTTCGGCGCGGGCGTCCCGCGCGCAGGAGCTGGCCGGGCTGCCGCTCGACGAGCGGTTGAAGCGGCGCATCATCGACGGCGAGCGGACCGGGCTGGAGGCGGACCTCGACCTCGCCCTCGAGTCGCGGTCGGCGCTGGAAATCATCAACGACACCCTGCTCGACGGCATGAAGGTCGTCGGTGACCTGTTCGGCTCGGGACAGATGCAGCTGCCGTTCGTGCTGCAGTCGGCCGAGGTCATGAAGGCGGCGGTGGCGTACCTCGAACCGCACATGGAGAAGTCCGACGCCGGCGGCAAGGGCCGGATCGTGCTCGCCACGGTCAAGGGGGACGTGCACGACATCGGCAAGAACCTCGTCGACATCATCCTGTCGAACAACGGGTACGACGTGGTGAACCTGGGCATCAAGCAACCCATCACGGCGATCCTCGACGCGGCCGAGGAGTCGGCCGCTGACGCGATCGGGATGTCCGGGCTGCTCGTGAAGTCCACGGTCATCATGAAGGAGAACCTGGAGGAGATGAACACCCGCGGCGTCGCGTCGCGGTGGCCGGTCCTGCTGGGCGGGGCGGCGCTGACCCGGTCCTATGTGGAGGATGACCTGCGGTCGAGGTACGCCGGAGAGGTGCACTACGCCCGGGACGCCTTCGAGGGATTGTCCTTGATGGACAGAGTGATGGCCGCCAAGCGTGGTGGCGCGGTCGTGGTCGACCCGGCCCGGGACGCCGCCCTGTCGGCCCGCCGCGAGCGCCGCGAGCGGCACCGCGCGGTGGTCGCCGAGGATCTACCCGCGCTGGACGATGCCTCGGTGCGCTCCGACGTGTCTATTGTGGAGCCGCCGCGGGCGCCGTTCTTCGGCACGCGGGTCGTACGCGGTATCGCACTGGCGGAGTTCGCGTCCATGTTGGACGAACGGGCCACGTTCCTGGGCCAGTGGGGGTTGCGGGGTACGCGGGGCGGCACCGGACCCTCCTATGAGGAGCTGGTGGAGACCGAGGGCCGGCCACGGCTGCGGTACTGGCTCGACCGGGTCGTCGCGGACCAGGTGCTCGAGGCGGCCGTGGTGTACGGCTACTTCCCGTGCTACAGCTCCGG
>DASRII010000448.1:0-45427 GCA_035650075.1 Micromonosporaceae bacterium | reverse complement strand
CAAACAGGTGATGCTGCAGCGGCTGCGGGAGGCCACCGACGAGGTGCATTACGGCGAGTACGTCGGGCGCGACGGTGACCTGGTCACCGGCGTGATCCAGGCGCACGAGGGCCGGTCCGAGAAGGGCATCGTCAGCGTCGACCTCGGCAAGCTGGAGGCGATGCTGCCGGCGCCGGAGCAGGTGCCCGGCGAGTCGTACGACCACGGCCAGCGCATCAAGTGCGTCGTCGTGCACGTCTCCAAGAGTTTCCGCGGTCCGCAGATCACGCTGTCGCGGTCGCACCCGAACCTGGTGAAGAAGCTGTTCGCGCTCGAGGTACCGGAGATCGCCGACGGGACCGTGGAGATCGCCGCGATCGCGCGGGAGGCGGGTCACCGCACCAAGATTGCCGTACGGTCCACGGTCAGCGGGGTCAACGCCAAGGGCGCCTGCATCGGACCCATGGGCGCACGGGTGCGGGCGGTCATGAACGAGCTGCACGGCGAGAAGATCGATATCATTGACTGGTCCGAAGATCCGGCGGCGTTCGTCGGCAACGCCCTGTCCCCGGCCAAGGCTCTGCGGGTGGATGTGGTCGACGCGACCAGCCGTACCGCCCGGGTGACCGTTCCGGACTATCAGTTATCTCTCGCTATAGGTCGAGAGGGACAAAACGCTCGGCTCGCCGCACGGCTGACAGGCTGGCGAATCGACATACGGCCGGATACCGCCGAAAGTGACCAAGTGCAAACTCGGGGTAAAGTCACCTGAAAGCCGCAAGATCGCAGGCTAGGGGTGCGACGCTCGAAGGCCGCTGGCAGGGTAGACTTTCGCAGTGGCACGTCGCGCGTCGCCGACACGCACCTGCGTGGGCTGCCGGAGTCGCGCGCCAGCCTCCGAGTTGCTGCGGGTAGTCGTGGGAGAGCAGGGCGATGTTCATGCCGACCCAAGACACAAACTGCCGGGTCGGGGAGCGTACTTGCATCCCGACTCTGTTTGTCTCGCACAGGCGGAGCGTCGCCGCGCCTTCGGGCGCGCGTTGCGTTTCGTTGGTGTCCTGGACACCGGCCCGCTGGTCGAGTATCTGAGCATCGGGACAACCCGGTGGGGTGTGAGTGCCCCACCCGGACAGCAAGGTAGGACGACCGACATGAGCACACGATGAAGTCGCAGAAATGATCAGGCTTCAAGTGCACGAGTGAGGTCGCCGCGGGATACCTGCCCGCGCGGCCTCGGAGTAGAGGAGTGCAGTGGCAGGCAAGGCCCGCGTACACGAGCTTGCGAAGGAGCTCGGCGTCGAGAGCAAGATCGTTCTCGCCAAGCTGAAGGAAATGGGCGAGTTCGTCAAATCCGCGTCGAGTACCGTCGAGGCTCCGGTGGCGCGACGGCTGCGGGAAGTGTTCGTAGCGACACCGTCGGCGCCGGCGCCGACGCCGGCAGCGACCGCAGGCGAGACGAAGGTGACCCCGGCGAAGCCGGCACCACCCAAGCGGACGGCGGCCAAGGCCGTCCCCACCCCACCGCCGGCTCCAGTGATCAAGCCGGCGAGTGCCCACGACATCGAAGTGGCGGCCGCGGAGGCACGCGCCGCCGCGCTCAAGGCCGACCAGGACGCCGCGGTCAAGGCGGCGCAGCAGGCGGCCAAGACCCGCCGGGCGCCACAAGGCGACGGCGCGGTCGTGACTCCCAAGCCCGGCCCGGCCGCGACACCCCGTCCCGGCGCGCCGGCACCGCCGCGGCCAGCTGCTCCCGGTACCCCCACGGGGCGGCCCGGTCCGCGCAGCGGCGGAAACAACCCGTTCGGCATCACCCCGTCCGGGCAGCGGCCGAACCAAGGTGGCATTCCCCGGCCGAACCCGGCCTCGATGGGAGGCCCACGGCCCAGCCCGGCGTCGATGCCGCCGCGGCCCAACCCGGCCTCGATGCCGTCCCAGCGGCCTGGGCGGCCCAGTGACCGTGGCCCCGGCCGTGGTCAGGGCGGACCCGGCGGCGGAGGCGGCGGAGGTCCACGTGGCGGCGGTCCACGCGTCGGTGGACCCGGTGCCGGTCGTCCCGGTGGGGGCGGCGGAGGCGGCGGTAGCCCGTACCGCACCGGTGGTCCCGGCGGCGGCGGCGGTGGGGGCGGCGGCGGATTCCGGCCCGGCGGCGGTGGCCCAGGCGGTGGCGGTGGCCCAGGCGGTGGCGGCGGCGTAGGCCGGCCCGGCGGCGGTGGTCGCGGTCGCGGCGGTGGCGCCGGTGGTGCGTTCGGTCGGGGCGGCGGCAAGCCGGCCCGCGGACGGAAGTCGAAGAAGCAGCGCAGGCAGGAGTTCGACAACCTGTCCGCCCCGACGATGAGTTCGGGTGCGCCACGTGGAGACGGGCGGACCGTCCGGCTACCGCGCGGTGCGTCGCTGTCCGACTTCGCCGACCGCATCAACGCCAACCCCGGCTCGCTCGTCCAGGAGATGTTCAACCTGGGTGAGATGGTCACGGCTACCCAGTCGTGTACCGACGACACGCTCCTGCTGCTCGGCGAGCACCTCGGCTTCGAGGTGCAGATCGTCAGCCCCGAGGACGAGGACCGCGAGCTGCTCGCACGGTTCGACATCGACCTCGACGCGGACGTCGACGAGGAGCGGCTCGTCACCCGGCCACCGGTGGTGACCGTGATGGGTCACGTCGACCACGGTAAGACGAAGCTGCTCGACGCGATCCGCAAGTCCAATGTGGTCGAAGGCGAGGCCGGCGGCATCACCCAGCACATCGGCGCGTACCAGGTGCACGTCGAGCACGATGGCGCCGACCGGGCGATCACGTTCATCGACACCCCGGGCCACGAGGCCTTCACCGCGATGCGGGCGCGTGGCGCGCAGGTCACCGACATCGTGGTGCTCGTGGTGGCCGCCGACGACGGTGTGATGCCGCAGACGATCGAGGCGCTCAACCACGCCAAGGCGGCCGACGTACCGATCGTGGTGGCCGTCAACAAGATCGACAAGCCCGAGGCCAACCCGGGCAAGGTACGCCAGCAGCTGACCGAGTACGGCCTGGTGGCCGAGGAGTACGGCGGCGACACGATGTTCGTCGACGTGGCCGCCAAGCCCGGTATCGGCATCGACCAGTTGCTCGAGGCGATCCTGCTGACCGCCGACGCGGCGCTCGAGCTCAAGGCGCCGGCCGACGGTTCGGTCCAGGGTGTGGCCATCGAGGCACACCTGGACAAGGGCCGTGGCCCGGTAGCGACGGTTCTCGTACAGAAGGGCACGTTGAAGGTCGGCGACCCGATCGTGGCCGGCGACGCGTACGGCCGCGTGCGGGCGATGCTCGACGAGAACGGCAAGCCGGTGCCCGAGGCGGGTCCGGCGCGTCCAGTACTCGTGCTCGGCCTCACCGCCGTTCCGGGTGCCGGCGACACGTTCCTGGTCGCCGACGAGGACCGCATCGCCCGGCAGATCGCCGAGCAGCGGCAGGCTCGCCGGCGGGCGGCCGCGTTCGCCAACCGCCGTGGCCGTGTGACGCTCGAGTCGCTCTTCGAGCAGATGAAGGAGGGCGAGAAGAGCTCGCTGGTCCTCATCCTCAAGGGCGACGTGTCCGGTTCGGTCGAGGCCCTGGAGGATGCGCTCGTCAAGATCGACGTATCCGACGAGGTACAGCTGAAGATCATTCACCGAGGCGTCGGCGCGATCACCCAGGACGACGTCAACCTCGGTAGCGCATCGGACGCGATCATCATCGGCTTCAACGTACGGGCCAACGACAAGGTCAAGGAGCTGGCCGACCGCGAGGGCGTGGAGATCCGGTACTACACGGTCATCTACCAGGCCATCGAGGAGATCGAGTCCGCGCTCAAGGGCCTGCTCAAGCCGGAGTTCGAGGAGGTCGAGCTTGGTACGGCGGAGATCCGCGAGGTGTTCCGCTCGTCCAAGGTCGGCACGATCGCCGGCTGCATCGTGCGGTCGGGCATCATCCGGCGCAACGCGAAGGCCCGGTTGCTGCGCGACGGTGCGGTGGTCCACGACAACCTGACCGTCTCGTCGCTGAAGCGGTTCAAGGATGACGCGACCGAGGTCCGTGAGGGCTTCGAGTGTGGTCTGACCCTGAGCAACTATCAGGACCTGCGGGTCGACGACGTGATCGAGACGTTCGAGATGCGCGAGAAGCCTCGCGGGTGAGTTCGCGGTACACCTTGCTCGTGGCGCCGTCCAGTAACCGGGTTTACGGTCTGGCGGCGCCACGACTGGCTGCGGCGGAGTTGGCCGCGTTCGGGTCGGTGCTGTCGACCCCACTGTCCGATGTAGAGGAACTGCGCCTGGGTGGTGTGGCCTATGTGGGCTTCTCTGGATCCTTGACCCAGCGCGACATCGCGTATCTGTCCAATGTGTCCTCGGCTTATGCGTTCTTCGAACAGGTCGGCGATCTGCTGAGGCCGGTCGAGCTGAGCCCGCTCGCGAAATTCGACGACGACCTGGTGACGATCCCGAAGTACGCCGGCAAGACCAACGAACAGTTCACCAAGCTCCTGCTCAACGTCACGCTGCTCGCCTCGGCGCGGGCGGGGGAGATGCTCGAGCGGCGGTTGACCGTACTGGACCCGTTGTGTGGTCGGGGAACGACGCTCAACCAGGCGCTGATGTACGGGTACGACGCGATCGGCATCGAGTCCGACGCCAAGGACGTCGAGGCGTACTCGGCGTTCCTGCGTACCTGGCTGAAGCGGAAGAGGTTGAAACACAAGGCGGAGACCCACCCGGTACGGCGGGAGCGCCGGATCGTGGCCCGCCAGCTCGAAGTCGACATCGGCGGCGAGCAGCGGGTGAGCGTGTTCGCCGCGGACACCACGGATGCCCGCCAGCTCATGCGGGCCGGCTGCTGCGACGTGATCGTGGCCGATGCGCCGTACGGAGTCGCGCACGGTAGCCGTACCGCCGGTGCCCTGTCCCGCCGGCCGCTGGAGCTGCTGGCCGCCGCGTTGCCCGGCTGGGTGGAGCTGCTGCGCTCCGGCGGGGCGCTCGGCATCTCCTGGAACACCCATGTCGCTTCGCGCCAGGCGGCCGCCGAGGTGCTGGACAAAGCGGGCCTTCAGGTCGTGGACGCCCCGGCGTACGGTGGGTTCGAGCACTGGGTCGACCAGGCGATCACCCGCGACATCCTGGTGGCCCGCAAGCCATAGGTCTTCGGGCGGAATGCATAGCCCGGATAAGGCAGGGGAGTGCGATGGCCGAGCAGTGGTGGTCGATCGAGGTACGCAACGGCCTGTTCTCCGCGGACCGCTGGCGTACCGCCCACGGCGAGGCCCTCATCGAGGCGGCGCTGACCCACCGGGCCCGTCGCTGGCGCTGGCACCACCAGGAGGACTGGGGGCTCGTGCTCGAGATCGCCTTCCCGGCGGAGGAGGACTGGGCGAGATATCGTGCGCTGCCCGGCGTGGGCGCGGCACTCGACGCGGTACCGGATCCGGTCCACGGGCTCTACATCTACTCCGGTCGCGGCGGCAGTGCCGGCGCGCCGGACCGGGTCCGGCCTAGGCCACACCTCGGCGCGGGCGGGGCGACGCTGCCGGAGAATACCGAGCCGATCATCGTCGCCCACGCCTCATAATCGCGGGGGTGTACACCGGAACCGCCGTCTTCGACGTCCTGCTGCCCGACGACTCCCGGTCGCTGAAGACGAAACGCTCGTACGTCCGCCCGATCGTGGCCGCCTTGCGCCGGTTCGAGGTCGCCGCCGCCGAGGTCGGTGCGCTGGACCGGCACGGGCGGGCCGAGATCGGCGTCGCCGTGGTGTCCGCCGAACCCCGGCACGTCGGGGAGGTACTGGACTCCTGCGAGCGCCTCGTCGCCGGTCGTCCGGAGATTGAACTGCTGTCGGTGAGACGCCGGCTACACGGCGACGAAGACTGAGCGCGGCGGCGCAACCGTGCTCGCCGCGCGGGTAATGTCGAGCAAGACCAGCGGAGGTGATCTCAGATGACGGACCCGACCAAGGTACGCCGGCACGCCGAGCGCGTGCGGGAGTTGGTGGCCACGGTGGTGCGTACCCAGGTCAAGGATCCTCGCCTCGGCATGATCACGATTACCGACGCGCGGATCACCGCGGACCTTCGGGACGCGACGGTCTTTTACACCGTGTTCGGTGACACGGCGGCACAGGTCGGTACGGCGGCCGCCCTCGACAGCGCCAAAGGCCTGCTGCGCAGCACGGTCGGCAAGGCGCTGGGCCTGCGGCACTCGCCCACGCTCACGTTCGTCCACGACGACGTGCAGGACCATGCCAAGCACATCGACGAGCTGCTCGAGGCCGCCGCACACGCGGACGCGGAGGTACAGCGGCTCGCGGCTGGTGCCCAGTACGCCGGCGACGCCCAGCCCTACCGCGTCGACGAGGACGACGCGGAACCGGAGAGCACGTGACGGCAGCGTTGGGCCGTACCGAGGAAGCCGGTCCGACGGAGGCCGACTGGTCCGCGGCGGTGGACGCGATCCGCTCGGTCGGGCCGGACAGCCCGATCCTGCTCGGGTGTCATGTGAACCCCGACGGCGACGCGCTCGGCAGCATGTTGGGCTTCGGCCTCGGGTTGCGCAGGCTCGGCCTGCGGGCGGTCCAGGCCACCTTCCCGGGTCCGCTCGAGGTGCCCGAGCCGTTCCAGGCCCTGCCGGGGTTGGATCTGCTGGTCGCCGAGACCGAGGCGATCGAGAAGCCCGAGCTGATGCTGTGCTTCGACGCGGCCAGCCCCAGCCGGCTCGGTGCGGTGGCGTCGCGCCTCGGCCCGATGTCGATCGTGCTCGACCACCATGCGTCGTTCACCGGCTTCGGCGGCATCCGGCTGGTGGATCCCCGAGCCGCCGCGACCTCGGTCGTGGCCGAGCAGTTGTTGGCGCGGCTGGGCGTACCGCTCGACGCCGAGATCGCCGAGTGCCTCTACGTCGCGCTGGCCACCGACACCGGCTCGTTCCGGTTCGACATGACCACGCCCGAGGTACACGAGCTGGCGGCGCGGCTGCTGGCTACCGGTATCTCGCCCGCGGAGATCTCGCGACGGATCTTCGACAACCGGCCGTTCGGCGCCGTCCGGCTCTTCGGCGAGGTGCTCGGGCGCGCTCAGCTGGAGCCGGCCGAGGCCGGTGGCCGGGGTCTGGTGTGGACGTACGCGACCCTGGACGACCTGGCCCGGCACGGGCAGCGGCCCTGGGTGCTGGAGGCCCTGATCGACGGCGTCCGGTGCGCCGAGGAGGCGGACGTCGCTTGCGTCGTCAAGCAGGTCGCTCCCGACCAGTGGGCGGTCTCGATGCGCAGCAAGGGCGGCGTCGACCTGTCCCGCGTGGCGGCGGCGCTGGGTGGCGGCGGGCACCGGCTCGCGGCGGGGTTCACCGGGCAGGGTAGCGCCGACGATGTGATGTCGGCCATTCGTCGGGAGCTCGCACTTCCGGCCACATGAACATCAGGGTTAACTCCGGGCCAAGATGCGCTACCCGACGGCCCCCGGGGCGGTGACAATCAGGACATGGAGCAGCCTTCGGAGATAACCGCCGAGGACGTACAGCCATGGGCCCGGCCGGTCGTACTCCTGCCGGTCTTCGCCCTTGTGTCGTTGGTCGGCGGGCTGTTCCCCTCGTTCTCCAACCTGGCCAACATATACGTGGTGGCCATCGGTGGCACGCTGTTCTGGCTGGGCCTCACCCACCGGGTGCCCCGGCGACCGACACCCCGTCGGCTGGGCAAGGGAGTCGTCTGGTGGCTGCTGCCGCTGCTCAGCCTGTCCTTGCTGGAGCTGGCCATGTTCGTCGCCGGCTCGACGTACGAGTATCCGACCCTGTCGCTGCTGGCTGACCCGTGGCTCGAGGGTTACCTCGCCCGGTCGGCCGCGTACTTCGGCTGGGTGACCGCGTTCTGGGGGTTGATCAGGCGATGAGCGCAGCGGAGCGAGGTCAGCAATGAGTGTGACGCGTGCGCTCGCGATCGCCGGGTTCCTCGTCGCGATCGGGCTGTTCCTGTTCGTCGAGTGGAAGGCCCGCCGGGAAGAGTCGAAGATTCCGACGCTCGGCGACATCTCCGCGTTCGTAATGGGGTACGAGGTCGGGCGCCTGCCGGTCGGCCGGATCGCGGTGTTCGGCTTCTGGTGGTGGGTCGGCTGGCACTTCTTCGCGCGCTGATGCGCCGCGCCCCCCTCTCTCACGGTTGATCATGAAGTTGGTGTCGCGACACGCCGCCCAACCCGCAACTAAGTTCATGATCAACGATGCGGGGTGTCTCGAGATGCGGGAAACGTTGCGCAAGATGTGGACCTGAACGATAGCTTGGGTTCTGGCTCCGAGGTCAGAACCGACTGACTGTGCGGAGCGCATGCGGCCATCCAACCGGCGAACCCGGGCGGCCGGCGATCAGATCGAGTCCGCGGCATTGCTGGGAAGGAACGTGTCATGCCAACGACCGCACCGAAGCCGGAACCCGCCGAGGACGCCCGCGAGCAAGCGCGCCGCGCCCTACAGACGTCGATGGACACTCGCCAGTAGCTCCGGCCTCCTCCGGCTGCGCGCTCGGTAAGTAGCGCATGCGCGTTGTGTGCCTTACCGAGCGTGTGGCAGCATGCGGGACGTGAGTCTCCGCAGGGTCGCCTCCCTCGCTCTGCCCGCCCTCGTCGTCCTCGCCGCCGAGCCGATCTACGTCCTCGTGGACACGGCCGTGGTGGGGCATCTCGGCCGCGTACAGCTCGCCTCCCTGGCGCTGGGCGGCAGCGTGCTGACCGTGGCGGCCTGGCTGGGTACCGTCGTCGCCTACGGCACGACCGGACGATCCGCCCGCCGCTACGGCGCCGGTGACCGGCCGGCCGCGGTTACCGAAGGCGTACAGGCGTCCTGGATCGCCTTTTCCGCGGGGCTGCTGGTGGCGATCGCGGCCCAGCCCGGCGCCGAGCCGCTCGCCCGGGCGCTGTCCGGGGGCGATCCCGAGGTGACCGCGGGCGCCGCATCGTGGTTGCGCATCGCGGCGCTCGGGGCGCCCGGTCTGATGCTGGCGGCCGCCGGCAACGGTTGGCTGCGCGGGGTACAGGACACCCGCCGCCCGCTGGCCTACGTACTCGGGGCGAACCTGCTGTCCGCCGTACTGTGTCCAATCTTCGTCTTCGTCCTCGACCTCGGCCTGGTGGGCTCGGCGGTGGCCAACGTGATCGCCCAGACGACCGGCGGCGTGCTCTTCGTCCGGGCGCTGGTCGTCGAGCGCGTGTCGCTCGTGCCGCGGCCGCACGTGATCGGGCGGCAGCTCGTGCTCGGCCGCGATCTGCTGCTGCGCGGCGCCGCCTTCCAAGTGTGTTTCCTGTCCGCCGCCGCGGTAGCCGCCCGGTTCGGCACCGCCGCCCTGGCGGCGCACCAGATCGCGTTGCAGCTGTGGATGTTCTGCGCGCTGGCCCTCGACGCGGTGGCGATCGCGGCCCAGTCCCTGATCGGCGCCGCGCTCGGCGCGTCGCTGGCCGACGAGGCGCGCGGGCTGGCCCGGCGCATCGCGCTCATCGGTGGCGTGGCGGGCACGGGGTTCGCGGTGGTCATCGCCGCGTCGGCCGGTTTCCTGCCGCGGTGGTTCAGCACCGATCCGGCCGTGTACGAGCAAGCGATGGTCGCGTGGCCCTGGTTCGTGTTCATGCAGCCACTGGCCGGCGTGGTGTTCGCGCTGGACGGCGTGCTGATCGGCGCGGGAGACGTGCGGTACATGCGTAACCTCACGCTCGTCGGCGCGCTGGGCGGGTTCCTGCCGGCGATCTGGCTCGCCTACGCGTTCGATCTCGGGCTGGGCGGCGTGTGGGCCGGCCTGATGCTGTTCGTCGTCATCCGGCTCGTGGCACTGCTGCTGCGGCTGCGCTCGGGCCGGTGGGCCGTCACCGGCGCCACGGTCGATCAGCAGGCGACTCCGTCGGGCCAGCGGTCGGGGTCGAAGACCACAGCCGGGTCCTCGGCGATCGGAGCCTTGTCGGTCGGATCGGCGGGTGCGAGCAGCGACCTGTCCAGCAAATCGCAGTCCACATTGGACAGATAACCGACGCCGGGCTGGAACCGCAGGCCCTTTGGGTGCATCTGCCAGGACACGATGTCGTGCACGACGACGATGTTGTCGGCCGCCGGGACGCCGGGCCGCTCGAACGCGTACACCCAGACGAAGTTGGTGTCGACCTCGAGGGAACTGTTGTCGCTCGCGACCTGGTAGGTCACCTCCCCCTTGACCCGGGGTGCGGCTTCGGACAACCGGTACCCGGGTGCGACCTGCGTCGCGAAGTCCGCGAAGAACGCCTCCGCCGAGAACAGACCGATCGCTCTGGCCTCGGGCAGGGCGATGCCGGCGGCGCCTTCGGCGAAGGTCGCGGCGGGGGTACCGGCGAACGGGCCGTCGCCCGGGTTCGGGATGAACGCGGCCGCGGGCTCGTCGCTTCGCGGACCGTGGTCGTCGCGGAACACCCAGCTCACACCGGCCACCGCGGCGACCGCGGCGACGATGGCCACCAGGGCAAGAGTGATCCGCGATCGGACGGCCCTGGCCGGCGAGGTCAGCACCCGGCCGAGGTTGCCGAGGCGCTGCCGGCGGCGTACCCGTCGCTCGGTCTGCGCACCCCACTCGGCCAGTTGCAGTAACGGGTCGTCGTTCACAACCGACCATGATCGGTGGACGCCCCACGGGACGCAATACCGGTCAGCAGGTTTGTCCCACGTCCAGCGAGCGGTTGGGGTCGTACAGCGTGTCCGGGTCGGGATCGCCGCTCGGGTGGACCACCGGGGCCGCCGCCGGCGCCAGCAGCGCGCGGGCGGCCAGCGTACAGTCCACATTGGACATATAGGCGTGGGAGTTGACGAGCCACAGGCCACGCTGATCCGGAAACACCCTCTCGGTTTCGTGTACCCGCCAGGTCACCTCGTCGTGAACGACGACGACGCGTTGGGTGTCGAACCCGTACACCCACACGAAGTTCGTGACCACGTCGATCGCGGGCACGAGCGTGCCGGTGGCCAGGCGGTACGTCACACTGCCGCTGACCCGTGGCTCGGCGCTGGCCAGGCGGTGGCCGGGCGCGATCTGGGTCGCGTACGCGCCGAACCGCCCCTCCGTGAACTCCGTCTGTACCCGGGTCCGTTCACCCGGCGCGAGCAGAGCCAGGAAGTCGACCGGATCGCGCTGGACGACCATCCTCGAGTCGAGCCGGCCGGCGATCAGCGCCGCCCGTACGAGGATGAGCACGTCGCCCACCTCGACCGCGGAGAACGGGCCGGTCGCTCTGGCCTCCGGCAGGACGATGCCGGCGGCGCCGGTGGGGTAGTCCCGGGCCGGGGTGCTGGCGTACGGGTCGGCGGCCTCGGTGGGTCTCGGTGCCTCGGGCGGTGCCGGTCTCGTGCGCCAGGCGTAGACGCCGAATCCCGTGCACACGAGGGCGACGACGACCACGCCGACGATCGCGAGCTTCCGCAGTGGATCCCGGTCCGGCGGCCAGGGATCCTCGGTCACCCCGGCATTGTCTCTACCGGTCCGGGCGTGTGGAAGGCTGGTGCATCGTGGATGGGCTCGTGGTCGTCGACAAGGCGGCCGGCATGACGTCGCACGATGTGGTGGCCAGGGTGCGCCGGCTGGCCGGTACCCGGCGCGTCGGCCATGGCGGCACGCTCGACCCGATGGCGACCGGTGTCCTCGTGATCGGGGTCGGCCGGGCCACCCGGTTGCTCACGTACGTCATCGGCTCGGACAAGTCGTACGACGCGACGATCCGGCTCGGCCAGACCACGGTGACCGACGACGCCGAGGGGGAGGTCGTGTCGTCGACGCCGGCCGGTCAACTCGGCGACGAGGCGATTCGCGGCGAGTTGGCCGCGTTCGTTGGCGAGATCGACCAGGTGCCCAGCGCGGTCAGCGCGATCAAAGTGGACGGCAAGCGAGCCTATGCGCGGGTACGCGCCGGCGAGACCGTTGCGCTCGAGCCTCGCCGGGTGACGATCGCGCGGCTGGACGTGCTGGCGGTCCACCCCTCGCCGACCGGGTCCACAGTGGACGTCGAGGTCTCGGTGGACTGTTCGTCCGGCACGTACATCCGGTCGATCGCGCGCGACCTCGGTACCGCGCTCGGGGTGGGCGGGCACCTGACGGCGTTGCGGCGTACCGCGGTCGGGGGGTTCACGCTCGCCGAGGCGGCCACGCTCGACGAGCTGGCCACCCGGGCGCCGGACGTGGTGACGTTGCCGCTGTCCGCCGCCGCGGAACGGTACTTCACCCGCCGCGACGTGACCGTCGAGGAGGCCAAGGTGCTCTCGCACGGCGGTCCGCTGACCGTGGCCGGGCTCGCCGGGCCGTACGCCGTCTTCGCCCCGGACGGTACCGTCGTCGCGATCGTCCAGGAGCGGGACGGCCGAGCGCGCGCCGAAGTCGTCCTCGCGCCCAGTTAGGCTGTGTTGGCCAGGCGCCTGGACCTTCGGTCGGCGCAGATCCAGCCCGAGAAACTAGGCTCGACTCATGCAGCGCTGGCGGGGCTACACCGCTACACCGGGCTGGGGCCGGTCGGTCGTCACGATCGGGGTGTTCGACGGTGTCCACAGAGGACATCAGGAGATCATCGGGCACGCGGTGAAGCGAGCGCGCGACCTCGGTGTGCAGTCGATCGTGGTGACGTTCGACCCGCACCCGGCCGAGGTGGTGCGGCCCGGATCGCACCCGGCCGTGCTGACCGGGCCCGGCCGCAAGGCGGAGTTGATCGAGCAGCTGGGCGCCGACGTGCTGTGCGTCCTCCCGTTCACGGCCGAGTTCTCCCGGCTGTCGGCGGAGGCGTTCGTGCACGACGTACTCGTCGAGAACCTGCATGCCGCCCTCGTGGTGATCGGGGAGAACTTCCGGTTCGGCCACCGGGCGGCCGGTGACGTGGCCCTGCTGTCGCGGCTCGGCCGTACCTTCGGGTTCGCCGTCGAGCCGGCGCCCCTGGTTTCCGGCGACGACACGGTCTTTTCGTCGACGTACATCCGCGCCTGTGTCGCGGCCGGCGACATCATGGCGGCGGCGACCGCACTCGGCCGGCCGCACCGGCTGGAGGGCGTGGTCGTGCGCGGTGACGGCCGCGGCCGTGAAATCGGCTTCCCCACGGCGAACCTGATGAGCGGCGCGTACGCCGCCGTCCCCGCCGACGGCGTCTACGCCGGCTGGCTCGTGCGCCGCCGTCCCCGCCGGCCCCGCGCCGATCAAGGGCAAACGGGCGCGGTTCGATCGTCGGATCACGCCGATTCGTCCTTGATCGACGGGGGAGACCGCGGGGGAGGGCGGCGGATGGGAGCCGCGATCTCGATCGGAACGAACCCGACGTTTTCCGGACAGGAGCGGCGGGTCGAGGCGTATGTGCTCGACTTCGACGGAGACCTGTACGGCGAGCGCGTCGCCATCGACTTCGTCGCCAGGCTGCGGGAGATGCGGAAGTACGACGACATCGAGCCCCTGGTCGCCCAGATCCATGAGGACGTTGCTCAGACCCGGCAGCTACTGGGCTGGTAACCTTGTCGGGACGCCGGGTCACCGGTGCCGGCTCTGTGTGCCTGCACGACGCCGCGGGAGCGGAGCCGTAGGAACACCCATGGATAGGGAGAACATGGCGCTCGAAGCTGAGCTCAAGACCAAGATCATGAAGGAGTACGCGACCGTCGAGGGGGACACCGGTTCCCCGGAGGTACAGGTCGCGGTCCTCACCAGGCGCATCAAGGACCTCACCGAGCACATGAAGGTCCACAAGCACGACCACCACAGCCGTCGTGGTCTACTGCTGCTCGTCGGCCGGCGCCGGCGGCTGCTCAACTACCTGAAGAACAAAGACATCAGCCGGTACCGGACGCTCATCGAGCGACTCGAAATCCGGCGTTGAGCCATCGGGGAGCGGTCCGCTATGGGCCGCTCCCCACTCATTACCGGTACGACCTAGGAAGGTCGGTCCTCGGTAGTGGTTCCCGGAGCGAGACTCCGGGGGCTTCGATCGAAGACCGGCCGTCGGCAAGGGCTCCCGTGGTCGTACCACTGACCAAAGGAGTACCAAGCAAACATGACCGAGTACAACACTCTCGGCACCCAGCACAGCAAGGCGACCATCGACAACGGCCGATTCGGTACCCGTGAGGTCGTCTTCTCCACCGGTCGGCTGGCCCGCCAGGCCGCCGGCTCCGCCCTCGCCCAGCTGGGCGACACGGTCGTCCTGTCGGCGACCACGGCGAGCAAACAACCCAAGGAACAGTTCGACTTCTTCCCGTTGACGGTCGACGTCGAGGAGCGGATGTACGCCGCCGGGCGCATTCCCGGCTCGTTCTTCCGTCGGGAGGGCCGGCCGAGCGAGGACGCGATCCTCACCTGCCGGCTGATCGACCGGCCGCTGCGGCCGACCTTCGTCAAGGGGCTACGCAACGAGGTACAGGTCGTCGAGACCGTCCTCTCGCTCGACCCGCAGCACCCGTACGACGTGGTGGCCATCAACGCCGCCTCGCTGTCCACCAAGCTCGCCGGCCTGCCGTTCAGCGGTCCGGTCGGCGGCACCCGGATGGCGCACGTGGATGGTCAGTGGGTGGCCTTCCCGACCCACGACGAGGTGGCGCGGGCCACGTTCGACATGGTGGTGGCCGGCAGAGCCCTGCCCGACGGCGATGTCGCCATCATGATGGTCGAGGCGGAGGCTACCGACAACGCGGTCGCGCTCATCGCCGGCGGCGCGCAAGCACCGACCGAGGAGGTCGTGGCGAGCGGGCTCGAGGCCGCCAAGCCGGCGATCCGCGAGCTGTGCCGCGCGCAGGAAGAGCTGATCGCGATCGCTTCGCGGGAGACCGTCGAGTTCCCGGTCTTCCACGAATACGCGGAGGACGCGTACGCCGCCGTCGAGCAGGCGGTCGGCGACGAGGTCGCCGAGGCGCTGCGCATCTCGAGCAAGGTCGAGCGCGAGGACGCCCTGGACCGCATCAAGGACGCCGTGCACGACCGCCTCGACGAGCAGTTCGAGGGACGCGAGAAGGAGCTCAGCGCGGCCTTCCGGTCGGTCACCAAGAAAGAGGTACGCACCCGGGTCCTGCGCGACCAGGTCCGCATGGACGGCCGCGGTCCCCGGGACATCCGGCCGCTGACCGCCGAGGTGCAGGTACTGCCGCGGGTGCACGGGTCGGCACTGTTCGAGCGGGGCGAGACGCAGATCCTCGGCGTCACCACGCTCAACATGCTGCGCATGGAGCAGGCGCTCGACACGCTGTCCCCGGCGAAGTCCAAGCGGTACATGCACAACTACAACTTCCCGCCGTACTCGACCGGTGAGACGGGCCGCGTCGGGGCGCCGAAGCGCCGCGAGATCGGCCACGGCGCGCTGGCCGAGCGGGCGCTGATCCCGGTCCTGCCGTCGCGTGAGGAGTTCCCGTACGCGATCCGCCAGGTCTCCGAGGCGCTCGGCTCCAACGGCTCCACGTCGATGGGCTCGGTCTGCGCGTCCACGATGTCGTTGCTGTCGGCGGGCGTACCGCTCAAGGCGCCGGTCGCCGGCATCGCGATGGGCCTGGTCTCCGACGAGGTGGACGGCAAGACACAGTACGTGTCGCTGACCGACATCCTCGGCGCCGAGGACGCGTTCGGCGACATGGACTTCAAGGTCGCCGGTACCCGGGACTTCGTCACCGCGCTGCAGCTCGACACCAAGCTCGACGGCATCCCGTCCGACGTGCTGGCCGCGGCTCTGCAGCACGCGCACGACGCCCGGCAGACGATCCTCGACGTGATGCAGGAGGCGATCGACTCGCCGGCGAACATGTCGCAGTACGCGCCGCGGGTCACCACGATCAAGATTCCGGTCGACAAGATCGGCATGGTGATCGGCCCGAAGGGCCAGACCATCAACGCGATCCAGGACGAGACCGGTGCCGAGATCACCATCGAGGACGACGGCACGATCTACGTCGGCGCGACCGACGGGCCGTCGGCCGAGGCGGCGGTCGAGCGTATCAACGCGATCGCCAACCCGACCCTGCCGAAGATTGGCGACCGATTCCTGGGCACGGTGGTGAAGACCGCCGCGTTCGGCGCGTTCATCTCGCTGCTGCCGGGCCGGGACGGCCTGCTACACATCTCGAAGGTCGGCAACGGCAAGCGGGTGGAGCGGGTCGAGGACTTCCTCAACGTGGGCGACAAGCTCGAGGTGCAGATCGCGGACATCGACAACCGCGGCAAGATCTACCTCGACAAGGTGCGCCCGGAGGGCGAGGAGGCCCCGGCGGAGGCCGAGGGTGGTAGCCGCCCGGCCGGCCGGGACCGCGGCGACCGTGGTCCGCGCGACCGGGGCGACCGGGACCGCGACCGCGGCGAGCGCGGCGAGCGCGGACCGGGCCGGGACCGCGAGCGAGGTCCGTCCGAACGGGGTGACGGAGGCGAGTCCGGGGAGGGTGGCGAGTTCCGCCGCCGCCGGCACCGCGACCGCTGACCCCCGTGAGCGCAGCGGAGCGAGGGCCAGCAATGCACGCGCAGCCGCGGGCGGTCACACGCACGCTGGACGCCGACCCGTTGGGCGGTACGGTCTGCCGGACCGTGCTGCCCAATGGGTTGCGTATCCTGACCGAGGCGATCCCGGCGATGCGCAGCGTGTCGTTCGGGGTCTGGGTCGCGGTCGGTTCGCGGGACGAGTCCCCGCAACTGGCCGGCGTCTCCCACTTCCTGGAGCACCTGCTCTTCAAGGGCACACACAAGCGCACCGCGCTGGACATCTCCGCCGCGATCGAGGCGGTGGGTGGCGAGACCAACGCGTTCACCACCAAGGAGTACACGTGCTACTACGCGCGGGTACTCGATACCGACCTGCCGCTGGCCATCGACGTCGTCTGCGACCTCGTGGCCGACTCGGTGCTCGCCGAGGCCGACCTCGAGACCGAGCGCGGGGTCATCCTCGAAGAGATCGCGATGCACGACGACGAGCCGAGCGAGGAGGTCCACGACCTGTTCGCCGCCGCCGTGTACGGCAAGCATCCGCTGGGCCGGCGGATCTCCGGCGAGCCGGGGACGATCTCGGCGATGAGCCGCAAGCAGGTGCAGTCGTTCTACCGCCGGCGGTACGCTCCACCGTCCATTGTGGTCGCCGCGGCCGGCAACCTGGATCACCGCAAGGTCGTCCGGCTCGTCCGGGAGGCGTTCGCGGCGGCCGGGTTCCCCGACACGCCCGCGGACCCGGTGCCGTACCGCGGCGGGAAGCGGGTACCGGCCCGGACCGACCTCGTCGTGCTGACCAAGGACACCGAACAGGCACACCTGGTCCTCGGCGGTACCGGCATCCACCGCCTCGACGAGACCCGCTTCGCGGTCGGCGTACTCAACAACGTGCTCGGCGGCGGCATGTCCAGCCGGCTGTTCCAGGAGATCCGCGAGAAGCGGGGGCTCGCCTACTCGGTGTACTCGTACACGTCGCAGTACGCCGACACCGGCCTGTTCGCCGTCTACGCCGGCTGTGCGCCGGGCAAGGTGGACGAGGTCCTGGAGCTGATCCGTGCCGAGCTGGCCGAGGTCGCCGCGCACGGGGTGAAGGCCGCCGAAGTGGCCCGCGGCAAAGGCATGCTGAAGGGCTCGCTCGTGCTGGGGCTGGAGGACACCGGTTCCCGGATGACTCGCCTGGGCAAAGGAGAGCTGCTCTACGACGAACTGCTGTCCGTCGATCAGCTACTGTCCAAGGTGGACGCCGTGAGCGTCGAGCAGGTACGGGCGGCCGCGGCAGATCTCCTCGCCCGCCCGATGTCGCTCGCCGTCATCGGGCCCTTCGAGGATCACGACTTCAGGATGGTGGCGTGATGACGGAAGCGCAGGAGCCGCTTCGGGTAGGAGTCCTCGGTGCCCGAGGGCGGATGGGTGTCGAGGTGTGCCGGGCCGTCGACGCCGCCGACGACCTCGAGCTCGTCGCCATGATCGACCAGGGGGACTGGCTGTTCAACGCGTCCGACGCCGGCGCGGAGGTCGTGGTGGACTTCACGACCCCGGACGTCGTGATGGACAACCTGCACTGGTGCGTGGAGCAGGGCATCAACGTGGTGGTGGGCACGAGCGGCTTCACCGAGCAGCGGCTGGACCGGGTGCGGTTCTGGCTGTCCCGCAAGCCCGAGGTCGGCGTGATCATCGCCCCGAACTTCGCGGTCGGCGCGGTCCTCATGATGGAGTTCGCCGGCCGGGCCGCCCGGTTCTTCGACTCCATCGAGATCATCGAGCAGCACCACCCGAACAAGGTGGACGCGCCGAGCGGGACCGCCGTGCGTACCGCCGAGATCGTCGCCGAGGCGCGCCGGACTGCCGGGCGGGATGTGATGCCCGATGCGACAAAGGACGAGCTGGCCGGCGCCCGCGGCGCGACGGTCGACGGGGTCCGGGTGCACTCGGTGCGCGCCGCCGGCCTCGTCGCGCACCAGGAGATCCTGTTCGGTACGGCGGGGGAGACGCTGACGATTCGGCACGACTCGTACGACCGGGCGTCGTTCATGCCCGGCGTGCTGCTCGCGATCCGCTCAGTCGTCAACCGGCCCGGCCTCACCGTCGGCCTGGGTGCCCTCCTCGACTAGGGTGTGCAGCCGCAGCTGCGGTACCAGCAGGTCGTCGACGTCCAGCGCCCGGGTCGTCCCGTCCGGCGCCCAGCCGGCGGAGGTGAGGAAGCGGTTCGTCGCCGGGTCGTCCCGGAAGGCCCACGCGACGGCCGAGGTGAACCCGTCGTCCCGCCAGTGTGCGACCGACGCCGCGAGCAGCCGGCTGCCGTGGCCCCGCCGCCCCCATCGCGGCTCGACGAGCAGGTCCGTGATGGCCGCGACATCCTCGGCCAGCGGATCTTCGCCGGGAGCCAGTGCCGCTTCGTCCGCCGGCCCAGACGCGGCGAAGCCCACCAGATAGTCTTGCGTTGACTGTTCGATCGCCACGAGGACGTGATGACGCGGTGTCGGCGCCTTCTCGATCGCCTCGCGCCACCTTTGCGCTACCCACCCCTCGTCGAACTCGTCGAACACGTGCGCGGGTAGCCGGCGGTACGCGATCCGCCACGTGGCCAACTGGATCCGGGCAATCTCGCCGGCGTCGCCGGAGCGCGCCGGCCGGACATAACCGACAGCCATGGTGACGACAGTACGAAAGGCCGGGATCGTCGCGGCGCTCGCCGTCGTCGTGGGTGTTTTCGACTACATCATCGCGATGCGACACGGCTTCTTCGACCTGAACGTCTACTTTGGAGCGCTCAACTACTGGGCCGAAGGCGGGGTGCTGTACGACTACCTGCGGCCGCGTACCGAGTACGGCTTCACCTACCCGCCGTTCGCCGCGTTGACGATGCTGCCGATGGTGCTCGTACCGTGGCACGTCGCGATCGGGATCCATGTGACGCTGACGCTCGTCGCGACTGCGGCGGTGCTGTACTGGCTGGTCGACCCGATCGTCGTTCGTGAAGGTTGGTCCCGGTGGTTCGCGTTCGCCGTCGCGGTCTGCCTGATCGCCGCGTACGAGCCGATGCGCGAGACGTTCCTCTTCGGCCAGGTGAACATGGTGCTGGTGGCCCTGGTGATGGCCGACGCGGTCCTGCTGCTGGGCCGCGGCTCCCGCTGGGCGGGACTGGGCATCGGGCTC
This sequence comes from Micromonosporaceae bacterium, assembly GCA_035650075.1. Taxonomy (GTDB): domain Bacteria; phylum Actinomycetota; class Actinomycetes; order Mycobacteriales; family Micromonosporaceae; genus DASSUC01. The sequence continues at coordinate 25,878 of DASRII010000448.1, read as the reverse complement.
GCCACCGCCATCAAGCTGACCCCGGGCCTGTTCATCCTGTACCTGCTCGTCACGCGTCGCTGGCGGGCCGCGGGAGTCGCCGTCGCCACCGCGATCACCGCGACCCTGCTCGCCGCCGCGGTCATGCCCGAGGAGTCGCGGATCTTCTGGACCGAGGCGATCTGGAACACCGACCGGATCGGCGTGCTGTCGTTCGTGTCCAACCAGTCGCTGCAGGGCGTCCTGGCCCGGATCGATCCGAGCAACCCGAATCCGTTGGTCTGGCTGGTCTGCGTGCTGGGCGTACTGGCGATCTGGTTCGTCCGGATCCGCCAGGTCCAGCGGCGCGGTGGCGACGAGATGACGGGTATCGCGTTGACCGGCGTCACCGGGTGCCTGGTCAGTCCGGTGACCTGGATCCATCACCTGGTCTGGCTGGTACCGGCGCTCGTCCTGCTGGTCGACGGTGGGCTGCGGGCGACCGGTTCGCGTCGCCGGTGGCTGCTCGGCGCGGCGATCGGTGCCTACCTGGTGCTGTGCAGCTCGATCGTCTGGCTGTGGCGGTGGAACCTGTCCGGAGTGGACGAGTTCCTCGGCGGCAGCGCGTACGTGTGGATCAGCCTGGCCCTGCTGATCGGGCTGCCGATCCGCTCAGTCGAGCCGCAGGGCGTACCGGACCTCGTCGAGGTCGACGGCCGAGCCGCCGTCCGCCACTAGTCCGCACCGGGGACTGTCAGAGGGTACGGCTATCGTGGCGTGCCGATGGATTCATTCTCCCTTGCCCAGGCCAGGCGGATCGCGCTCGCCTCCCAGGGCTTCACCGACGCGCCGCCCACCGGAGCGGTGACCATGCGGCATCTGCGCCGGGTGTTCGACCGGATCGGGCTGATCCAGATCGACTCGGTCAACGTGCTGCAGCGGGCGCAGTACGTCCCGCTGTACAGCCGGCTCGGGCCATACCCGATGGACCTGCTGGATCGGGCCGCGTACCGCAGTCCGCGGGCGCTGTTCGAGTACTGGGGGCACGAGGCGTCGTTGCTGCCGGTCGCCCACTGGCCGCTGATGCGCTGGCGGATGGCCCGGGCGCACGAGGTGGCGTGGAAGTGGATGAAGACCATCGCACAGGATCAGCCCGATCTGGTCGGCTGGGTGCTGGACGAGGTGCGTTCGCGCGGTCCGGTCAGCGCCGCCGAGGTGGAGTCGGACGTTCCGAAGCGGCGTACCAAGGACTGGGGGTGGAACTGGTCGGACGTCAAGGCCGCGCTCGAATGGCTGTTCTGGACCGGCGAGGTCGTCACCGCCCGGCGCAACGGCGCCTTCGCGCGGGAGTACGACGTACCGGAGCGGGTCCTTCCGGCGTCTGTGCTGGCGGCACCCGAGCCGACCGAGGCCGATGCGCGGCGGGAGCTGGTGCGGCGGGCGGCCGTGGCGCTCGGCGTGGCCGCCGAAGCCGAGCTGCGGGACTACTTCCGGCTGCCCGTCGAAGGGTTCAAGGAGGCGGTCGCCGAGCTCGTCGAGGCGGGCGAGCTGGTTCCGGTGACGGTGCAGGGGTGGAAGCAGCGGGCGTACCGGCACCGGGACGCGAAGCTGCCCCGTGCGGTGCGGGCGAGTGCGCTGCTCAGCCCGTTCGACCCGCTGATCTGGGAGCGCGGGCGCACCGAGCGGCTGTTCGACTTCCGGTACCGCATCGAGATCTACGTACCGGCGCCGAAGCGCGTCCACGGGTACTACGTGCTGCCGTTCCTGCACGACGAGCGGCTCGCTGCCCGGGTCGATCTGAAGGCCGACCGGCAGGCCGGGGTACTGCGGGTGCCGGGGGCGTTCGGGGAGCCTGGGGCGCCGCCGTCGACCGTGCCGGCGCTGGCTCTCGAACTGCGCCGGCTGGCGGGCTGGCTCGGCCTGGCGGACGTGGCCGCGCCGGACCGCGGGGACCTGGCCAAGCCGCTGCGAGCCGCCTTGCGTGGATAACACTCGCGTGCGTATACTCGGCGACGAGCATACGGAGGCGAGTGGCATGGCAAAGAGACGCAAGGTGGGCAACATGCTCGCCCTCGTCGTGCTCGCGACACTGGTCGAGCGGCCCATGCACCCGTACGAGCTGGCGTCCACGCTGCGCGAGCGGGGCAAGCAGGAGAGCGCGAAGATCAACTGGGGCTCGCTCTACACCGTCGTGCAGAACTTGGAGAAGCACGGCTTCATCGAGGCCAGCGGCACCAGCCGGCAGGGCCGGCGGCCGGAGCGGACGGTGTACGCGATCACCGACGCCGGCCGCGACGAGCTCGACGACTGGATGCGGGAGCTGGTCGCCGTGCCGGAGCGGGAGTACCCGAAGTTCGAGACGGCACTGTCGGTGTTGGGGATCCTGCACCCGGACGAGGTGTTCGAGCTGCTCGATCAGCGGGTCCGCACCCTCGAGGCGGACATCGTCGCGCAGCGGGCGGCGATGGAGTACGTGAGCAAGACCGTCCCTCGGATGTTCCTCATCGAGGGCGAGTTCCACCTTGCGCTCCGCGAGGCGGAGGCGGCGTGGGTGCGTTCGCTCCTGTCCGACCTCCGGGACGGCACCATGCCGGGGGTACCGGAGTGGCGGCGCTTCCACGAGACCGGGGAGGTGCCCGACTTCGGCAGTCCACAGTAGATGGACCCCGGTCCGGTGCGGCAACACCGGGCCGGGGTCAGCAAACCTCGTCAAACGGAACCCGTCTACCGAGGCGGCACCCACAAGCGTAGCCGGGTTCCCCATTCCATCAACGGAGGAACCCATGTACGCCGTGCAGGCGGACAATCTCGTCAAGACCTATCCCGGTGACGTCACCGCACTCGACGGCCTGTCGATCGAAGTGAAGCCGGGCGAGGTGTTCGGACTCCTCGGCCCCAACGGGGCGGGCAAGTCCACCACCATCAAGATTCTGACCACGCTGGCCCGGCCGGACTCCGGCAAGGCCACGGTCGCCGGGCATGATGTGCTCCGGCACCCGGTCCGGGTACGGCGGCGGATCGGTGTCGTGGCCCAGCGCTCCGGCTCCGATCCGGTGGCCACCGGACGCGACAATCTCTTGCTGCAGGGCCGGCTCTACGGCATGCGCGGTACCGCCCTGAACCGGCGCGTCGACGAGCTGCTCGACCGGTTCGACCTCGCGGCCGCCGCTCGCCGGCTGGTCCGTACCTACTCCGGTGGCATGCAGCGCCGGCTCGACGTCGCGCTGGGTCTCGTGCACCGGCCGGAGGTGCTGTTCCTCGACGAGCCGACCACGGGGCTCGACCCGGAGACCCGTACCGCGATGTGGGAAGAGATCATGACGCTGGCCGCGGACCAGTCGCTGGCGATCCTGTTGACCACGCACTATCTGGACGAGGCGGACCGGCTCGCCCATCGACTGGCCATTGTGGACAAAGGGCGGATCGTGGCCACCGGTACGCCCGATGAGTTGAAGGGCGAACTGCGCGGCGACGCCGTACACATCGAGCTGCACGGTGACCACGACGAAGCGTTGGTACGGGCGGCGGTCGCGCGCGTTCCCGGGGTTCGGGACGTGGCCGCGTCGGGGCGGCGGGTGAGTGCCCGCGCCGACGACGGCCCCACCGCGGTGCCGGGCACGCTGGCCGCGCTGGATCAAGCCGGCGTGCCGGTCGCCACCGTCACGGTGGCCCGGCCCTCGCTCGACGATGTCTACCTGCGGTACGCCGGCCGGCGTTTCGCCGAGGCCGAGGTGGTGGCGGCATGAGCATCGTGACGCAAACGTGGTGGTTGACGCTGCGCCGGTTGCAGGTGTTCGTACGCCAACCCGGTTACCTGGTCATCACGCTGATCCAGCCGATGATCTGGCTGTTCCTCTTCGGCGGCCTGTTCCGCAAGGTGGCGGAGCTGCCCGGCTTCGGCGCGGTGTCCTATGTGGACTACATCGTGCCCGGAGTCGTGGTGATGAACGCGCTGTCCTCGAACATGTGGGCCGGCATGGGCGCGATGGAGGAGATCGAACGCGGGACGATGAACCGCTTCCTCGTGGCGCCGGTGAGTCGCGGCGCGCTGATGAACGCGAGCGTCGTCGAGCAGGCGGTCAGTACGACGATCCAGTCCGTCATCATCGTGTTGCTCGGCTGGGCCGCGGGCGCCCACTATCCGGGCGGGGTGCTCGGAGTAGCCGTACTGATCCTGGCGTCGGTGCTGCTCGGTACCGTGTTCGGCGCGATGTCCAACGCGGTCGGCATGCTGGTGCGCCAGCGCGAGACCATCATCGGGCTGAACATCTTCCTGTTGCTGCCGTTGACGTTCCTGTCCTCGGCCTTCATGGCGGCGAGCCTGATGCCGGGCTGGATGCGCGACGTGGCCGACTACAACCCCGTCAACTGGGCGCTGGACGCGGCCCGCGGAGCCCTCGCGTCCCAGCCCGACTGGGGAGCGGTCGCGTTCAGCGGCGGTCTGCTGGCCGTCCTCGCGGCGGCCATGGTCTGGCTGTCCACGCGGACGTTCCGTTCGTACCAGCGATCTGTTTGAGGCAGGAGGGGCCGGTGTACCGTCAGGGCATGAGCACGACCGAGCCCGCGGTGCATCCGGCCCCTCCCACCGAGTGGACGCCGCCACCGCCGGACCCGATCAGTCGGTTCGTGATGCGGATCTGGGCGCGTACGCCGCGCTGGGCCGGTCCGGCCGCGATCCTGCTCTGTTTCGCCGGCGCCACGGGCTACGTGCTGGCCGCCGATCCGACCGACGGCGGTGCGGACGCGGTACCGACCTGCCTGCTCAAGCTCACCACCGGGTTCGACTGCCCGGGCTGTGGCGGTACGCGCGCGTTCTGGTACACCCTGCACGGCAACATCCCGGCGGCGGCCCGGCACCACGCGATGTTCGTGTTCGCGCTGCCGTTCCTGCTCTACGCGTTCGTCGCCTGGGGCGGCCGGGAGGTCTTCCGCTGGCGATTGCCGGCGCTGCGCTTCGGGCCGAAGACGGTCGGCATCTTCATCGCGGCCTGGGGTGTCTTCTCGGTCCTGCGTAACCTGCCGTTCGCCCCGTTCACCTGGCTGTACGTCTAGCTCACACGATCAGGGGAAGCTGGTGGCCGCCCCGGCGGCCGCCAGCTTCCCCTGATCACAGGGCGCGGCGCTACGCCGCCGCGGCCTGCACCCGACGGAGGTCGATGTCCCCGCTCATCGTGCGGATCTGCAGCGTGAGGTCGGCCTGCCGGCCCTGCTGCGACGGGTCGGGGGTGGACAGGTCGCTGTGCGTCGTGCCGGACATCGTGGTGAGGTCCAGCCAGACGCCGGTGCCGGCCGGTACGCCGATCGACACGTCACCGGACGCGGACCGCAGCTTCACGGTGCCGCGACGGGCCACCCCGAACCGGACGTCCCCGGACGCCGTGGTCACGTTCGCGGAGTCGTGGATGTCCTCGATCTCCACGTCGCCGCTGGCCGAGTGGGCCACCAGCTCGCCCGCGATCGACTGGGCGGTCAGGTCGCCGGACGCACCGTTGAACTGCACCGGGCCGTCCACCTGGACCAGCCGCACGTCGCCGCTGGCGGTGTTGACCACCAGCCGACCCGTGAGATGTTCGAGGTACGTGTCGCCGGATGCGCTCTTGACGGTCGCGTCCGAGTACCGGCCGTGGCCGGTGAGGTCCGCCGAGGCGAGGCGAACGTCGAGGGCGCAGTCCAGCGGTACCCGGACGTCGATGCGCACCTTCGGCCCACGCCAGAACAGGAAGCTGGCGCCGGCCTCGGGCACCTCGATGACGAGCCGGCCCTGGCGCATCTCCACGCGGGCGTGCTCGGCCGCCTCGCGGGAGACCTCGGAGTCGTTGTACGGCGAGACCTCGACCGTCGCGGTCGACCGCTCCTCGGCCACGATCTCGACCGAGCCGGCGCCGATGCGGACATGGACGGTGACCGGTCGATCGCAAGGAAATTCGTGCACGGGAGTCCTCCTCAGGCCTGGGCGAAACCGGTGACGCGGCGGCCGAAGGCGCGGCCACCGCGCGGGGGATTGTGTTGGCCTGGCAGCGCCGCCGCCACGGCCCGGACGAGCCAGGAATTGACCGAGATGCCCTCGGCGGCGGCGGCCCGCTCGGCCGCCTCCTTCAAGGACTCCGGCAGGCGCAGCGTGATGCGGGCGACGTCACCGGTGTCCGCGGGCGTCGGCGGAGGCGGTCCGGCTTCTGGCTCGGTCTCCTCGGTGACGACGAGATCCGCCTCGCGACCGCGCAGCCGCACCTCGACGCTCGCGTGGGCGAGCTTCGTCGTGATCTCGGCAGCCGCGTCGGAGAGCGCCTCCATGAGGTTGAGCCGGATCGAGGCGTCGAGCGAGCCGGCCAGCAGCTCGGCCGTCTTGGCCACCTCGGCACCGCCGGTAGCCGCGGTCGCCGCCAGATCGCGACGGAGACTTTCGAGGTACGGCGTTAGGTCCATGACGCCATGATGACACCACTAATGACGTCAGTCAAATGTCGCGGCGCGTCGCCCGCTCTTTCGTCGTACCGGACCGCTAGGGTCGAACACGTGGCCGAAATCGTACCCATGCAGGTCCGGCTCATCGCCTGGACTCAATTCGACGTGCCGGACGACGTCCCGTGGTCCACAGACGCCGACGGCGGGCAGGCCCTGGCCGAGTTCGCCGGGCGGGCCTGCTACCAGTCGTGGAGCAAGCCCAACCCGTCGACCGCCACGAACGCCGGCTACCTCCGGCACATCCTGGAGGTCGGCCACCTGTCCGTGCTCGAGCACGGCACGGTCACGTTCTACCTGACCGGCGTGTCCCGCTCGCTGACCCATGAGCTGATCCGGCACCGGCACTTCTCGTACTCCCAGCTCTCCCAGCGGTATGTGCCGGAGCGCGACGCCAACATGGTCGAGCCCGAGGTGATCGCCGAGGATCCGGAGCTGCACAAGAAGTTCGTCGAGGCGACCGAGGCGAGCGTCCGGGCGTACACCGAGTTGCTCACCGGTCTGGAGCAGAGGTTCGCCGATGTCGGCAACGCGACCCTGCGCCGCAAGCAGGCGCGTCAGGCGGCCCGTGCGGTGCTGCCCAACGCGACCGAGACGCGCATCGTCGTGACCGGTAACTACCGGGCGTGGCGGCACTTCATCGCGATGCGCGCGACCGAGCACGCCGATGTGGAGATCCGGGAGCTGGCCGTGGAGTGCCTGCGCCAGCTGCAGCGGGTCGCGCCGAATGTGTTCGCCGACTTCACCATCTCCGAGCTTGCGGACGGGACCGAGATAGCGGCGAGCCCTTACGCCTGGGAGTCGTGAGCCGATAGCTGTCCGCTAGGTTGGGCACATGACGCAGGACCGTCGGCGGCCCTTTGGGCGCCTCATCACGGCAATGGTCACCCCGTTCAAGGCGGACGGCTCGCTCGACGTCGAAGGGGTGGCCCGACTCGCCGCGTACCTCGTGGACGAGCAGGGTAACGATGCCCTCGTCATCAACGGCACGACCGGTGAGTCGGCCACCACCACCGACGCGGAGAAGGAGACCGTGCTGCGGGTGGTGCTCGAGACGGTCGGTGACCGGGCGAAGGTGATCGCTGGGGTCGGCACGTACGACACCCACCACACGGTCGAGCTCGCGCGGGCCGCGGAGAAGGTCGGCGTCCATGCGGCTCTGGTCGTGACGCCGTACTACAACAAGCCCCCGCAGGAAGGGCTGATCCGGCACTTCACCACGGTCGCCGACGCCACCGGCCTGCCGCTGATGCTCTACGACATCCCGGGCCGCAGCGGCGTCCCGATCGAGACCGAGACGCTGGTGCGGCTCGCCGAGCACGAGCGCATCGTCGCGGTCAAGGACGCCAAGGGCGACATGGTCGAGACGTCGTGGGTCACCAAGCGCACCGACCTGGTGTACTACTCCGGCGACGACAAGAACACGTTGCCGCTGATGTCGGTGGGTGCGGTCGGCGTGGTCGGGGTACCGACGCACCTGTTCGGGCGGCCCACCAAGGCAATGATCGAGGCGTACGAGCGCGGTGACGTCGCCGAGGCGCTCCGGCTGCATCATCAGTTGCTGCCGGCGTTCATCGGGTACTTCCGTACCCAAGGGGTGATCCTCACCAAGGCGGCGCTGCACCTGCTCGGCCTGCCTGCCGGCCCGGTCCGCTCGCCGCTCGTGGACGCCACCGACGCCCAGGTCGCCCAGCTGAAGGCCGACTCCGCCGAGGCGGGCCTGAAACTGTGAGCGAGCCGAACCCTGAGCTCGATTTGCCACCTGCGTTACCACCGGGCGGGTTACGGGTCACCCCGCTGGGTGGTCTCGGCGCGATCGGGCGCAACATGACCGTGTTCGAGTACGAAGGCAAGCTGCTCATCGTCGACTGTGGAGTGTTGTTCCCGGATGTGGACCAGCCCGGCGTCGACCTGATCCTGCCGGACTTCGCCGCGATCCTCGACCGGCTCGACGACGTGATAGCGATCGTGCTGACCCACGGGCACGAGGACCACATCGGCGCGGTGCCGTACCTGCTCGCCCACCGGCCGGATACCCCGCTGGTGGGTTCGCAGTTCACGCTGGCGCTCGTAGAGGCGAAGCTGGCCGAGCGGCGCATCGAGCCGTACTCGTTGACCGTCCAAGAAGGACAGACGGAGCGACTGGGTCCGTTCGAGTGCGAGTTCTTCGCGGTGAACCACTCGATCCCCGATGCGCTCGCGGTCGCCATCCGTACGCCGGCCGGCCTGATCCTGCACACCGGTGACTTCAAGATGGACCAGCTGCCCCTCGACGGGCGGCTGACCGATCTCGCCGGATTCGCCAAGCTCGGTTCGCAGGGCGTCGACCTGCTGCTGTCGGACTCGACGAACGCCGAGATCCCCGGGTTCGTCACGCCGGAACGGGAGATCGGCCCGGTACTGGACTCGCTGTTCCGCGGCGCGCGCGGTCGCATCATCGTGGCGTCGTTCGCCTCGCACGTCCACCGGGTCCAGCAGGTGCTCGACTCGGCGGAGGAGCACGGTCGCAAGGTCGCGTTCATCGGCCGCTCGATGGTCCGCAACATGGGGATCGCGCGCGACCTCGGGCTGTTGCGCATCCCCGGCGGTCTCGTCGTCAGCATCGACGAGGCGATGAGCCTGGCGCCCGAACAGATCGTGCTGATGTCGACCGGCTCGCAGGGCGAACCGATGAGCGCGCTCGGCCGCATGGCTACCGGCGATCACCGGCATGTCGTGGTCGAGCCGGGGGACACCGTGGTGCTCGCGTCCTCGCTCGTACCGGGCAACGAGACCGCGGTCTACCGGGTCATCAACCAGCTGTCCCGCGCCGGCGCCCTCGTCTTCCACAAGGACGTGGCAAAGGTGCACGTGTCCGGCCACTCGCCGGCGGGTGAGCTGCTGTACCTGCTCAACATCGTCAAACCACGCAACTTCCTGCCCATACACGGCGAATGGCGGCACCTGCGGGCGCACGCCCGGCTCGCGGTGGAGTCCGGAGTGGACCCGACCCGGGTCGTCCTGTGCGAGGACGGCGACGTCGTCGACCTCATCGACGGGCGGGCGCGGCTGGTCGGGCACGTCAAGTCGAGGTACGTCTACGTCGACGGGCTCGCCGTCGGCGACGTGGGCGAGAGCCTGCTCACCGAGCGGCGGATCCTCGGCGACGGCGGGTTCATCGCCGCCACGGTCGTCGTCGACTCGGTGACGGGCAAGGTGGTCGGCGGTCCGACGGTGTCGGCCAAGGGCTTCTCGGAGGATCCGGCGGTGTTCCAGCCGGTCGTACCGCTCATCACCGAGGCGTTGGACCGGGCCGCGGCCGAAGGCATCACCGACCCGCACCAGCTTCAGCAGGTGGTCCGGCGTACCGTCGGCCGCTGGGTCAACGAGGCGTACCGGCGCCGGCCGATGATCGTACCGACCGTGCTCGAGGTCTGATCCAGACCGTCAGGCCAGGGCGGCGCGCGCCCACCGGGTCACCTGCTCGAGTACCGGGGCTCGTCCGGCGAACGTCGCGGCCATGTCCCGGTTGTCGTAGCTGCCGCGGCTGTGTTGCCGACCGGCCGCGGCGAGCATGCGTGGTGCGAGCCATTAGTACTTGGCCGCGCCGGTCAGCATGATGGCGTACTCGATCGTCGCGGCGTCGACGGCGTTGCCGAGCCCACGGCGGTAGCCGTCGACGATGACTGCGGTGACCTCGTCGAGAAGGTCGATGTCGATCAGACCGTCGAAGAACGTGTCGAGGGTGAGGTTGGCCGCGTCCTCGCCGATCGCCCCGGGACCGACGAACGCCCAGTCCAGCAGTACCGGCCCCCGCGCGGCGAGGATCAGGTTCATCGGCCACACGTCGTGGTGGCACAACGTGCGTGGCAGCTTGTCCGCCGCGGCGAGAAGGTCGTTCCGGCGGTTCCACAGCAGGTGCAGGTCGGCACGGAGTCCCGGCGACCAAGCCGCGACCGCGACCGGATGGTCCCAGTCGAGTTCGCCGGCGGCCGCCGAAGCCGTCGTGTAGTCGCGTAGGAAGTCCTGCGCCAGCCAGGCGTCGCTGGGCGGGCAACCCAGCCATCTGGCGTGGCCCGCGCCGAGCCGGTACGCGACATCGCCCAGCTCGGCGCTGCGGCAGTCGGTGCCCGGAGTGCCCGGTACGTCCTCCAGCCACAAGGCGATCGAACCGTCGGCGCGTTCGTCCGCGGCCAGCAGCGCCGGTGCGGACAGGCCGGCACCGGCGAACGCCGTCGCTGGCAGACCGCTGCGGTACGCGAGAGTCTCCCGCTTCCAGTAGTTCCAGTGTCCCGGCTCGTCGCTGGCGGCCAGATGAGCCGCGGCACCGACACGTCGAGGTGTGGCGACCTTGAGGATGGCGGTGTCGTGGTCCCGAACGATCCGCCAGATCCCGCCCGTGGCCTCGTTGGCGGAGTTGTGTACGAGCTCCTCGGCCGTCCAGTTGGGACGGATCAGGTCCGCCGGTGGTGGGGGCACTGGGTTCGACTACCGCCGCATCCGGATGCGGTACCGGCTGTTCTCGATAGTGCTGGAGTCGGCACTGCACACGTACCGCGCTGGGTCGTTGCTGGGTTGGACCGGCATCGTGGTGTTGACGGCCACCGTCCCGGTGATCGTGACGGTCGCCGTACCAGGGTCGACCTCGTCGAACTCGACGGCGGTACCGGTTGTGCGGATCGTGAACTCCACGACGCCGCGGAGGGTGGCCCGCAGGGTGCGGCCTTCGTGGGTACCGATCAGGACCGTGCCACCGCCATAGTCCTGGGTGACCCGGCCGTCGGGTCCGATGTGGACGGTCTCGCCGTCCCCTCCGGTGATGGTGACCGTGCCGACTCCGTCGACCGGGACGTGCTCGGTGTGCTCGACGACCGTCCAGTCGCCGACCACGCACGGGTCGACCGCCGACTGGACTGGACTCGTGCTGGTCAGATTCCCGGCGGCCGCCGAGCCGCCGCCGCGGTTCAGCGCCACGACCACGATCGCCACGGTGACGACGATCAGGGTGGCCGACAGGGCGATCAGCGGGACGGCGAAGCTGCGCTTGGCCGGTGGCGCCGGGGCCGGGAGATACGGTGAGTAGGCCTGGGGCAGATCCGGTGGCGTCGAGATCGGCATCGGCGGCGACGGGTGGGGTAGACCCCGGTAGGTACTGCACGTCGTGCAGTGGCCGTACTGGTCGATTCCCTCGCCGCCACACACCACGCACGGCTGCATGTCGCGAGTCTAGGGCTCCATCGACGCACGCGGAGGGGTGCTAGGATCGTACACGTGTTCGATTATCGATGGCGGCGAGCCAGCGGCGGCGGATCAGGCCACTGAACGGGCGGATGAGCAGCCAGTACAGGCGGAAGGCGCGGCGGGACCGCGCGTCCGTGAGCAGGACGCGGGTCTCGGTGGCGAGCACGCCGTCGGACACGCTGAAGTTGGCGATCATCTTGGCCCAACCTGGTTCGTCGAACGCGGTGAACGGGATGTCCGGGTCGGGACGGGTGCGGCCCACGGCCCATGGCCGGCCGATGGCCCCTAGGACGAGCTCGTCTGCAGTACGGTCGAGCACCGTGAAGCCGATCGTGGCCATGGTGTCGAGGATCGGTCGGTCGGCGTCCAGCCGCAGCAGACCGGCCGACCGGATCCGCATCAGCGCTCGCATGACGGTCACCTCGCGCCAGGTCACCTCTTCCGCGGCGGTCAGCAGCGCGGCCGGCGCAGCGGAGGTGCGTCGACAGTGACGCTCGGCAAAGTGCCAGCGGGGGAGCAGCTCATCGATCCGCACGTGTTCACTATCGGCCACGGCGCCCGGGAGCTGGCGGCCCTGGTGGCCGTCCTCGAAGAGGCGTCGGTGACGGTACTGGTGGACGTCCGCCGGTACCCCGGGTCGCGGCACCACCCGCAGTTCGGCCGCCGTTCCCTCGAAAACGCGCTGGCGACGGCCGGAATCGGGTACGAGTGGCAGGGCGAGGCGCTCGGCGGGCGGCGGCCCAGACAGCCGGAGACCCGGCATCCGGCGTTGCACGACGCGGGGCTGGCCGGCTACGCCGACCACATGGACTCGACGGAGTTCCGCACCGCCGTCGACGCTCTCGTGGCCCGGGCCGAAGCGGGCGAACGGCCGGCCGTCATGTGCGCTGAGACCAAGTGGTGGCAGTGCCACCGGATGTTGGTCGCCGACGCGCTCGAGATGCGCGGGGTGACCGTGGTGCACCTGCTGGAGGTGGGCCGGCGGGAGCGCTACCGTCCACATGCGACAGTGCGGCGGGGCGACGACGGTTGGCCTGTGTACGACGTACCCGATACGCTTCCTGGATGAATTTGGGAGCGCTCCCGGCGACTCGGAGGACGCTGATGGTTGGTGCGGCGGCGGGTGCACTCGCCGCGTGTACCGAGCCGGCGCCGGCGCCCGCACCGGTCACGCCGATGCGGTTCCCCGACGGTTTCGTCTGGGGTGCGGCGACATCGGCGTACCAGATCGAGGGCGCGGCGAAGGAGGACGGCCGCGGCGAGTCGATCTGGGACCGGTTCAGCCACTCGCCCGGCCTCGTTCGCAATGGCGACACCGGTGACGTGGCCACCGACCACTACCACCGGTACGCGCAGGACGTCGCGCTCATGGCCGAGCTCGGACTGAAGTCGTACCGCTTCTCGATTTCCTGGCCACGGATCCAGCCGACCGGCAGCGGCCCGGTCAACCAGAAGGGGCTGGACTTCTACAAGCGGCTCGTCGAGGCACTGCGGCAGCGCGGCATCGCCCCGATGGCCACGTTGTTCCACTGGGACCTCCCGCAGGCCCTGCAGGATGCCGGCGGCTGGGAGTCCCGCGACGTGGCGGGCCGGTTCGGCGACTACGCGGCGATCGTGTACGACGCGCTCGGCGACGTGGTACCCACCTTCCTGACGCTCAACGAGCCGAAGACGGTCGTCAATGTCGGGTACATCTACGGCGTCCACGCGCCCGGGATCATGTCCTCGGCCAAGGCCTGGGTCGCCGCACACCACCTGATGCTCGCCCACGGGCTGGCCGTACAAGCGCTGCGGGCATCGGGCAAGAAGGCCAAGGTGGGCCCGGCGCTCAACCTCAATCCGGTGTACCCCGCCCAGGACGCCGCCCGGGCGGCGGCGGAGCTGCGGGACGGCTTCGAGAACCGGTTCTGGCTCGACGCGGTGCTGAAGGGGGCGTACCCGAAGGACGTGCTCGACGAGATAGCGAAGCGCTCGCCCATGGCCGACCACGTGCGCGACGGCGACCTGAAGACCATCTCGGCGCCGATCGACCTACTGGGCGTGCAGTACTACAACCCGATCTACGTGGACGCGAACAGTCGCGACGTCTTACTGCACCCGACGTCCGAGGCGCCCTGGCAGCAGCTCTACCCGCAGGGCCTGCAGGACATCCTCGGCCAGGTCAAGCGGGGGTACGGCGATGTGCCGCTGGTCGTGACCGAGAACGGGATCGCGACCCCGGACCGCCTCGGCGCTGGGGACACAGTGGACGATCAGGCCCGCGTCGCGTTCCTGCGCGAGCACCTGGCCGCCGCCCACCGCGCCATCACCGAGGGCGTCGAGCTGATCGGGTACCACGCCTGGTCGCTGATGGACAACTTCGAATGGGCAGAAGGGTACGGGCAGCGGTGGGGCCTGGTGTACATCGACTACCCGACCCAGCGCCGCGTACTCAAATCATCTGCGCGATGGTACTCGAGTGTGATTCGGACCAACGCGTTAGCGTGAAGCCGTGGGCTACCGCGTACTGGCGACGACCGTACTGGTCGTGCACTTCACGTACCTGCTGTACGTGGTGTTCGGCGGCTTCGTCGCGTGGCGCTGGCCGCGGACGATCTGGCTGCACCTGGCCGCCTGCGTATGGGGCGTGGCGGTCATCGGCGCACTCGGCCTGCGGCTCGACTGCCCGCTCACCTGGGTCGAGGACTGGGCGCGCGCCAAGGCCGGCGAGGGCGTGAACACCAAGGGCTTCGTCGATCGGTACCTCGAAGGTGTGCTCTACCCACCGAAGTACACCGTGCTGTTGCAGAGCCTCGCGGCGCTGACCGTGCTCGTATCGTGGATCGGCTTCGTGTTTTTGCGGCGCGCGAGAAGACGACGCAACACGACGGACGCACGCAAAAGCGAGGATTCGTCAAGCAGCGCCGCTACCGTGTGACGCATGCCGCGTACCCGGGCGCCGGTCCGACGCAAGCCCACGGTCGGACCGTTCACGTTGCTCGGCCGCGGCATGATCTGGTCCTGGATGGCCCTGGCCCACGCGGTCGGCTGGGCGGTCCGCGGAGTGGGCCGACAGGCCGCCACGGCCAAGGAGCTCGACCCCGAACACCGGCGCGACGGTCGCGGCCTCTTGGTGCTGGGCATGGCCCTGTTGCTGGCGGTCGCGGTGTGGTTCGACGCGGCCGGGCCACTCGGTGATCGGCTCGCCTCTGCCACCCGGTTGTTCATCGGGTCGATCGCGGTCGCGCTGCCGTTGCTGTTGCTGGTCGGCGCCATCCGCCTGATGCGCGAGCCCGGCGACCCGGCGCACCGTGGCCGGGCGGTAGTCGGCTGGACCGCGCTGCTGACCGGTGCGACCGGTCTGCTCGAGATCTTCCGCGACCCGGTCGACCTGACCGATCGCGAGTGGGCGGGTGGGTTGCTGGGACTGGCCGTCGGCGGAGGGCTGCGACACCTGGTCTCCGCGTGGGTGGCGGTACCGCTGCTCGTGCTCGTCGTGCTCTTCGGCCTGCTCGTGGTGACCGCCACACCGATCAACCGGATCCCGGAGCGGCTCGGCCAGCTGCGCGATCTGGCGCTGGGCCGTACCCCCGAAGTGTCCGAAGTGGACGACGAGGACGGAGCGGAAGAGGCCGACGAAGCGCCGGCCCCGCTGCGACGTCGGCCCTCGCGCCGGCGGCAGGCGACGTTCGCCGAGGACGAGGGGCACGAGGTCGTCCACGACACGATCGTGGTCCCGCGCAAGCGCAAGCCGCCGGAGCACACGCCTCCGCCGACCCGCGCCGAGCAGTTGCTGCTGTCGGGACTCGGCGGCGACTACACGCTGCCGCCGGCCAACCTGCTGCGCCCGGGCGAGCCGGCGAAGGCGCGCAGCCGGGCCAACGACGAGGTGATCTCCGCGCTGTCGACGGTGTTCGAACAGTTCGATGTGGACGCCGCGGTCACCGGGTTCGCCCGCGGGCCGACGGTCACGCGGTACGAGGTCGAGCTGGGACCGGGTGTCAAGGTCGAGCGGATCACCCAGCTGTCGCGGAACATCGCGTACGCCGTCAAGTCGCCAGACGTGCGCATCATCAGCCCGATCCCGGGCAAGAGCGCCGTCGGCGTGGAGATCCCCAACGCCGACCGGGAGAACGTCTCGCTCGGTGACGTGCTGCGCTCGCGCGAGGCCACCACCGACCATCACCCGCTGCTCGTCGGCCTCGGCAAGGACATCGAGGGCGGGTACGTCGTTGCTAATTTGTCCAAAATGCCCCATATTCTCATCGCGGGCGCCACGGGCGCCGGCAAGTCGAGTTGTCTCAACTCACTGCTTGTGTCGCTTCTGTCCAGAGCGACGCCGGACGAGGTGCGGCTGCTGCTGATCGACCCGAAGCGGGTGGAGCTGACCGGCTACGAGGGCGTGCCGCACCTGGTGAACCCGATCGTGACCAGCCCGAAGAAGGCGGCCGACGCGCTCGACTGGGTCGTCCGCGAGATGGACATGCGGTACGACGACCTGGCCGCGGCCGGTGTTCGGCACATCGACGACTTCAACCGCAAGCTGCGGGCCGGCCAGATCACCTTGCCGCCGGGCAGCGAGCGCGTCCTGCGGCCGTACCCCTACCTGTTGGTCATCGTCGACGAACTGGCCGACCTGATGATGGTCGCGCCGCGGGACGTGGAGGACGCGGTCGTCCGCATCACCCAGCTCGCCCGGGCCGCGGGCATTCACCTCGTGCTGGCCACCCAGCGGCCGAGCGTCGACGTGGTGACCGGCCTGATCAAGGCGAACGTACCGTCGCGGCTGGCGTTCGCGACGTCGTCGCTGGCGGACTCGCGGGTCATCCTCGACCAGCCGGGTGCCGAGAAGCTGATCGGTCGTGGCGACGGGCTCTTCCTGCCGATGGGCGCCAGCAAGCCGGTCCGGATCCAGGGGGCCTGGGTCACCGAGGCGGAGATCAGCGACATCGTCAAGCACTGCAAGGACCAGCGTGAGCCGGAGTTCCGGCCGGACGTGCTGGCGCCCGCGCAGGAGAGCCGAAAGAAGGTCGACGAGGACATCGGCGACGACCTCGATCTGCTGCTGCAGGCGATCGAGCTAGTGGTCACGTCGCAGTTCGGCTCGACGTCGATGCTGCAACGCAAGCTGCGGGTGGGCTTCGCCAAGGCGGGCCGGCTGATGGACCTGATGGAGACCCGGGGCATCGTGGGACCTTCCGAGGGATCGAAGGCTCGCGATGTCCTCGTCAAGCCTGACGAACTGGCGGACGTGCTGGCCAATATGCAAGGGTGACCGAATGACTGTGCCAGCTAGTACTCGGTCATGCTGGGCCTCCGCTACCGCCGGAGGCCCAGCATGACCAGTCCGATCTTCCAGTTGTGCGATGAGCATGTGGCCCGATCGGCCACCCTCGACCCCATCATGGCGACCATGCGCGGCATCGTGGTCGGGGACCTGCCGGCGGCCACCGACTACAGCTCCGAGGGGTACGAGGCCCGGGCCGACCTGTCCCGGGACACGCTTCGCCGGCTGGACGGGCTGGTAGCCACGAACGAGGACGACCAGCTGGCCGCCGACTTCCTGCGGGAGCGGCTCGTCGCCGACCTGGCCCTGCACGAGAGTGGCGAGACGCTACGCCAGGTGCGCGCGCCGTTCGGACTGACCCAGAACATCCGGGACAGCATCGACCTGCTGCCGCGTACCGGTGACGGCGCCTGGGAGACGATCATGGCCCGGCTGGCCGCCGTGCCGTCGATGCTGGACAGCTGGCGCCGGGGGCTATCGACCGGGTTGAACAATGAGCTGGTCGCCGCCCGGCGGCAGGCGCTCGAGTCCGCGCAGCATGCCGACCGGCTCGCCGGGCGGAACAGCGCACCGCCGACCTTCGAGGCCGTGGTGGCCGAGCACGGCGACGGCCCGCTCGCGAGCGAGCTGCGCGCCGCGGCCGACCAGGCACACGCGGCGTACGCCGAGACGGCCAAGTACCTGCGGGAGGAGTACGCCCCCCAGGCGGCCGAGGCGGATGGCGTAGGCCCGACCCGGTACGCCGTCTACACCCGGCTGTTCCTGGGTGCCGACATCGACCCGGTCGAGGCGTACGAGTGGGGTTGGCAGGAGCTGCACCGCATCGAGACCGAAATGGCGGCGGAGGCGGACCGGGTACGGGCGGGCGCGACCGTCGACGAGGCGCTGGCCGTGCTCAACGAGACGGCGTACATCCAGGGCGCCGACGCGTACCGGGACTGGTTGCAGGACCAGCACGACCGGGCCATCGAGCACCTGCACGGCAGGCACTTCGACATCGCCGAGCCGCTGCGCCGGGTCGACGTGGTGCTCGCCACCTCGTCATCCGGCGGTGCCGCGTACTACACCCCGCCGAGCGAGGACCTGTCCCGGCCCGGGCGCACCTGGTGGCCGCTCGGCGGCCGGGAGCGGTTCACCACCTGGGACGACCTGACCACGGTGTTCCACGAGGGCGTACCAGGGCACCACCTGCAGCTCGGCCAGGCCCGGGTGGCGGGGGAGAAGCTGTCCCGGTACGGCCGGACCGCCGGCGTGAGCGGGCACGGTGAGGGCTGGGCCCTGTACGCCGAGCGGCTGGCCGATGAGCTGGGCTGGTTCACCACTCCGGGGGACCGCCTCGGCATGCTGATGGGCTCGGCCCTGCGGGCCACCCGGGTCGTGCTGGACATCGGGGTCCACCTGGGCCTGCCGCTACCACCCGCCGAGGCGGAGCGACACGGTCCACAGTGGACGTTCGAGGTGGCGGAGGAGGTGCTGCTGCAGCGGGGCCGGGCCGCCGAGCACCAGGTCCATCCCGAGGTCGTGCGGTACTTCGGCTGGCCGGCGCAGGCCATCTCGTACAAGCTCGGCGAGCGCGCCTGGCTCGCCGCCCGCCAGGAGGCGCAGCAGCGGCTGGGCGCGGACTTCGACCTCAAGCGGTGGCACATGGCGGCCCTGTCTCTGGGTCCGATCGGCCTCGCGGCGCTGGCCGACGTCCTGCGGAGGGTCGACGCCTAACTCTCATCTAGTCTCATGGGATGTCCGGTCGTCGAGTCGCTCTGGTGACGCTCGGCTGCGCCCGCAACGAGGTCGACTCGGAGGAGCTGGCCGCCCGCCTGCACGCGGACGGCTGGCAGGTGACCGTGGACGGTACCGCCGGCGCGGACGTGGTACTCGTCAACACCTGCGGCTTCGTCGCCCAGGCGAAGCAGGAGTCGATCGACACGCTGCTCGCCGCGGCCGACTCCGGTGCCCGGGTGGTGGCGGCCGGCTGCCTCGCCGAGCGGTACGGCCACCAGCTGGCCGAGAGCCTGCCCGAGGCCGCCGCGGTCCTGGGCTTCGACGACTACCCGGACATCTCGGCCCGACTGTCCGCGGTGATGTCAGGGTCGCCGCCGGAGGCGCACATTCCGCGGGATCGGCGCACTCTGTTGCCGGTCACGCCCGTGAAGCGCGAGCTCCCCAAGCATCTCCGCGGCGGGATGAGGCGGCGGCTCGGCGACGGACCGGTAGCGCCGCTCAAGCTGGCCAGCGGCTGCGACCGGCGCTGCGCGTTCTGCGCGATCCCGTCGTTCCGCGGGGCGTTCGTCTCCCGCCCGCCGGACGAGGTGCTGGCCGAGGCCGAGTGGTTGGCCGGTACCGGGGTCCGCGAACTGATTCTGGTCAGCGAGAACTCGACGTCGTACGGCAAGGACCTCGGTGACCCTCGGGCGCTGGAGAAGTTGTTGCCGCAGCTCGCCGGAGTCTCGGGCATCGTGCGGGTGCGGGTCAGCTACCTCCAGCCGGCGGAGACCCGGCCCGGTCTGGTCGAGGCGATCGCGACGACCCCGGGCGTGGCGCCGTACTTCGACCTGTCCTTCCAGCACGCCAGCGAGCCGGTGCTGCGCCGGATGCGCCGGTTCGGCTCGACCGAGCGGTTCCTGGAGCTGCTGGCCAGCGCCCGGGTGCTGGCGCCGGACGCGGGTGCCCGCAGCAACGTCATCGTGGGCTTCCCCGGCGAGACGCGCGCCGACGTCACGGAGTTGAGCCGGTTCCTCGACGGAGCCGGGCTGGACGCGATCGGCGTCTTCGGCTACAGCGACGAGGACGGTACCGAGGCCGCCGGCATGACGGGCAAGGTGGCGACGGCCACGATCCGGCGGCGGGTCGACCGCATGCTCGCGCTGGCCGAGGAGCTGTGCGCGCAGCGGGCCGCGGAGCGTATCGGGTCCACTGTGGACGTACTGGTGGAGTCCGTCGACGGTGATGTCGTCGAGGGCCGGGCCGCCCACCAGGGGCCGGAGGACGGCTCGACGACTGTGCGCGGCGCTCACCAGGCGCGGCCCGGCGATCTGGTACAGGCAAAGATCACCGGCAGCGAAGGCGTGGACCTGCTCGGGTCGGTCGTATGACGCGTCCGGCGCCGGTGCCCGTGGTGAACGCGGCCAACGCGCTCACCGCCCTGCGGCTGATCCTGATCCCCGTGTTCATCGCCTTCACGGTGACCTCGCAACTGACCCACGCGGGCTGGCGAATCGCCGCGTGCCTGGCGTTCGGCTTCGCCTCGCTGACCGACTTCGTCGACGGCTGGATCGCGCGGCGGTTCGAGCTGGTCACCGCGTTCGGCAAGGTGGCCGACCCGATCGCCGACAAGGCGTTGACCGGTACCGCGCTGGTGCTGCTGTCGGCGTACGGCCGCTTGCCGTGGTGGGTGACGGTGGTGATCCTCGCCCGCGAGATCGGGGTGACGCTGCTGCGGTTTTGGGTCATCCGGTACGGCGTGATCGCCGCGAGCCGCGGCGGCAAGGCGAAGACCGCGCTGCAGATACTGGCGATCGCCTGGTACCTGTGGCCGTTCCCGCCGGCGCTGGCCGCGGTCGGCCCGTGGATCATGGCGGCCGCGGTGGTGGTGACGGTGGCGACCGGGTTGGACTACGCCCTGCGCGCGCTGCGGATGCGCCGGGAAGCGGTGCGGTGATCGAGCAGGTATTGGAGAGGCTGGCCGCCCGGGGGGAGACGCTGGCGACCGCCGAGTCGCTGACCGGTGGGCAGCTCGCTGCGACGATCGTGGACGTGCCGGGGGCGAGCCGGGTGTTCCGGGGCGGGTTGATCGTCTACGCGACGGAACTCAAGGCGGTGCTGGCCGGCGTACCGGAGGAGTTGCTGGCCGAACGCGGCGCGGTAGACCCGGACGTGGCGCTCGCCCTCGCGGCCGGCGCGCGCGAGCGGTGCGGGGCGGACTGGGGGCTGGCCACCACGGGCATCGCCGGGCCGGACTCCCCGGAGGGCAAGCCGGTCGGCTTGGTCTACGTGGCCTGTGCCGGGCCGGCCGGGGCGACCGTGCGGGAGCTGCGGGAACCCGGCGACCGGCCGGCGATCCGGCGCGCCGCGGTGACCGCCGCGCTGACCCTCCTGGACGAGAGCGTTCGATAACGTCGAGACTGCAGCGAGGGGTGACAGCGCGCGGCTGCCACCCCTCGTGACCGCATCCAGGCGTGGGCGCGTCAGGATGCGGAGACCGCGTCGGCGTAGCGCTGGAGGATGTCGCCCCAGCCGCCGCCCTCGCTGACCGACTTCATGACCGACTCGGCCTGCTCGCCGTGCCGCTCGAAGAGCCGGTGCTCGAGGTCGACCCGCGTCCGGCCGTCGTCCTCGGCCGTGAACGTGACCTCGACCTCACTGGCGCGTGCGGGATCCGGGTCGAACTGCCACTCGCCGTTGATGTGCCAGGCCAGCACCACCCGGTTCGGCGGGTCCCAGGTCAGCACCCGGCCCCAGTCGCACTCGGAGCCGTCGACGCCGCGTTCGTACCACCGGCCCCCGGTCCGGCCCTCCATGACCGCTTCGGCGTACTCGGCCTCGCCGATGTGATAGTCCGCCGGCCACCAGGTGGTGAACGAGCGGGTGAACACCTGAAACGCCTTGGCGACCGGGGCGGCGACGGTCACCGACCGCTGAACGGTCGGCACCGTGATCTGCTCAGTCATCTGTTTCCTCCTCGAACGGGGCGGCCTCAACGGCCTTCTGAAAGGCGGTTAGCGCGTGATCCCAGATCGTGTCGAGGTACGCGCGCAGTGCCGCGACACCTTCCGGGTTGAGCTGGTAGACCCGGCGCGTGCCGACCGGCCGGTCGACGACCAGGCGGGCGTCCTTGAGCACGCGCAGGTGCTGGGAGACCGCCGGCCGGCTGACCGGCAGCTCGGCGGCCAGCTCGCCGACCGACTGCGGTCGCCGGGCCAGCAGCTCGAAGATCATGCGCCGGGTCGGGTCACCGAGGACTCCGAGTCCGGCATCTCCGTAAGTCTCCACGAACGGTAAGTCTAAACTTACGAAGCTCACCGCGCAAGGGTGCAAAGACGGAGCGGGCGCGCACCGGGTACCGTGGCGGGAGGCTTTTCGTGGGCACGGGGAGGTGCGAGATGGTTCTGCTCCGTCGAGTGATCGGGGATGCGCTCCGGGCGCGCCGGCAGGCCCAGCACCGCACCCTGCGTGAGGTGTCGACGGCCGCGAATGTCAGTCTGGGTTACCTGTCCGAGATCGAACGCGGGCAGAAGGAGGCGTCCAGCGAGCTGCTCGCCTCGGTTTGTGACGCCCTCGGCGCCCAGCTCTCCGAGGTACTGCGGGACGTGAGCGACACGCTCTCGCTGGCCGAGCAGATCGAGCCGGCGATGACCCCGGCGCCGCGGCAGCCGGAGGTTCCGACGAAGGTCGCCGATCACGACGCCAAGGTGTCGGTCACGGTGCACCGCGACGGCCCGCTGAAGACGACCCTGCGCCTCCAGCGCGACGTGGTGCGCGCTGCTTGATCCCGGGCGTGACGCTCTCGCCCGTGCCTGCGACGATGGAAGCCACGACGCAGAGAGGAAGCGCAGAGATGGCGAATCCGTTCGTCAAGGGCTGGCGGTATCTGATGGCCCTCTTCGGTGCCAAGATCGACGAGTACGCCGATCCGAAGGTTCAGATCCAGCAGGCGATCGAGGACGCCCAGCGGCAGCACCAGGCGCTCGTCCAGCAGGCTGCGGCGGTCATCGGTAACCAGCGGCAGTTGGAGATGAAACTGTCCCGCCAACTGTCCGAAGTGGAGAAATACCAGGCGATGGCGCGGCAGGCGCTCGTCCTCGCCGACAAGTCGCGGTCCGAGGGCGACGAGGCCAAGGCCGGGGAGTACGAGCAGACCGCGCAGACGATCGCCACCCAGCTCGTCTCGGCCGAGCAGTCGATGGAGGACCTGAAGACCCTGCACGACCAGGCCCTCAACGCGGCGGGTCAGGCGCGCAAGGCGGTCGACAACAACCGCGTGATCCTCGAGCAGCGGCTCGCCGAGCGGACCCGCCTGCTGAGCCAGCTCGAGCAGGCCAAGATGCAGGAGACCGTCGCCGCGTCACTGGAGTCGATGTCGGCGCTGGCCGTGCCCGGCAACACGCCCTCGCTGGAGGAGGTCCGCGAGAAGATCGAGCGGCGGTACGCCACCGCGATGGGCCGCGCGGAGCTCGCCTCCACGTCGATCGAGGGCCGGATGCTGGAGGTCCAGAAGTCCACATTGGATATGGCGGGCGCGTCCCGGCTCGAGCAGATCCGCGCGAGCATGGCCGGCGATCAGCTGATCGCCGCGCCCACTCAGCCGGAGATCGATCAGGCCGCCTCGGACAAGGCGGCCGGTGTCGCGCGGCTCGACGAGATCCGGGCGAGCATGGCGGAGAAGTCGAAGTCCACGGAGGCTGATACAGCCTAGAGATTTCGGGCGGAATGCATAGCCCGGACTGGACAGGGAGGCGGTATGCCTGACGAGCGCGCGCGGCACTTCCGGCGGCTGCGTAGGCTCCGCCGGTCCGCCCAACGGTGGAGCGTGGTCGCCGGCGGGCTCGGTGGCGCGGCGCTCGTGCTGACTCCGTACCACGGCTTGGGTGTGCCGGACGCGGCCTGGATGGCGGCCGCGGGCAGTTCGGTGGCGCTGGCCTTCTGGCGCTGGGTCGACTTCCGGTCCATGGCCGCGCTGCCGCCACCCCCGCCCCCGGACCCGGCGCTGGCCGGCGCCCGTGCCCGGCGACGCATCGAGGGCATCGTGGCCAGCCTGCCGGGCGGCCGGGAGATGCTGGGCGAGCTGCGCCGCCAGCGGGACCGGTCGAAGGTACGCGGATCCGCGGTGGCTTCCGGGTGGCGGCGCCTGGACCAGGCGTCGGTGACCCTAGCGGGGCTCTCCGGCCGGCTCGGCGGTCCTGCCGAGGGCGCCGTGCTCGAGGCGGCGGTGGCCGAGCGTGGGCTGCGGGAGCTGGCCGACCGGGCGGCGAGCGTCGAGCGGGCTTCCCGGTTCGCGGGCGGTGACGCGCGGCTGGCCCTGGACGAGGCGCACGCCGCACTGGTCGCGCAGTTCGACGAGGGCGTGACAGCGTACGAGGGCCTCGTCGGCGCGGCCGCGGCGTACGTCGCCGAGGACGGCCGGGCGGTCGAGAACCCGTCGGTGTCCCGGCTGAACGACGCGGCCGAGCTGCTGCGCGCGGTGGCGGCCGGGTTCGCCGAACTACGTACGGACGTTCGCGCGCAGCCACTCGTTGATGGGCTGTGACGCGCGCAGGAACTTGACGATCCGGTTCTTCGCGGCGGCCGTCCCGAGCCAGGCCGCTACCGGCCAGTCCTGCCAGGCGACGAGTCCCTTGTACTTGAGGTATTCGGCGCGCGGATGGTCCTTCGGGTAGCCCTTCGGCACGGTCTTGAGCTCGTCGTGGCCGCCGACCGTGATGCCCTGTTTGGCGACCTGCGCGAGCACCTTACGCAGCTCCTCGCCCGTCGAATCGGCGGCGACCGCCTCGCGGTACCGGGCGAGCTGGTCCGACTCCATCATCCACATCCCGCTGCCGGCGCCCAGGCCCTTCGCGGAGAGATGCAGGTAGCCGCCGCGCTCGAGGGTCGCCGCGATGTTCGTCTTGTACGGGGATTTGTCATGGCTGAACCGGACGTCGCGGTACGGCCGGAAGATCTTCCCCTGGCCGAACTCCGGTGCCAGCTCCGCGAGCAGCTCGGTCATCGGGCCGAGCACCTTCTCCTCGTAGACCGCCTTGTGCTCGGTCCAGTATGTCTTTGAGTTGTCCGCTTCCAGACCCTCGTAGAACTCCAAGGCCTCGACCGGCCAGCCACGAAACGCCACGAGCCAGACAATAATCGACGCGTGGTCGAGCTCCCGCACGTACCCGAGGATCTGGCGCCGTACCGTCCACAGTTGACTCAGCTGGCCCGACCTTGCCTGGCGCTGCAGCCGGTGCGGGCGGAGTCGGCGCTGCCGGTCGGCGCGAGCAAGGTTGGCGGCACCCCCGACCTGCCGGCCGGTGTGGCCTGGCCCCGCAACGACGACGGCGTACCGGTGCCGTTCGCGTTCCAGGTCAACCTCACCGAGTTGGCGCGACTGCACCCCGGGCTGCTACCGCTGCCCGAGGAGCCGGGGCTGTTGCAGTTCTTCACCACGTTCGTCGACGAGGACACGTGGGCGGTCGGCAAGCAGTGGCGGGACGGCTGGTACGAGCCGGCCCGCGGCGACAACCTGGTCCTCGTGCACCACACGGTGGACGGCCCGGCCGACGGGCCGGAGCCGTTCCAGGAGGAGTGGCGGTTGGTGGCGGAGCCGGCGGTCAGCCTGCCCGGCTACCTCGAACTGTCCGACCGTGCGCCCGAGCTGTTCGCGGTGCTGCGGGCCGACCAGCGGTTGCGCGACTCGTACCGCGACTGGCTCGCGTACGACCTCGGCTTGTACAACCTGGTCGGCGGATTCCCGAGCTGGGTACAGGACGCGGCCTACTACGAGGCGGTCGGCCGCGAGCGAGGACTGCGGTTCGCCGACGTGGCCCCGTCGCCGCTGGGTGAGCTGCAAGCGGAGGGCCGGAACTGGCATCTGGTGTGCCAGCTCGACTCGATCATTGGAGACGATGGTCGGATGTACCTGCTGGCGCCGATGGACAGCGCGGGCCGGTACGAGCTGGACCGCACGCAGTTCGTCTACCAGTGCACCTAGAGGTCGTGCGCGGCGGATGGTTGGCAACGCGGGCACCAGTAGGTGACGCGGTCGCCCTGCTCGGTCTTGTCGATGGCGGTACCGCAGCGGCGGCAGGGCGCGGCGCGACGGCTGTACACGTAGGTGTTCTCGCCCCGGCGCAGCGAACCCGTGGTGCTCTGCGTCCACCGGCCGCGGTTGGCGACGAGCAGCCGGTGGGCGAGGCGTACCAACGCATCTAGATCGTCCACTTCGGACACTGGACGCCAGGGGGAGAGGCCGCGCAGGTACAGCAGCTCGCATTTGTACAGGTTGCCGA
>DASRII010000447.1:0-6405 GCA_035650075.1 Micromonosporaceae bacterium | reverse complement strand
ACCGAGTCGTCAACTGCACCCGATGTACCGGGCGGGCGAGTCGTTCGGGTGACCCACCCCACACCGTGTTGCGACGCGGCGTCCCACGGCCCCGCGCAGGCCGCCATGGAGACGAACCTGTCACCGCCGGCCGACTCGTAGAAAGCATCGAATGCCACGCTCGAAAGATACGTGACACGGCTCCCGCGGTCTGAGTGCCGGGCGTCACTCCTTGCCGCGTCAGCTCTTGGGCGCTGGATCTGACCGGTGTTCCGGCGTAAGGCGGGCATCGACGTTGCGGCGGGCGGGATCGGGCATGCCCTCGCGATATTGCTGCCAGTGCCCCTTACCGATGGCCTTCGCGGCATAGAGCGCAGCGTCGGCTTCTCGCAGCAGTGCGGCGGATTCCCGGCGTTCGGCGTGGTAGGACAGACCGATACTGGCTTGACAGTCCAGCGTGAGGTCGGCGACTCTCGCCGGTTGGGCCAGGGCATCAGAGAATCGTTGTGCGGCCTCACGAGCCACGGCTGCGCTTGGTACGCCTCGAAGCAGCACAGCGAACTCGTCACCCCCCAACCGGGCCGCGAGATCGTCCTCGTCAAGGCAGGACCCGATGCGTCGGGCCACGGTCGCCAATACGCTGTCACCGATGTCATGGCCGTAGGTGTCGTTCACCGCCTTGAAGTCATCGAGATCGATGAAAAGTACGGCTAATCCGTCGTCGGAACCGCCCAGCCGGTCAGTTCCTGCGGCGCTGGTCTGCTCGGCGCGTAGCTCCTCGCCGAACTGCGGCGCGTTAACTAACCCGGTCAACGCGTCGTGGCTGGCCCGGTAGGCGAGGTCACGTTGGAGGTTACGTTCGGCCGTCACGTCCCGCAGCGTCGTCACGACACCGTTTACGGTCGGGTCCCCCGAGAGATCACGCCGGTGTACCAGCACCGTGGCCACATCGCCGGTCGCGCGCTCGGCGTAGCCCTCGGCGCCGTCCTCGGTATCCGACCACGCCGTGTCGGCCTTTCCCCGGCGCCTCCGGTCTGCTGGGTGCCGGTGGACCAGCTCGTCGAACGGCTCGCCGCATACGTCGCGACCGAACATCGCCTGCGCGGACGGTGTGGCATAGTCGATTCGGCCATCGCGGGAGATCAGCGTGACGTCGGTGCTCGTCAGCACCAGAGTGCGAAAGTAGCGGTCCCGCTCTTCGGCCTGCATTCGCGCTACTAGCCGGATCCTGGTCAAGGCCACGCCGGCTTGTTCGGCGAGGGCCCGCAGGATCGGTGACAGTTCCAACAACGCGGCCGTCGGTGCGGTGAAGACCACCGCGCACTCCGGATGCCCCGCCGCCGACGGATTGGTTGTGAAGCTCTCGTCGTATGGGTTGCCGGGCAGGGGCACGCAAAGCTCGCTGCCGGCGTCCGCATCGGTGGGCACGGCGATATCGACGCGGCCGGGCAATGTGGTGGCGCTATCCTGCGGCCAATCAGTCCGGTCGACCAGGGCCGTTGCACCGCGGGCGCTCACGGGCAGCAGTTCTGCCAACGTCCGGTCAACGCTGGTGAGCACGTCGCTTTCCGTAGTCGCCGCCACAAGTGCCCGCGACCCGAGCCGGAAGGCGCGCTCGCGGGCAGCGCGGCGCCGATAGGACATCGCCGACAATGAAAGCCTGAACAGAACGAGTAGCCCGACGGCCGCCGACACCACCGCGATGGCGACGCCGGTCGTCACAGTGCCACCTGTCGCTTCGACCAGCAACGCGGTCGGCGCCACGAGCACAATCACCGCCAGCATGGTGAGCCGGCCGGGACCGAGCTGATGACGGGGACCCAGTCCGGCGCTGGCGCCTACCATCGTCGGTGACCATGCCGCGGCCGCGCACAATGCGACGAAGGCGAGAAACCAGAGGCCTGCCGCTGCGTCACCATGTCGCTGGGCGCCAATGGCGCGCCCGTACAGGTATTCCGCAATAACAAAGGACACCACTCCTGCGCGAAGCAACGTCAACGCCAGGTTGGTGCGCCAGACCAGCACGACCCGGGCGGATGCGGCCACCACCGCAACGGACCCCACCGCGCTGGCGATGGCGACAATCCTGCCCAGGCGGGTGAGATCAAGATTCATCGCCGTCGGACGCACGAAAGTGATCCACACGATCAGTGACCCCGCCAGGCTCAACGCGAGCGTATCGAGGATCATTGGCCAGTCCCGCGACGGACGCAGCGGCCGACCCAACCACAACAACCACACCGTCAACGGCAGACACGCCGCGACGAGAACGATATCCGCGGCGTCAGGATACGTCGATCTCTGTCCGGTCGTGGACGCTACCGCCTTGAGCACCATCGCGGTGGCGATCAGGGCCGCGGTCAACCCGATCAACGGCCAGATAGCCCGCGGCCGAGGGCGCAACACGGGTATGGCAAGGCCGATCGCCGCGACGCTCAAAACCCCGACGCCCACTGCCGCGACGGAGCGTAAACTCGGGATCGCGACGTAGCCGGCGACCAGTACTGCGACCACGATCGGGTAGCCCAGTCTGGCCAGGACTAGACCTCCATTGCCGCCCGAGCCGGACCCGGTCCAGCCCATCTGGGGCGAGCCCTCCGGAGAAGATGCCACCTACCGCAGCGTAGTCCGGAACGGTTGGTCAATGACGCGTGTCCCCAGATGCACGCCATCGAGGGCCGGACGGCGCGGGCGTGACCCGGTACGCTGGCGGATGCGAGCGTTGGCGCACGGTGGCGGCCAGGGCGAGCTTGTGGGGTTGTGAGCAGATCCTGGGGTTGGCTCTCCCGGTCAGTACGTTGGCGATCTTCCGGGTGGGATTGTCGGCGTCGCGCGAAGCCCGACTCGGCGTGGCCAACCGTTCACTCGTCCGGGCGGCGGCCGCGCGGTTGGGCGAGCAACCAATGCCTCGCATCTATCGCTGGAATCGGTCGACTGAACAGGTAGCCCTGCCCGTAGGCGCAGCCGACTCCGAGCGCCAGATCTCGCTGGGTACCCGTCTCGATGCCCTCCGCGATCACTCGGAGCCCGAGTACCCCGCTCAGTTTCACGATCCCTTCGATGAGCTCCCGCTGTTGGGTTGAGGAGACCATCGGCTGGATGAACGTGCGGTCCAGCTTGACCGCGTCGAGTGGTATCTGACGCAGGTAGCTCAGCGCCGAGTAACCGGTTCCGAAGTCGTCAATCGCGATCTGGACTCCCATCGCGCGCAGGCGCTGCATGTCGTTCCAAACGCTCTGATTGTCATGCAGGAGCAGGCTCTCGGTGATCTCCAGCATGAGCCGTTGCGGGGGGAGCCCGGTGCTGGCGAGGAGGCGGCGAACCGCGGCGGGGAATCCCGGCGTGCGGAACTGTTGGGCGGAGACATTGACTCCGATGTACGGGCTGAGGTCGGGTCCGGTCAACCAGGTCTGCGCCGCTCGCATGGCCGTGCCAAGGACCCACTCGCCTATCGGCACAATGAGCCTGGACTCCTCGGCGACGTCGATGAATTGGTCCGGTGAGAGCGTCCCGCGGGTAGGGTGCTGCCAGCGCAGCAGGGCCTCGAAGCCCACGGGCGAGCCGTATTCGAGGTCGACGATGGGCTGGTAATCAAGTGACAGGGCGTCGTCGGCAATGGCGTGCTCCAATGAGGAGCGTAGCTCCATCCGGGCGATGAACGTTCGGCGCATCCACGACTCGTAGTGGCGCCACTGGCCCTTTCCGGACCCCTTTGCCGCGTAGAGCGCAAGGTCGGCGTTGCGTAACAGTTCGGTCGCTGTCGCGGAATCCTCGGACGTGGTCGCCACGCCGATGCTGGCCGTGCACGTGACCACGTGCCCGCCCACGTCGATGGGCTGGCCGAGGGCATCGACCAGCTGCGCTGCGACGTCGTCGGCGACCGACCGATCCGCAAGGTCGGCCAACAGCACTGCGAACTCGTCGCCGCCGAGACGCGCGGCCATGATCCGCGCGTGCTCCTGGTCGTCACCCACGAAGTCTCGCATTCGTTCGCCCATTGTGGTCAGGACGACGTCGCCGGCGCCATGGCCGTATCTGTCGTTGATGACCTTGAGGTCGTCCAGATCGACGTCGAGCACACCGACCAACGCGTTGCCGGTCGCCGCGCGCGTCATCGCAGCGTCCAACCGGTCACTGAACGGCAGCCGGTTGTCCAGCCCGGTCAGCGAGTCGTGCACGAAGCGCCATTGCACCTCATGTTCGAGCCGGCGTCGTTCGGTGATGTCGCGCAGGGTCACGATCAGGCCGGCGATCGTCGGATCGTCCCTGACGTCTTGGCCCGACACCTCCACCCGGGCGGGCGTGCCGTCGGCCGCGAGCACCGTCCACTCGTCGGTGACCGGCGGCTTGGCCGCCGCCGGACCGGCGCGGGTGCGCCTAAGGAAACGCTCCGCGTTGGCTCGACCGGCACGCTCGACCAGGCCCGGCAGCGCGACGCCGTGCTCGGGTACGCGCCCGAAGATCGACTCACTGGACGGACTGGCGTACTCGATCTGGTTGTTGTCGTCGACGATCAGGATTGCCTCGGCGCTGTTCTGGACCAGGGTGCGAAAGTACGCGTCCCGGCTCTGCCGCGTGACCTCGTCCTGCAGCCGCAGCCGCTCCAGCGTGAGTCCCGCCTGCGTCGCGAGTACGTCCAGCGTCGGATGCAGAGCCTGCAGGGACGCCCGGTCGCTGCGCACGAGCACGGTTGACGGACCGTCCACGCCGCGCCCCGGCCGGAATCCGTCCACAGTGGTCGCCTCGTGCGCGCCACTGGCCGACCCGGTCCCGGCCATTGGTATCGCCAGGGTCGGCCCGCGCCCGCCCACCGGTGCCTGCTCGGAGCCGAGCGTGCCAGACGGCGCCAGGGTGAGGCTGTAGGTTGCTCCGGGCGAGACCAGGCGTCGCAC
The DNA here is from genome assembly GCA_035650075.1 of Micromonosporaceae bacterium. Lineage (GTDB taxonomy): Bacteria > Actinomycetota > Actinomycetes > Mycobacteriales > Micromonosporaceae > DASSUC01. The sequence continues at coordinate 1,534 of DASRII010000447.1, read as the reverse complement.
GGCGCGGTCCAGCGCGGTCGTCACCGCCTCGGCGTCCGTCGATGCCGCGAGGTCGGCGATGCCGTCGCGCAGCACCCGCTCGCCGCGGATCTGGCGGCGCAGGCGCACCGCCACGTCCACCACGCGCGCCAACACGAGGACGAGCACGACGGTGGATATGGCGACGAGCAACGGCTGATACCACGGACGAACGCTGAAGGCGCCGCCGATCAGCACGGCCGAGGGAATGAGAGCGGCGACCGCGACCAGGCCCAGCCGGAGGGTGGCGACCTCTACCTTGTCGGGGGAGACCGGCACGTCGAACGACGCCATGGACGGCACGAACGCGGCCGCTCCGATCGCCACGAGGAATAGCAGCCAGAGGAGCAGGGCTGGGCTGCCAGCCGCCCATGTGCCGTAGGCCTGCCCGAGCCGGACGGTCGCGTCGTAGCTCAGGAGCGCGCCGACGCCGATGGCGAGCAGAACCGTGGAGGAACTCCAGCGCACGGCCGTCACGAAGTTGATGAGGACGGCCAGGATGACGATGTCACGCAGCATATAAGCGTCGCGGACCGCGACCTCGAGTCCGGTGAGCCCCGGCCTGCGGGCGTACGGCAGGGCGACGAAGAGCCCCGCGACCAGGCCGGCGCCCAGGATGACGATCGTCGCGTCGATCAGCGCGACCCGACCGTGCACATTCGGCTTGGCCAGTCCGAGTAACCCGGCGATCAGGAACACGAGCATCACCAGATGCAGCGCGAAGGCGACCCAGATCCAAGGCTTCAGTGTCCCGATCTGACCCGGCAGCAACACGTACACCACGCGGGCGGCCGCGTTGCACACCAGAGCGGCCGCGAGGAACAGCCAGGCACGGGCACGTTGTGGACGGTGGCGGCGGACGCCGACGAGAATGCCAGTGACTGCCGTGGCAGTCACGGCAGCGACCGCCACCAGCCAACTGGCCGGCCAGAGTAGCAACATTGCCATAGCGGCGGCCATGACGCCGAGGTACGCCGCAACAAACCCACGAGTCGACATGAGTCTCCAGTGGTCGACTGCCTGTATCCCGCCACCCGGGTATGCACTCCCGAGGTCGGCGGAATGACATCCCGCGACCGAACCCCGAACCATCCCGACAACGGCTTATCAGGGAGCGCGCGCCCCCTCGGGCGACTCTATCAGCGCCCGCCTTCGGTTTAGCGGGTCTGGTGCGCTGCCTGGACGCGGGCCCCTGCCGGGCGCAACGGGGTCAGGCGAGCCTTCTTCAGTAACAGCAGGAACGCGTGCAGCAGTGGCCTCAGCAGCTCGGTGCGACTCAGTCAGACGCGACCAGCATGCGAGGACGGTCACGGCGACGGCCACGTACGCGAGGCGACCCAGCCGGGCCGCGACCAGCAGGCCGGCGGTTCCTACCGCCAGCACGCAGGCCAGGGCGAGTTGTGGATCAGGATGGTGGCTGGACTTCGGCGACAGTTCGTGGCGGCCGTCGCTCTAGGGCGGCCTCGCGCGATTGGACACGAGGCTGCCCCAGAGCAACGAAGGACCCGGGTCGGCC
>DASRII010000446.1:0-8152 GCA_035650075.1 Micromonosporaceae bacterium | reverse complement strand
AGCGCCTGCCAGCCTGTGTGAAACTTGATCACTCTGTGTAGTCGTCGCCGGCGTAACGCATTCAGTCTCACGAATGGGGAGTATCTACAATGGACTCAGCGGACATCGCGCACCGGTTCGAGTTTCACCCGGCCACCACGGACGAGAAGCGCGAAGCGCATGAGAACGTTCGCCAGAACTGCGGGTGGTTGGCCAGCTACCTGAACGAAGTCCTCCCCGATGGGCGCGAGAAGTCCCTCGCGATTACCCACCTGGAGGAAGTCATGTTCTGGGGCAATGCTGCCCTGGCTCGGGCCTGACGGGGAGGGCATCCATGGCTGTCGCTGGGCGCAAGCCTAAGCCGGAGGACCAGCGGCGTAACCGGCATGCGCCAACCCACCAGTGGACCGAGGTGCCCGACGTCCCGCACGAGGGGGCGCCCGCGCTGCCGGACCGGCCGCCGTTCGTGCACCCGAAGTACGGAGTCGTGCTGGCCGAGTCCTGGCCGCCGGCTACCCAGCGTTGGTGGCGGGTCATCTCGCGGATGCCGCACTGCGTGCTCTGGACCGAGGCTGACTGGCAGTACGCCATGGACACCGCCGAGGTGCACGCCCGCTGGACGTTGGGCCTGACCGGCGCGACCGAGCTGCGTATCCGGGAGAAGCGCCTCGGCAACACGCTGGACGCCAGGCGGGACCTGCGGATCCGCTACGTCGCGCCACCGACCGAGCAGGCGCCGGGTGAGCCGGGCGAGTCGGGCGAGGTTGTGCAGCTCGACCAGTACCGTGACCTCTACGGCTGACCTGGACCTCCCGCCCGGGTACTACCGGGACCGGTGGCGCGGGACCGGGGCATGGTGCACGCTGCCATGGCCGGACGACCTGTCCGAGCTGCCACCCTCGATCGGCCCGCAGGTCATCGCGTGGGCAGAGTGGCGGACGTACGAGCAGACCGGCCAGCCAGGGCTCATCCACCACCTGACCGGCGAACCGTGGGCCTTCACCCCGGGACAGCGGCGGTTCCTCCACTTGTGGTACGCCTACGATCCGGAGACCGGCCGGTGGACCTGGCGCCGGGGGGTGCGCCGCGGCGCCAAGGGGACCGGCAAGGACCCGTTCGGCGGTGCGCTGTGTGATATCGAGCTGGTCGGCCCGAGCTGGTTGGTGTGGCGGGGTGGGCGCTGGATCGGCGAGCGGCACCGCATGCCGCTGGTCCAGGTCGCCAGCAACAGCGAAGCGCAGTCGAAGGACCTATTGAGGGTCGCCAATGGACTGTTCGGCCGGCATGCTCGTGAGTACTACCGGATCGACTGCGGTGAGACCCGCACGATCGTCGAGGACGATGATTTCGGTGGCCGGCTGGAGGTGCTCACCAGTTCGGAGCGCACCGCTGAAGGCGACCCGGCCACATTCATCTTTCTCAATGAGACCCACCACATGACCGAGAGCAACGGTGGGCACCGGATCGCCCGGGTGGCGCGGCGCAACGTCGGCAAGTCCCCGGCCGAGTTGCAGGCCCGGGTGTGCGATGCCACGAACGCGCACGAGCAGGGCAGCGACTCGATCGGGGAGCGGGCCTATGAGGCCTGGCAGAAGCAGGTGTCCGGCAAGTACCCGAACCTGCGCCACGACATCCTGTATGACTCGATCGAGGCGCCACCGGACACCGACCTGTACGACGACGAGTCGCGCCGCGCCGGCCTGGCCGCCGCGTACATGGACTCGCCATGGTCGGACCTGGAGCGCCTCGACGGCGAGGTGCTCGACCCGGAGACGAGCCTCGCCGACTCGATCCGGTACTACCTCAACGGGCTGGCCACCCGCGAGGACGCGTGGATCGACCCGCGCAAGTTCGACGCGCTGACGCGGGCCGGGACCGTCATCGCCGACCGCGAGCAGGTTGCCCTGTTCCTGGACTGCTCGAAATCCGGTGACTCGACCGCTCTGGTGGCCTGCCGGATCTCCGACGGCTACGTGTTCGTGCTCGGTGTGTGGCAGCGTCCGCACGGTGACCGCGGCAAAGGTTGGTTGGCACCGCGGCACGAGGTCGACGTGCAGGTGCGTACCGCCTTCGAGCGCTGGGCGATCGTGTGGTTCGGTGTCGACCCGTCGCCGGCCCGTGACGACGAGGACGAGCACAACTATTGGATGCCGCTGGTCGACGCCTGGCATCGGGACTTCCATCGCAAGCTGAAGGTGTGGGCGACCGGCGGGGCGAAGCGTGGGCACAGCGTGCTGTTCGACATGCGGGTCAAGATGCCGGGTGGAGCGGAGCGGAACCGGATGTTCACGGCGGCCGCGGAGCAGGCCGCGGCGGACATCGACGAGCACGGCACGTTGACACACGACGGATCGGCGATCCTGCGCATGCACGTGCACAACGCGCGACGTCGCACCAACCCGTGGGGTGTCTCGCTCGGCAAGGAAACTCGCGACTCGAAGAAGCTCGTCGATGCCGCGGTGTCCATGGTGGGTGCTCGGATGGGTAGGCGGATCGCGTTGAACAGCGGCAAGGTCAAGCAGCAACGGCGGACGGGAAGGGCGGTTTTCTAGGTGCCACTGTCCGAGGACGCGGCTGTTGAGCGGGCGCAGGAGATGATGGAGCGGCACCGTTCCGAGCGTGCCGAGCTGGATGTGTTGCGCCGGTACTGGACCGGGCGGCAACGGTTTCCCGCGGTCATTCCGAATGACGCGCCGGCCGAGGTGCGTGAGATGGCCCGGGTCGCCCGGGTCAACATCTGTGACATCGTGGTCAACTCGCTGACACAGGCGCTGTTCGTCGATGGCTTCCGGGCGCGCGACGAATCGACCGGTGACGATGTCACGGTGTCCGTGTGGAGCGCGTGGCTGGCCAACCGGATGAACAAGCACCAGGCCGGCCTGCATCGGGCCACCATCGCCTACGGCACTGGGTACACGGTGGTTACCCCTGGCGACCCGGTGCCGGTGATCCGGGCTGTGTCACCGCGGATGCTCACCGCGGTCTACGGTGCCGATCCGGACTGGCCACGCTTTGCCCTTGAGAAGCGCCCGACCGCCGGAGACTGGCGCCTGTACGACGATTCCGCGGTGTACACGTTGCGGATGGAGCGCGACCGATTTGCAGTTGCCGCGATCGATGAGCATGGCTTGCCATACACTCCCGTGGTTCGCTACCAGGACGCGCAGGATCTCGACCTGGACGATGACGCCATAACCGAGGCGCCCGGCCGCGTGGGTGGCGCCGCGACCACCACCATCGTGTGTGGACAGATAGCGCCGCTGATGACGTTGCAGGACCAGATCAACCTGACGTCGTTCTCACTCAAAGCCGCGGAGTGGTACTCGGCGTTCCGGCAGCGCTGGATCGTAGGCTGGACCCCGGCGAGCGACGAGATCAAGATGAAGGCTGCCGCGTCACAGATGTGGACCTTCGACGAGGTGCCCGATGACGTCCAGCTCGGCGAGTTTGCACAGACCGTGCTCGACGGGTACCTGCGCTCCCGCGAGGCCTCAGTCAAGTACGCGGCCACCCTGAGCCAGACGCCCGTACACGAGCTCGTCGGCGAACTGGTGAACCTGTCCGCTGAGGCGCTGGCCGCGGCCGAGGCCGGCAAGGATCGCAAGGTCGACGAGCGCAAGACCGGTTTCGGCGAGTCGCACGAGCAGACCTTTCAGACCGTGGGCGCGCTCATGGACATCGAGGTGCCGGATGACGCCCAGGTGATCTGGCGGGACACATCGGCTCGCGCGTTCGGTGCCATTGTGGACGGACTCGGCAAGCTGGCGCAGATGCTCGGCATCCCGCCGCAGGAGCTCTGGGATCGCGTCCCCGGCGCCACGCAGCAGGATGTCCGCCGCTGGCGGGCCGCGGCCGAGTCCGGGGACCTGATAGCCGGTCTCAACTCGCTCATGGGGCAGGGCGGGGCGGGTGACGGCGGCTCAGGCGCGGGCGCTGACGCTGGCGCACAGGCGTAACCTCGCCGCGCTCACGTCCGTCGTCGGTCGCCAGGTGCGCTCGATCACCGTGGCCGCGGACCTGGCCGCGATCGAGGATTGGTGGCTGGCCGGCGCCGGTCAGCGTGTCGAGCTAGTCGTCACGGCCGGGCATCGAGCCGCGGTGACGCTGGCCGCGCGGTACCTGCGCGCGCATGCGGACGCGTCCGGCGCCACGGTGGACCCGTTGCCGGCGCGTCTGGATGTCGAGAGGATGCGCGGCTCGCTGTTCGTGAGCTCGGTCGGAGCGTTCCTGGACAACCTGCGGGTCTCGCAGTCCCAGCCGGCCGCGGCGCGGGTGATGACGTCGCGGCTGGTCGCCTCGGCGCATCGGCTCGTGCTGGCCGGAGAGCGGGACACGGTGACTGGCACGTTCCTGGCGGGGCGGTAGATGCCCGTCGCAGGGTTCCGGCGGGTGACGTCCGGCTCGCCCTGCGCGTTCTGTTCGATGCTGGCCAGCCGGGGCGCCGTCTACTCGCGTCGCGGCGCCGACTTCCAAGCGCACGACGGATGCTCGTGCTCACCGGAACCGGTATGGGAGCACGAGCCAGAGCCACCCGAGGTCGTCGAGTTGCAGCGTCAGTGGCGCGAGGTGACCGCCGGCAAGTCCGGCAAGGACGCGTTGCGCGCCTGGCGTCGGCACGTCGAGTCGGGCGGGCTCGCTCGGCCACCGACCGCCGTTCCGCTTACCCCTGCGACCGGCGTTGACGCGCTGGCGGCCGCGCCACGGAGCCTGATGCGCCCCGAGTCGTTGTCATCGGAGGAGTTCAGTTTCCTGCGACAGTACAAGGGGACGGCGTTTGTCAATATCAATGAGGCATTGCGACGCGTGCGTGGCGACCTGCCACGCACGTTCGGATTCGAGTTCCATCGCGAACTTACCGGCGAGATCGACAAGGTGATGCGTCGCTCGCGTCTCACGTCCGACGTGCGGGTGAAGCGCGGCATCAAGGATGGCCGGAAGGTCTTCGGCGCGCGTTGGGACGGATCGCTGGTCGGTGCCGAGTGGACAGAGCACAGCTACCTGTCTACTTCGGCGGATGGTCAGATAGCCGAGACGTTCGGGGGCCCGGATGGCGCTGTGCTGGACATCCTGCTACCCCGGGGCACCGGGGCGATCGAGCTGTCCGACTCCCGGTACGAGGCTGAGCTGTTGACTCAGCGCGGGTTACGGTTACGGGTAGTGGCGGACACAGGCCCCGGTCCGGGCCGAGTGATAGAAGTGGAGGCCATCCGGTGACACAGGCGGACCGCGGGCGCGCACGCGATCGCATGACGATGGATTACCCGATAGAGCTCGATCGGGAACCGGAAGAGTCCACACTGGACGATGAAGAGGACTCCGGCGAGAACGAGTCGGAGGAACAGTAACGGTCCACATAGGACCGGTAACGGAGAGGATCCGGAAATGGCAGAGGACACCACCGGTACCGACAACAAAGGCACCGGGACCACCGCGACGTTCAGCCAGGCCGACGTGGATCGCATCGTGCGGGAGCGACTGGCACGCGAGCGGGAGAAGTTCAGCGACTACGACGATCTCAAGGCGAGAGCTGCCGAGGGCGACAAGAACAAAACGGCACTTGAGAGGGTGCTGGAGAAGGTATCCGGCTTGGAGGAGCGGGCCACGAAGGCCGAGCGCGCCGCTCTGCGCTCCGAGGTGGCGACCGCAAAGAAGCTGCCGGCTTGGATGGCGAAGCGCCTGACTGGCGATACGCGCGAAGCACTGGAGTCGGACGCGGACGAAATGCTCGCCGCACTCAAGGCCGAGGCCGGGGAGGGCAAAGGCACCGAAGGTGACGGCGACAAGGCCGGGGAGGGCAAGGGCACCGAAGACGACAAGGGCGCCGGGGGTACCGGGGGCAAGGGCACCGGGGAAGGCAAGGGCACTGAAGGCGACAAGGACAAGGGCGCTGGGGACGGGCGCAAGTCGTTGCCGCCGTCCGGGCGCCCCACGGAGCGGCTCACCAGCGGTGCCGCGCCGAGCACGACGGGGGACAAAACCCCGGCACAGATGGCGGAAGAGATTCTCAAGTCCGGTTTCTGACCTGCGATGGTGATAGCCATCGCCAACCAGTCCACAAGGGAGTAGACAGCGATGGCTGTTCTTACCGCGCAAGGCATTTCGGCGCTTGCGATCGAACTGCTCACGCGTACGCTCGTGCTGCCGATGACCGTGTCCCGTATCTCGGGCGCGGAGTTCGCCGGCAGCAACGGCGACACGATCACTGTCCGGGTGCCACAGCCGTCCACGGCGCGTGTGCAGGCGACGCCCGGCGCGACCATCACCTACGACGACGTTGACGAGGTGCCGGTGAACGTCACGATGACGCACCTGTACCACGCGAAGCTCGTCTCTGACGAAGAGCTGTCGATGTCCCTTGAGGACTTCGGCCGGCAGATCACCCGGGTCCAGGTCGCCGCGGTCGCAACCGAGGCGGAAGACCTGCTCGGCACCGCCATGAACGACCTCGACGCGGACGGCACCATCGACGCGGACGGCGGCAACATCGAGGCCATCATCCTGGAGGCGCGTGAGACGCTGGGACGTAACGACGTTCCGGCCGACAACCGGTTCCTGGCCGTGTCGCCGGAGGTCGCCACGTTCGTTCTCGGGCTGCCCAACCTGTCTGACGTGGATAAGGCCGGCAGCTCGTCCGCCCTGCGCGATGCCGTCATCGGCCGGTACCGCGGTTTCACCGTGGTCGAGTCCAACGGTCTGACCGCTGGCCGGGCGGTGGCGTACCACCGTTCCGGGTTCGCGTTCGCCAACCGCGTTCCGGTGGTGCCCCGTGGTGTGGTCAGCTCGGCGACCGCCGAGGCCGGCGGCATCGGCCTGCGACAGATCTTCCAATACGTACCGGACAAGTTGTCGGACGCTACGGTCGTGAGTACGTTCAGTGGCGCCGCCGCGGTGCCGGACGACGACTCCGGCCTGACGTTCCCGCGCATCTTCGTGATGGACACGGCGGCAAGCTAATGCCGGACCTCGCGCCACTGTCCACAGTGGTCAAGCTCGGTATCCGTCTCGGCTACCCGGAAGGGGTCTTCCCCACCGATGCCGAGACGGACCGGGCCGAGGCGGCACTGGTCGACGCGTCCGATCTGATCCGCGACATCGGCGATCCCGACTGGACCGCCGCAACCGTCCCCCCGCGGGTCGAAAAGATCTGCCTCGCCTCGGCGAAACGGGCCTTCGAGAACGCCGAGGGCCTGACACAACGCTCCATCGGGGACTCTGCGCGATCATATGATCGGTCGCGGCGGGAGGGTGGCGAGGTCGTCTACCTGACCGATGGGGAGCAGCGCGTGGTGCGCCGCGCGGCGGCGGCCAGCTCGTTTGTCGCCGTGACGCTCGTCTCGCCCTACTCGGGCGACGACACGGAGAGCGTGCTCGGCTCGTGATCGGGGCGCATGAACTCAACAGGACGTTGGCCGTGTGGCGCCCGGTCACGGACGACGACGGGGCTGGTGGCCAGACGGTCACCATGACGGACATCGGCGATGTGCGCGCCCGGGTGTCGCAACCCTCCGCTGCCGAGCGGGTGGCTGCGATGCAGGCCGGCGCCGAGCTGTTGATGCCGGTCTACCTCGCCCCGGACGCGGACGTGAGCCGCGGTGACGAGCTGCGCGGCGATGGCGAGGTGTACCGGGTCAAGGCGACCGTTCGGCCGTCCGAGGTCGAGTACCTACGGGCGGACTGCGAGCTTGTCCAGGTCGAGCCGGAGAGCGAGGGCACGTGATCACAATCGTCGTCTCCGCGACGGTGGTTACGGATGATCCCGGGCATGCCGCCCGCGCCGCTGAGGTACTGGCCAGGGCTGCTGCCGGCCTGGTGCTGGAGGGAATCACGGTAAGCGTGTCGATGGCCGTACCGGATGAGGACACGTGATCAGGGCGGTCGTACTGGGTGCGCCCGACCTGGGCGGTCCGGCGATGGAGTGCTGGCACGATGACGTGGTCGACGGCGCGCGGGCGCTCGGATGGAGCGTCGAGTACCTACGGGTGCGTGGCGCACCGGTCGATGACATCGTGCGCGCCAGCAAGGGCGCCGATCTGCTGCTCTGGTTGCGAACGGTGTCCCACAACCCGCGGGGCGATGGGCACGCGATGCTGCGGCGCATCGAGGATGCCGGCACGGTCACCGTGGGCATCCACATGGATCTCTACTGGGGGATCCGGATGCGCGAGCAGCGCAT
>DASRII010000445.1:0-4816 GCA_035650075.1 Micromonosporaceae bacterium | reverse complement strand
ATCCGCAGCGGTACGCCGAGGGAGACCGCGGCGGGTACCGACCGGCAGGCATCCTCGAAGCCCTCCGGTGTCCGGTACACCAGCAGCAGGCCGTCGGCCGTGAAGGTCGACGCGAGGCCGCCTGAGGCACACAGCTCGCGCAGGATCTCCAGACCGCGCTTCTTCAGGTCCAGCAGTACCCGGTACGTTTCCGCGGCGTCCCGGTCGTTGCGGGCCTGCCGGAAGTGCCGCAGCCACGAGACCAGCTCGCGGTCCGGGTGCGGTACCAGCACATCCGGCTCGGCCATCGGCGCGGCGCCCTGCGTCCCGACGAAGCCCGTATTGCCGTACGAGCAGGATCGCCGGTCGCCGACGGTGGCGCGCTCCACCACGGCGACGCTCGCCCCGGCCTGGCGCAGGAAGTAGGCGCAGAACAAGCCGACAACTCCCCCGCCGACAACCAGAACGTCAGACATCGGCGGTACCTCTCTAGAGGCTGACGACGAAGAAGTTGGTCGGCAGGTTGACCACGACCCGTTCGTAGATCTCGGCCATCAGCGCGATACCAGGGGTCGCGAACGTGCCCGGCGGCGGCTCGGCGAACCGGATCACCGAACGGCCGGCGTCGAACAGCACGGCGCCGTGCCCGAAGTCGCCGACGATCGCGGAACCCGGGTCGACCAGCCGGGTCCGTACGATGAACACCCCGTTGCGTTCGACGTCATCCATCAGGCGGCCCTCGCCCAGGAACCGGTAGTAGTCCGCGGGATTGATCACCAGGCCGTCGGCGGTACCACCCATCTGCTCCACCTCGTTACAGGCCCGCAGGATCGTGGAGCCGAACGGTCCCCGGTCCGTCATGCGGGCGATCCCGGACAGGTTCAGCAGGCCACCATCCCCGCGCAGGATCGTGTGGTTCTCGGCCGTGGCCAGGCGCACGATGAGCCGGTAGTCGACGAAGGACTCGAACGTCTCTTCGTCCTCCCACAGGTCCGGTGGAACCTGCACCCACGCCGTCGTGGTCTCCAGCTCCGGTACCGGCGACCGGTGGAAGTGGCTCGCTGCCTCGCGCCGCACCTCGCTCCCGGGCACCGGCGGGTCACCGGGGCGCGGCGGGCTTTCGTGCCAGTAGTACTGCCGGGGGTTCCGGGACAGGTCGATGACTTTGAACATGTTCCGGGCCGGGTAGCGCGGCTTGCGCCGGGAGCTGGTCAGCGAGTCGGTGATCGTCACGTCGTACTCGACGACGGCCTCGACCCCCTTGACGGCGCATGCCTCGACGAACATCCGTCCGGGTGACAGCTCTCTGGTCCGGTCTGCGACAACTTCGGCGATCGTGCTCTTCATGGGTTCTCCCGATCGGTAGTCAGATGAGGCAGGTGCGGGCCGACCACGCTGGCGCCGCCGTCCACCAGGTGCACCGCGCCCGTGACGAACGACGCGCGGGCGGAGGCCAGGAAGGTCGCGACGGCGGCGACCTCGTCCGGGCAAGCGAGGCGGCCAACCGCGCTGTGTTCGCCCATGGCCCGCAGCTCGCCCTCGACATCACCGTCGCCGCCGGCCAGCCGCGCCGCGAGCCGCTCCATAGGCGGGGTACGGGTGTGGCCAGGCGCCAGCACGTTGACGGTGATCCCGTCGCGACCGACCTCGGTGGCCAAGGTCTGTGCGAACCGAACCAGGCCGGCGCGGGTAACCCCGGACAACGCCAGCGGCGCGATGGGCTGGGTCGCCGTCTCCGACGCTACGAAGATCAGCCGACCCCACCCTTTCAGGTACGGCAACGCGGCCAGAGCCAGGCCGACGGCCGGTACGACTATCTGGTCCACCGCCGCCCGGTAGTCGTCCACCTCGAACCGGCTGGGCGGGCCGAACGGCGGGCTCCCCCCGCTGACCACCACGATGTGGAGTGCGCCGAACTCGGCGGCCACCTCGTCGACCCAGCGGCGTGCCGCCGCGGTATCCGTGATGTCCACGCTGGTACCGAGCACGCGGCCGCGGGCCACGTCCGCCACCTCCCGCCGGGCCGCATCGAGCCGCTCGCGGTCCCGCGCGCCGATCGCGACGTGCGCACCCTCGCGGGCCAACTCCTTGGCGATGGCCAGACCGATCCCGCTGGAGCCGCCGGCGACCAGTGCGACCCTGTCGGCGATCCCTAGGTCCAACTCGGCTCTCTCTCCCTGTCCGTGCCGTACCCGTAGCGGCGGGCCAGCGGCCAGGACAGCACGCTCGCGGTGAGCTTGGCGGAGACCGGCAGGTCGGTGCGCCAGGCATCGTCGGAGTCCCGGACGACGGTTGCCCCGGTGTGGAAGCGGTCCGGGTTGCCGGTGACCGTGTGGTTGGTACGCAGCTCGACCGTGCGCCCGTGCAACGGGTTGGCGGCCGGGTCGGTGGCGCACAGCCGCAGCAACGCGTCGATCGTGGCGACCGGGTCGGCGAGGAAGTCCTCGTACCGCAGGAACAGCGACCGTTGCGGGTACCGCCGGACGATGGCACTCGAGGCGAGGTTGAAGCCGGACCAGTAGGCCGTGCTCTTCGCCGGCGACATGGCGTAGATGTACTGCTTCGGCGTACGCCAGGAGTGCGCGACCGCCCGCGGGTCGCGCACCAGGTGGACGAAGTACGGCGTGACCCCGTCGAGGTGCGGCAGCAGCGCCGCTTCGCCCGGCATCTTCGAGGTGTCCACGATCACCCGGGCCGCCATCCGCTCGGCGACGGCGTGGTACGTCTTCGTCAGCAGCCGGGCGTGGTCGTCGAGCGTCGTGTTGTGCAACCCGTGCCGGAGCACCCGCCAGGTGTGCCGGGCGCGAACGCAGGAGCGCTGGCGCTGCACGACGGTTCCGGCGAAGGCAGCCAGCTCTACGCCGGGCGGCTGGCCGAGCCGAAGGATGTCTGTCCAGATAGGACACTCGGTGAGTACCGCGCCGCAGCCGCACCAGTTGTTCACACCCAGTTCGGCGGCGTTCTTCCAGAGGAAGTGCAACTCTCCTACGTGGCAGAACCCCGGGACCTCGTTGAGGATGTTGCCGATGATCGTGCTGCCGTTGCGGCACCAGCCGGTCACGTACAGGATCGACAGCGCCATCTCAGCCCGCCACCGCCGGCGCGGGGCTCGGCTGGCGCACCCACAGCGCCACGACCGAAGCCGCCGCCGCCGCGACAGCGCCGGCCAGGAAGACGGCGGGTATGCCGAACCCGGTGGCGATCGCGCCAGTCACGGGACCCCAGATGAACAGGCCCAGGTCCCAGAACGAGGTGTACGCGCCAATCGCGGCGCCCTGTCGCGCCTTGTCGGTGCGATTCATGACCATCAGCGCCAGCGACGGGTGCAGGAGGGAGAACCCGACGCCCATGACCACGCTGCCGAGTACCGCCACCGGAAGGTTCGGTGCCAGCGCGATGATCAGCAGACCGACCGCCTCGCCGACGCCGGACCAGGTGGCGACCCGGCGCGGGCCGAGGCGATCCGGCAGGTGGCCGATGAACAGCCGGGTACCGGCGTAGACGGCGCTGAAGCAGCTGAGCACGACGACACCCGAACCGACGCCGCGCTCGTCGAGGTGCAAGACAATGAACGCGGCCAGCCCGGCGTAGCCCGCTGCGCCCAACGCGAGCGCCACCCCGGGCACCAGTGCCGGGCGCAGCAGCAGGCCACGCGCCACGGTCGGCCCGACGGGCGATGTCGCGCGGACCGCGCTGACCAACGCCAGCCCGACAAGCGGCACAACGGTGCTCACCGCCCATACCGCCGGGTAGCCCAGACGAAGGGCGGTGGCGCCGAGCAGGGTACCGACCGAGATCCCACCCCACATGCTGATGCCGTAGAGGCCGATCAGCTGCCCACGACGGTCGTGCGGCGCGATCGACACGGTCCAGACCGCGCCGGCGGTGAAGAGCGCCGCCTCACCGACACCGAGCAGGAGGCGCACCAGCACGAAGCCGGGCAGGCTCAACGGCAGGAAGTAGAGCGCACCGCCGATGGCCACGATCGAGGCGCCAGCCTGCATGACCCGGCGGTGGCCGTACCGGTCGGCCAGCGCACCGGCGACGGGCCGCACGAGCAGCGCGGTGAGCCCGGTCGCCGTTACCACCAGTCCGACGGCGAGGTTGCTCGCGTCGAAACGGTCTCGTACCAGGCCGGGCAGGACCGGGATCACCGCGGTCAGTCCCACGTACCCGGCGAAGAGCCCACCGAAGATTCCGGCCAGGGCAAGCCGGGGAACGGCTTTCTGCTCGACGACGGCGGTCATCGCCGACTGGCCCGAGCCACTCTGCGGACCGCCGCCACGAGGTCGTCGCAGTCCTCCACCGAGAGGGCCGAAGACAGCGGTACGTCGACCGTCTGCTGGAGATACCGCGTGGCGTTCGGCAGCATCGCCTGGATGGTCGGGATGTCCGCATTCGCGAACAAGAACCGCCAGTTCCAGAAGGCACGTACGTTGTCGTCCTCGTCGCTGCCGATGTTGCGCGCCTCGATACCTTCCCGGCAGAGGGCACGGGTGAACCATTTCGCGTCCCCGTCCGGCACGCGGAAGATGAACGCCTCACCGAGGTACGCACCCGGTGCCACCGGCTGTCTGATCTCGATCTCGGTGACGTCAGCCAGCGCCGCGGCCACATAGTCGTAATTGGCGCGAAAACACTTCAGACGGATCGGCAGCCGATCCAGCTCGGCGCGGAGCAGGGCGGCGCGAATCTCGTCCATGCGGAAGCTGAACAGCGGCAGGTCGAGGTCGGTGGCCACTGGCGGGTCGCCGTGCGGAAAGTGGCGCCGGATCCGCCCCTCGTACGCGCCGGACATGACCACAGCGCGGGCGAAGAGCTCACTGTCGTCGGTGAG
>DASRII010000444.1:0-25963 GCA_035650075.1 Micromonosporaceae bacterium | reverse complement strand
AGGGCCGGACGGGACACCATGGCGTGCGCCACATCCACCTCGTAGCTGCCGGTGAGGCCGTAGTGGGCCGACCGCAGGACGGGTCGCAGCCGGGTTCGGACCTCGGCCCAGGTCTGCGGCGGTTCCGGTCCCCGGACGAGGGCGGAGACCAGGCGCGTGATCCGTTCCCGCCGCCCGGCCTTGCTCGAGCCGGCGGACTCCTGGAACACGTTGTGCAGGTAGATCTCGCCGGTCTCGTCGTCATCGGGCGCCGTCCGGATCCGGATGGAGAACTCCTCGGGATCGTAGGTCGCCTCCGGCACCCCTACGCGTCTCAGCTCCGCGATGACCTCACGGGCGAAGCGGTCCTGCGGTGAGCCGACGAAGCGATCCAGGATCCCCATGGGCCGCTACCGTACCCGGATCAGGCTGTGCTGATCTAGGCGTCTGGACCTACGGTCGGCGCAGATCCAGCTCGAGAAACTAGGCCGTCGCCGATGGACCCTCGTTCGTCCGGGACCGGACCACGTCGACGATGTGGGCCACCGCCTCGTCGAGGGGTACCCCGTTGCGCTGCGAGCCGTCGCGGTACCGGAACGACACCGTACCGTCGGCCACGTCGGAGTCGCCCGCGATCACCATGAACGGGATCTTCTGCTGCTGCGCGGTACGGATCTTCTTCTGCATCCGCTCGTCGGAGTCGTCGACTTCGGCCCGTATCCCGGCGGTCCGCAAACTGTCCACAAAGGACTGTAGATAGTGGACATGGTCCGACCGCACCGGGATCCCGACCGCCTGTACCGGAGACAGCCATGCCGGGAACGCCCCCGCGTAGTGCTCGGTCAGCACGCCGAAGAACCGCTCGATCGAGCCGAACAGCGCCCGGTGGATCATGATGGGCCGCTGCCGTGACCCGTCGGATGCCTGGAATTCCAGCTCGAACAGCCGCGGCAATTGGAAGTCCACCTGGATCGTGGACATCTGCCAGGTACGCCCGATCGCGTCCCGTGCCTGCACGGAGATCTTCGGTCCGTAGAACGCCGCGCCCCCGGGGTCCATCACCAGTTCCAGCCCGGCCTCCTGGGCGGACGCCGCGAGCGCCGCGGTGGCCTCGTCCCACTCGGCGTCGGCCCCGACGTACTTCTCGGGGTTCTTTGTGGACAGTTCGAGGTAGAAGTCGTCGAGCCCGTAGTCGCGCAACAGGTTCAGCACGAACGTCAGCAGCGAGGACAGCTCGCCGGCCATCTGTTCCCGGGTGCAGTAGATGTGCGCGTCGTCCTGGGTCATGCCGCGCACCCGGGTCAGCCCGTGCACCACACCGGACTTCTCGAACCGGTACACCGTCCCGAACTCGAACAGCCGCAGCGGAAGCTCCCTATAGGACCGTCCGCGCGCCCGGAAGATGAGGTTGTGGAACGGGCAGTTCATCGGCTTGAGGTAGTACTCCGCACCCTCCATCGACATCGGTGGGTACATGCTGTCGGCGTACCACTGCAGGTGTCCCGAGGTCTCGAACAGTGCGCCCTTGGTGATGTGGGGCGTGTTGACGAACTCGTAGCCGGCCTCGATGTGGCGCTGCCGCGAGTACGACTCGAGCTCCCGGCGGATGATCCCGCCCTTCGGGTGGAACACCGCCAGGCCCGAGCCGATCTCGTCGGGGAACGAGAACAGGTCCAGGTCCGCGCCGAGCTTGCGGTGGTCGCGCCGGGCGGCCTCCTCGAGCATCGACAGGTACGCCTTCAGCGCGTCCCGGGTCGGCCAGGCCGTTCCGTACACCCGCTGCAGTTGCGGATTCTGCTCCGAGCCGCGCCAGTACGCCGCCGCCGTGCGCATGAGCTTGAAGGCCCCGATGTGCTTCGTCGACGGCAGGTGCGGCCCGCGGCACAGGTCGCCCCAGACGCGGGAGCCGGACTTCGCGTCGACGTTGTCGTAGATCGTCAGCTCGCCGCCGCCGACCTCCATCACCTCAGCCGAGTCGACATCGCCCTTGATGTCCACCAGTTCGAGCTTGTACGGCTCACCCGCCAGCTCCTGCTTCGCCTCGTCGAGGCTGGCGAACCGGCGGCGCCGGAACGCCTGCCCGGCCTTGACGATCTCCTGCATCCGCTTCTCGAGCTTCTCCAGGTCCTCGGGGTGGAACGGCCGGGCGACATCGAAGTCGTAATAGAAGCCGTTCTCGATCGGCGGGCCGATGCCGAGCTTCGCCTCCGGAAACAGGTCCTGTACCGCCTGGGCGAGCACGTGCGCGGTGGAGTGGCGCAACACGGCCAAGCCGTCGGGCGAATCGACCGACACCGGCTCGACCGTCGCGTCGGCCTCCGGTACCCAGTCCAGATCGCGCAGCCGGTCCTCGCCGTCCCGGATCACCACGATGGCCTTCGGGCCCGTCGTCGGCAGACCGGCGGAGGCCACCGCGTCCGCCGCCGTCGTCCCGGCGGGGACGACGACGGGGTCGGCCACGGCGGGGGTACGGGCGACAGCGGACACAGTGGGCTCCTCGGGTAGGTCTTGGACAACCTCCCGATGTTACCGGGGCCTTACGGCACGCTGACGGTCAGCGGTGTACCGGCTGCCGACAGGTTGCCGGACAGATCCCTGGCCCGCACGGTGAACGTGTACGTCTGGCCGCTGAACACCGTGCAGTACTCGTCCGTGAGGCTGTAGAAGCTCACGCCCAGGCCACCACCGAAGGCTTCGCTGCCGTCGGCGGAGAGCCAGTAGTTCGACACACCCCGGTCGTCGGTCGACGCGTCCCAGGTCAGGCCGGACGGCCGACCGAACGAGTCGGTGACGATCCGCAGGTTGGCCGGTACCGTCGGCGGGCCGGCGTCCGCCTGGGTCGTGGCGGTGATCGTGGCCGGTTCGGAGAGGCTATTGTCCGTGCCCCGGGCGCGCACCTGGATGGTGTGCGTCGTACCGGCCGAGAGGTAGTCCGCGCTGCCGGTGGTGCCGTACGACGAGTTGACCCACAGACCGTTGCGGTAGACGAGGTAGTACGCGACCGGTGGGCCGGCCGCGGCGTCCCACGCCACGTTGATCGAGTCGTAGTCGACCGCGGTGACCCGCAGGTTCACCGGAGTACCCGGTACCCCGCCACCGCCGGCCGCGGTGGACGCGGTGACCGCGTTGCTGGTTCGGGACACGTTGCCGTACCGGTCGACGGCCCGTACGACGAACGTGTAGCTGGTGTCCGGGCTCAGGCCGCCCTGACTGTGCGAGGTTTCCGCGGCGTTGCTGCGCCAGGTGCCGCTGACGTACACGCGGTACGTAACGCGGCCGGACGCGTCCGAGGAGGCGTTCCACGCGAGGCTTACCGTGCTGTCGGTCGTACCGGTCACCCGCAGTCCTTGCGGGGTGGTCGGTGCGGTGAGGTCTGCCGCCTGTGCGGGTGGTGCGAGGGCCAACACCCCGACGACCGCCGCCGCTGCCGCCACCGATGAGACGGTGCGAAATGTCATACCATTAAGTACGGCCGCACTCCGCGATAGGTTCGATCGTTATCGATCCTTTACAGTGGATCACATGGCTGGTCCCGACCTGATCCGTGCGCTGGAGCGGCGCTATCGCGCTCACTTCGCCCAGCGACCCCCCGTGAGCTTCGCCCTCACTACCGCCGAGGGCTCCACCCACACGTTCGGCTCGGGGGTGCCGGCGTTCGACATCCGGGTCCGCGATCCGCGCGGCGCCAAGGCGCTCGCCTCGCTCGACCAGTTCCAGGTCGCCGTGGCGTACCTGCGCAGCTGGCTCGATGTCGACGGCGACCTAGCTGCGGCGCTGAAGATGCGCCGGTTCTTCCGCGACATCCATCCGATCGCCTGGCTGTCGAACTTCGCGCCGTCGCTCCTGCGCCGCACCGAGCGGGATCGCAAGTCGATCGCGCACCACTACGACGAGGACTCGGAGTTCTTCCTGACGTTCCTCGACACCCGGCACCGGTGCTACACCGAGGGCGTCTTCGCCCGCGAGGATGAGCCGCTCGAGGACGCGATGACCCGCAAGATGGACCTCGCGATCGACGCGCTGGGGGTCAAGCCGGGCGACCGGGTGCTCGAGGTGGGTGGCGGTTGGGGCGCGTTCGCCGAGCACGCCGCCCGGCGCGACATCGACGTGACGACGCTGACGCTGTCGAAGGAGTCGGAGCGGTACCTCAACGAGCTCTTCGACCGGGAGCGGCTGTCGGTCAACGTGGTGCGGCAGCACGTCTTCGCGTACACGAGCCCGCACAAGTACGACGCCGTCGTCAACATGGGCGTCACCGAGCACCTGCCCGACTACCGCACGACGTTGCGCAAGTACGCCGAGTTCCTGCGCCCGGGCGGCACCGTCTACCTCGACGCGCTCGCGATGCGGGCCAAGCGCAACGTGTCGACGTTCATGTACCGGTACGTGTACCCGGGCGGATCGGCGCCGCTGTTGTTGCACGAGTACCTGCGACAGGTAGCCCGGTCACCGTTCGAGCTGCTGAGCGTCGTCGACGACCGGCACAACTACTTCCTCACCTGCCGCGAATGGGCACGCCGGCTCGACGCGGCCCGCGACGACGTGGTCCGCCGCTGGGGCGAGCCGCTGTACCGGCGGTTCCGGCTGTTCCTCTGGGGATCGGCGGCCGGCTTCGACACCGGGCTCGTGCAGGCGTACCGCTGGGTCCTGCGGATGCCCGAGCACGCCCCGGCCTAGGTTCTTGGGCTGGATCTGCGCCGCCCAGGGCGCAAAGGGATACCCGCCGCCGCCGTGACGGGCGGCGACGGCGGGAACGACCTGCGTTGTCAAGCGCAGATCGTGGTCGCGGGAAGTTCGAGCTGGCCGGTTTGCTGGCCCGACGTCAGCACGCCGTCGGGCCATCGGATGGAGTAATGCAGATTGGATCGGTACACGCCATTGGGCTTACTGCATAGGACGAAATCCGTCGACACCTCCAGGTAGCCGACCTGCGAGTTGACGTACGCGGACTTCAGTACGCCGTTGCGATCACCCAGGTTCAGCGGCTCGGACTGCACGTGAATGCTCTGGCTGTTGCCGGACATCAGTGCCCAACCCCGCAGGTGATTGTTGGCGGGGTTGTAGTCGAACCCCCACCAGATGTCCACCGTGTAGACCCCGTAGAACCACTGTCCCCAGTAGACGTAGTTCAAGTGCGTGGACATAAGGCTCGGCGGTGTGCGCACCGCGGCGCTCTGTTTGAACTCGGGCTGCGGTGTGCCCGCCTGTGCGTCCGCCGAAGCCAGCCCCGTCGCAAGGGCCATCGCGACGGCGACGACCGCGGCCCTGGCCATCAATCGCCGCCGGCCCCGTTTACTCCCCGTGTCAACGTTCACTGAACCTCCTCGATCCTCGATCCTCGTACGCCGGCGAGGGTCAACGCCGCGTCGTACTGCGGCTTAGACTCTGTCCGGCGTGAGGTGGCTGTTCCAGGCAACTGACCGTCAATTCACCGTCAACGTCGGGGGAGGCGGCGGTACGGCGCGATGTCCCGCGATACGGTGCGCCCTTCGGCCAGTGCGGTTTCCCTGGCCAGCTTGTTGCGCGCATGGCGGCAGCGGGCGCTGCTGAGCCAGGAGGAGTTGGCGGAGCGGGCGGGTTTGAGCGTCGGCACGATTCGTGGTGTCGAGTCGGGCAGGATCCGCCGCCCGCGCGGCGCGACGGTGCGTTACCTAGCCGACGCCCTCGGCCTCGTCGACCGGGAACGGGCGACGTTGGTGTCGGCCGCGGGTGGCAACCTGCTGGTTCATCCGGGTTTGGTGCCGGCGCAGCTTCCCGCGACCGTCCCGGGCTTCACCGGCCGCGTCGATGCGCTCGACTCGCTGGACGCAACGGTGCCGGCCGACACCGTCGGTACGCCGGCGGTGGTCGTGGTGGTCGCCGGCATGGCCGGGGTCGGCAAGACCGCCCTGGCGGTGCATTGGGGCCGTCGGGTTGCCGCCCGATTCCCCGATGGTCAGCTCCACATCAACCTGCGCGGGTACGCGGCGGGGCCGCCGGTGCGTCCGATCGACGTCCTTGCGTGGTTCCTGCGCGCTCTCGGTGTGGACGCCGAGCGAGTGCCGGTCGAACTGGACGAGGCGGTCGGGTTGTACCGCAGCGTGCTCGCCGGCCGGCGCGTGCTGGTGCTGCTCGACAATGCCCGCGATGCGGAGCAGGTTCGCCCGTTGTTGCCGGCGAGTCCGGGCTGTCTGGCGCTGGTGACGAGCCGTGATCGACTCACCGGCCTGGTCGCCCTGCAGAACGCCCGCCGGCTGACGCTCGAGGTGCTCGCACCGAGCGAGTCCGTTGCGCTGCTCACCGGAGTACTCGGACGTGAGCGCGCCGCCGCCGAGCCGGACGCCGTGCTCGCTCTCGCCGAGGCGTGTGGCCACCTGCCGCTCGCATTGTGTATCGCCGCCGCGAACCTCACCGAACGGTCCCACCCCGACATCGACTCGTATGTCGACGCCCTGTGCTCCGACCGTGCGCTCACGGAGCTCGAGGTGAGCGGTGATGCGGAGGCGTCGGTCCGGGCCGCGTTTACGCTCTCGCTCCGGCACCTCGGGCCGGACGCCCAACGAATCTTCCAGCTCCTGTCGATCGGCCCGGGTCCGGATGTAACGCCGGAGGCGGCCGCGGCGTTGGCCGTCCGAAGCCCCGATCGGACCAGGGACCTGCTCGACGTACTGAGCGCCGCGCATCTTGTGAGGCAAGACCAGCCTGGCCGGTACGCCCTGCACGACCTGCTTCGCCGCTATGCCAGGGAGCTGGCGGACGGCGCAGCAGCGGTGGACGACGAGCCGACGGCAGCCCTGGAGCGGCTCTGCGACTACTACCTGCGCACGATCGGCGCGGCCGCGAAGCTCCTCTACCCGCAGACTGTGCGGATCCCGGTCGACGACGGTGCCGCCGACGCGTTCCCCGACGAGACAGCGGCGCTGGCGTGGCTGGACGCGGAACGGCCCAACCTCATCGCGACCATCCAGCACGTTGCCGAGCACGGACCGGCACAGATGGCCTGGCTGCTCGCCGACGCGCTGCGCGGCTACTTCTGGATCAGCCGCACGATGACGGAGTGGCTGGCCGCCAGCGAGGCGGGGCTCGCCGCGGCCAAGTCGCGCGGCGACCCGTACGCGCTCGCGGCCATGCACCTCAACTTCGGCATGGCCCACCGTTGCCTCGGCCGGTACCGGTCGTCGCTGGAGCACTTCGACGAGGCGCTCGCCCTCGCAAGGTCGGCGTGCTGGCGGGAGGCGCAGGCGTCGATTCTGGTGAGCGTCGGTGTGAGCCACGCCGAGTTGGGCGACCCCGCCGTGGCGGTCGAGCGGTTCGGTGACGCCCTGGCCCTCAACCGGCTGATGGGTCGGCGGGCTGGCGAGGCTGTGGCCCTGGGCAACATGAGCATGCTGCGCAACGACCTCGGCGACTTGGGGCGGTCCAACGAGGATGGGCTCGCGGCGCTTGCCCTTTACCGCGAGACCGGCAACCCGGGCGGCGAGGGCATCGCGCTAACCAACCTCGGAATCAACTATGTCCACCTCGGACAGATCGACCACGCCCTCGACCACCTCACGCGTGGACTGGCCGTCCACGACCGGATGGGCGATGCCTACGGGCAGATCGTCGCCCACGGTGGCCTCACGCAGCTGCACATCGCCGTCGGACGGTACGACGCCGCCACCGAACACGGGATCGTCGCCCTGACGCTCGCCCGCGAGACCGGCGACCGCAGCAACGAGGCAGCTGTCCTCGTCGCTCTCGCTACCATCCACTGCGCCCGCGGTGAGACGGACCTGGCGCGTCAGGACTACGAAACGGCGATCCGGCTCGCCCGCGAGGTCGGCAGCCTTCACCCCGAGGCGGACGCGCTGATCGGTCTCGCCGAGGTCGGCGAGCGCGACGGTCGGCTGGCGGAGGCGCTGACCTGCGCTCAGGAGGCGATCGCGCTGGCCGCGGCCCGCGGCTACCGGATGCTGGAAGGAAGGGCGCTCACCGCCGCCAGCCGGATCCACCTCGCCGCGAGGCGCACCGTCGACGCGGTCAGGACCGCCGACCAGGCCGTAGCCAACCACCGCGCGACGGGCTACCGCCTTGGCGAGGCACGGGCGATCGCCGCCCTGGCGCGCGCGGTGTCCAATGTGGACGACGTACGCCGGCACCGACGGGCAGCCGTGGCG
Organism: Micromonosporaceae bacterium; assembly: GCA_035650075.1. Taxonomy (GTDB): domain Bacteria; phylum Actinomycetota; class Actinomycetes; order Mycobacteriales; family Micromonosporaceae; genus DASSUC01. Next base: position 17,846 of record DASRII010000444.1, on the reverse strand, counting down.
CTGTTCACCGCCATCCACGCTCCGGTACCCGCGGAGTTGATCGACACGCACGCCCTGCCGTGAGACAGGTGTGGGAAACCCGCCGCGTGGGCATACGCACGACGTGGTAATCCCGGTCCACGACGTCAACCCGGTGCGTCGCACGCCCGTGGTGACCTACCTGCTGATCGGGGTCAACATCGGCGTGTTTCTGTTGACCCCGGCCGCCACGTTGCTCGGTACCGAGAACGTCCCGCTCGCCGAGCTGTGCGGCCAGGAGGCGTTCTTCGACCACTACGGTGCCATCCCGCGCGAGCTGATCGGCAACGAGCAGCTGCCCGTGGTACCCACCGGCGAGGTGGGTACCGGCCCGGACGGCCCGGGTTGCGTGGCGGGGCCGCCGGCGTACGAGAAGATCCCGGCCCTGTCGGTGCTCTACTCGATGTTCCTGCACGGAGGCTGGCTGCACCTGCTCGGAAACATGCTGTTCCTGTGGGTGTTCGGCAACAACATCGAGGACCGTTTCGGGCGGATCCGGTTCCTGCTGTTCTACCTGCTCTGCGGGTTCGTGGCCACGTACGGGTTCGCGCTCGCCTACCACGACTCCGCCATGCCGCTGGTGGGTGCCTCCGGCGCGGTCGCCGGAGTGCTCGGCGCGTACCTCGTCCTCTACCCGCGCGCCCGGGTGTGGAGCCTGGTGCCCATCCTGTTCTTCATTCCGCTGCGGTTGCCGGCCTGGCTGGTACTCGGGCTGTGGTTCGTCGTTCAATGGGTGTTCTCGTCCGGCTTGGCGGTGTCGGACGGCGGCGCGGTCGCGTACGTGGCTCACGTCATCGGCTTCGTGTTCGGCATGCTCGCCGCGATCCCGATGCTGCGCCGGCGGCCGCCGTCCGACCAGACTCAACGGACGGTGCGGCCGTACCGCAGCCGGCGTTAGGCAAGGTTGTACCGGATCAGCCGAGTTGTGGTGATCCAGCGTCCTCAATACGCTCTACCCTCCCGCAGCCGTACCCGGCTGCACGCTTCTCGACGAGGAGGGCAGATGGGCAGAGGACTGCGTCTCATAGCGGGGATCGCGGTGCTGCTACCGGTCGCCGTCATGGCGGTGACGGGGTCGGCCGCCGCGGCCGCGCCGGACGGCGTCACGGACCTGGGCTGGAAGTTCCCGCCCACGATCGAGGCACCGTGGGCCAACTACGGACCCGGCCACGGCAAGGACACCCCGAGCGCCGCGGTGGGTCTGTGCCGATCGGCGCCGTTCAACACACCGTTCGCGTACGCGCCGACCACCGACGTCAACGCGATCGTCAACGACCCGATCAACAACAGCGGCGCGTCGAACCTCGGCTGCCGTACGCCGCAGAACGAGACGGCGATCGCGGTCGACCCGACGAACCCGAACCACATCGTGGCGGCGTCGAACGACTACCGGGTCTGCTGCGACTCCCAGGCTCTCAACGACAGCACCGGCTGGGCGTACACCAGCTTCGACGGCGGTCTGACCTGGACCAACGTCCTGGCGCCCGGCCTGACGAGGGAGACCGGCGGGCAGGGGCCGTTCAAGAAGACCGACGCGGCCGGTGACCCGGCGCTGGCGATCGGCCCGGACGGCACCGTCTACTACGCCAACATCGTGTTCAGCCGGAGCTCGTTCGCCAGCGGCATCGCGGTGAGCGTCTCGCACGACGGCGGTCTGACCTTCGGCGCACCGAACATGGTGACGTTCGTCGACTCGGGCAACTACTTCCACGACAAGGAGTTCATCGCCGCCGGCCCGAACGGCCAGGTCGTCGTCACCTGGACCCGGTTCAACCTGGGGCCGCAGGCCTCGGGGTACCGCGAGTCGCCGATCGTGATGGCGCTGTCCCGTGACCACGGCACGAACTGGAACCGCGTCGGCTCGGCGGTATCCGACCCGTCGCACCCGTTCGACCAGGCCTCGTTCCCGCAGTTCGCCTCCGACGGCACGCTCTACGTGGCGTACGAAGCGTCCGCGCCCGCGACCAATTACCAGACCGACGTGACCGTGGTGGCCCGGTCGACGAACGACGGACTGACCTTCACCAACGTGGAGGTCGGCCGGGTCTTCGACGACCTGGACTGCTACCCGGTGTTCAACGGGCGGCAGACGCTGACCGACGAGCACTGGCGGCTCAACAGCTACCCGTCGTTCAGCGTCGACCCGGTCACCGGCCGGCTGGCCGTGGTGTGGGCCGACGACGAGGGCGCGGGTAACTGCGGCTCCGGCGGTACGACGTTCGTGGGTACGACCTCGGCCCAGGTGAAGCTCGTGACCGGCGCGTGGGGCGCGCTGTCCGCACCGACCCGGATCACGCCGGGTGCGGGCGACAAGGTGTTCCCCGCGGTCGCGATGCGCAACGGGCGCATCGCGGTCTCGTACTACACCCGCGACTACGCGGCCACCCACAACCCGGCCATCTGCAACCTCACGGTAGGCCCGGGAGCCGGTTTCGTGATCGTGCCCACGGCCAGGTCGACGTGCCTGGACTACGCCGCCCGGGTCTCGTCCAACGGGTTCGCCAGCGAACTGCGGCTGACCAGTGAGGCGTCCAACCCGCATGTCGAGTTCGCCGATGGCGCGTTCATCGGCGACTACACGCAGATCGCCATCGGCTCGAACGGCGTGGCGCACGCGGCGTGGACGGACTTCCGCGGCCGGCCCGGCGTGAACAGCGCCAACCAGGACGTGTACGTCGCCGCGTTCCCGTCCTGACCCCCAGAATCCGGGGCGGGCAGGGGAAGATGCCTGGCGTGGCATCTCCTCTCCCCGCCCCGGCTCACGACGTAGTGGCAATCTGCAGCGGCAAGGGCGGCGTCGGCAAGTCCACCGTGGCACTGGAGCTGGCCGCCGCTCTCGCCGCGGACGGTCTGCGCGTCGGCCTGCTGGATGCCGACGTGCACTCCCCCGACATCCCGTTGATGGTCGGCCTCGCCCGCCGTGTGGAGGCCACCTCGTGGACCCTCGCCCGCCGCGGCGGGCTGCACCGCACGGCGCTGGAGCCGGTCGAGCGGTACGGCGTCACGCTCATGTCCACCGGTTTCCTCTTCGCCGAGGACCAGTCCATCTCGTGGACCGCCGGGCTCGTCGAGGTGCTGCTCAACCAGCTGATCTGGTCGACCGCCTGGGGTGAGCTCGACTGCCTCCTCGTCGACCTGCCCCCGGGCACGTCGGACATCACGCAGGCGATCGTCCGGGTACTGCCGACCGCCTCCGCCGTGCTGGTCGTGACCCCGCAGGACGTGGCGCACCTGGACACCCGCCGGGTCGTCACCATGCTCGAACGGTCGGGCATCCGCATCCTCGGCGCGGTCGAGAACATGAGCGGGCTGAGCTGCCCCTGCTGCGGTACCCGGATCGAGGTCTTCCCGCCGGTCGCGCCGGAACGGTCGATCTGGTCCGCGGGGATCCCCCGGCTCGCGACGGTCCCGCTCGAGGCATCCAACGGTACGGCGGCCGCCACCGCCCCGGTGGTCGTGGCAAGTCCCGACTCCCCGCGAGCCGAGGCCTTCCGCGCGGCCGCCGCCGCCCTCCGCGCCGCGTTAGAAGAGCACGACGCTGCGTAGTACCTCGCCGCGATGCATGCGGGCGAACGCCTCCTCGATGTCGCCGAGGCCGATCGTCTCGGAGACGAACCGGTCCAGCGGCAGCCGGCCCTGCTGGAACAGCGTGATCATCTGAGGGAAGTCGCGCTCGGGCAGGCAGTCGCCGTACCACGACGACTTGACCGCGCCGCCGCGGCTGAACAGGTCGAGGAACGGCATGGACAGCGTCATGTCCGGACGCGGTACGCCGACGAGGACGACGGTACCGGCATGGTCCCTGGCGTAGAACGCCTGCGTGAACACCTCCGGCAGCCCGACCGCGTCGATCGCCACGTCGACGCCGTGACCGCCGGTCAACTCGCGGATCGCCTCCACCGGATCCTGCTCGCGGGAGTTGACGGTGTGCGTGGCGCCGAAGTCGCGGGCCCAGCCGAGCTTGCGGTCGTCGATGTCGACCCCGACGATCGTCGTCGCCCCGGCCAGCGCCGCACCGGCGATCGCGGCGTCGCCCACGCCACCGCAGCCGAAGACGGCCACCGAGTCGCCGCGGCCAACCCCGCCCGTGTTGAGCGCGGCACCGAGCCCGGCCATGACCCCGCAGCCCAGAAGCCCGGCGACCGCCGCCGGCGCGGACGGGTCGACCTTCGTACACTGTCCCGCCGCGACGAGCGTCTTCTCCGCGAAGGCGCCGATGCCCAGCGCCGGCGAGAGTCTCGTACCGTCCGGCCGCGTCATCGGGTTGCGGGCGTTGTGCGTGGCGAAGCAGTACCACGGCCGGCCACGTCGGCAGGACCGGCACAGGCCGCAGACCGCCCGCCAGTTCAGCACCACGAAGTCGCCCGGCGCCAGGTCCGTCACGTCCGGCCCGACCGCCTCGACCGTACCGGCCGCCTCGTGACCGAGCAGGTACGGGAAGTCGTCGCCGATGCCGCCCTCGCGGTAGTGCAGGTCGGTGTGGCAGACCCCGCACGCCGCCACGGCGACCAGCGCCTCCCCCGGCCCCGGGTCCGGTACGACAATCGTCTCGACCGTGACCGGCGCGTCCTTGGCGGCCGCGACAACCGCCCGTACCTCCTGGGGCATGATCTTTCCTCCTGGCATCGATACCCGTAACGTAAGCGACATGAAGGCTTGGCTGTTCATCGTCATCGGCGCGCTCGCCGTCCTCACCGGCGCCGTCTGGACCCTACAGGGACTGGGTTATCTCGAGGGCAGCCCGATGACCGACCAGACCATCTGGGCGGTACTCGGCCCGATCCTGGCTCTGGTCGGCGTGGTCCTGCTCGTCAGCGGTGGCAAGCGGCTACGCCGCGGGACCGGCGCCTAGGCGGGACTCCGGGCCAGCTCGTACGCGGACGCGTCGAAGCGGCGCGTGCGCCAGCGGTACGCCCACGTGTAGCCGGGCCAGATCGTCGAGTTGCGGCCGGTGCCGTCGAGGTACCAGCTCTGGCAGCCGCCGCGCAGCCACACGGTACGCCGCATTCGTTCGTCCACAGTGGACACGAACGCCCGCTGCGACGCGGCCCTGGGCTCGACGGTCGCGATCCGGTGCCGTTCCATGTGCCGCAGCGCGTCGAGCACGTACCCGATCTGGCACTCCATCATGAGCAGCACCGACGTGTGCCCGAGCCCGGTGTTGGGTCCGAGCAGCAGGAACATGTTCGGGAAGCCGGTCACCGTCATGCCGAGGTACGCCTGCGGGCTGCCCCGCCAGACATCCGCGAGCAGCCGCCCGTCCCGCCCGCGGATGTGCTGCCCGATCCGCACGTCCGCGACGTGGAACCCGGTACCGAAGACGATCGCGTCGACCTCGCGTACGGTCCCGTCGGCGGTGACGACGCCCTCCGGCCGCACCTCGGCGATAGAGTCCGTCACGACCTCGACGTTGTCCCGTTGTAGCGCCGGGTAGTAGTTGTTCGACTGCAGGATGCGCTTGCAGCCCATGGTGTACGCCGGCGTCAGCTTCGCACGAAGTGCCGGGTCGGGGACGGACCTCGCCAGGTGCCGCCGGGCGACCGACTGCGCGAGGCGCATCACCGGTGGCCGCAGGAAGCCCGTGCCGAACGCCTCCATCGTCAGGTAGATGGCGGTCCGCGCGAGCCGCTGCGTCGCCGGCCAGGCCCGGAACCGTCGCCGGCGGCGTTCGCTGATCGGCCGATCCAGGTGCGGCAGGATCCACGGCGGGGTGCGCTGGAACAGGTGCAGCCGCTCCACCTTCCCGGCGATCTCGGGCACGAACTGGATCGCCGACGCGCCGGTACCGACGACGGCCACCCGGCGACCGGTCAGGTCGTACCCGTGGTCCCACCGCGCGGAGTGGAAGACCCGGCCCGCGAAGCTCGACAGCCCCGGCAGGTCCGGCAGCGCCGGGTCGTTGAACGGTCCCGACGCCACGACGAGGACATCGGCCGTCCACTGTCCACCAGACGTCTCCAGAAGCCATTGCCCGACCCAGGTCGCCGACTTCACCTCGTGGCCGAGGCGCAGGTGCGGCGCGAGACCGAAGCGGTCCACGCAGTCGCGCAGGTAGCCCTGGATCTCGGCCCAGCCGGAGTACTCCCGGGACCAGTCCGGGTTGGGCGCGAACGAGTACGAGTACAGGTGGGAGGGCACGTCGCAGGCACAGCCGGGGTACGTATTGTCGCGCCACGTGCCGCCGACCTCGTCCGCCCGGTCGAACACGACGAAGTCGTCGATGCCGTCCCGGCGCAGCCGGATCGCCGTACCCAGACCGCCGAAGCCCGCGCCGACGACCGCGACCCGCACCTGGTTCACGTGCTCGAAGCTACCCCTTGACCGCGCCGGCGGCGATACCGCGGACGAAGAAGCGCTGCAGGATGAGGAAGATGATGGCCACCGGCAGGATCGTGAGCATCGAGCCGGCGAGCATCACCGGGTAGTCGTACGTCTGCCCGCCTGCGCCACCCCTGCCCAATGTGGACAGTCCAAAGGGGAGCGTCCAGTGCGACGGGCTGGCCCGCACGACGATCAGCGGTAGCAGGAACTCGTTCCACGTACCCTGGAACGACAGGATCGCCAGCGTGAGCAGGCCGGGCCGGGCCAGCGGCAGCACCACCTTCCAGTACGTCTGGAAGATGTTCGCCCCGTCGATACGGGCGGCCTCCTCCAGTTCGCGGGGCAGCCCCTGGAAGAACTGCGTCATGATGAAGATGCCGACCGCGTCCACGGCCAGTGGCAGTACGAGCCCGGCGTACGAGTTGAGCAGGCTCATCTCCTTGAGCACCAGGAACCGCGGGACGGTGAGCACGATCGGCGGCACCGCGAGGATCGCGAGCACGAGCGCGAACACCGACCCGCGGCCGCGCCAGTTGAGCCGGGCCAACGCGTAGCCGGCCAGCGAGTCGAGGAACAGCCGCAGCAGGGTCGCGAAGACGGTCACCAGTACCGAGTTGAGCGTCCACAGTGGAAAGTCGCTGTGGATGAGGATGTCCTCCCAGGCCCGGCTCGACGGCGACAGCGGCCACGGCAGCACCGGGTGGGCCGCCACCTCGTCGCGCGGCTTGAGCGAGGTGGCCAGCGAGAGCACGAACGGGTAGATGAAGACGAGGGCGGCCGCGGTGAGCACGAGGTAGGCGGTGGCCCGGCGAACGGCGGTCACTCTGTCCTCCCGCGTAGCACGAAGCGCTGGATCCCGGTAAAGACCAGGATGATCGCGAACACGATGAAGGCGATGGCGGCGGCCCGGCCCATGGCGGAGTTCTCGAAGCCGTCGCGGTAGATGAGGTACGCCGGCGTCAGCGTGGCCTTCTGCGGCCCACCCGAGGTCATCGCGTAGATCTGGTCGAAGACCTGCCAGGTGCCGATGATGCCTAGCGTGAGCACGAGGAAGAGGGTCGGCCGCATCAGCGGTACGGTGATCCGGAAGAACCGCTGGCGCGGCGACGCGCCGTCGATGAGCGCCGCCTCGTCCAGGTCCTCCGGGATGTTCTGCAGGCCGGCCAGGAACATCAGCATGAACGTACCGATGGTCGTCCAGGTGGCCAGCGCCATGATGGTCAGCAACGCGAGGCTCGGCCCGGACAGCCAGTCCCAATAGGACAGTCCCATGAACCGGTGGTCGGCGAGCAGGCCCGGCGGAGTGTCCACACCCAGCCAGCCGAGCACCACGTGGAACACCCCGTCCGGCTCGTTGAGCCAGACGGTCTCCACACTGCCCGGCAACAACGCGGAGAGCAGCACATTGACCACGCCGGTCGGGCTGAACAGGAACACGAAGATGAACGCGACCGCGATCGAGCTGGTGACCGACGGGAAGTAGAACGCGGTACGGAAGAACGTCTTGCCCTTCAACAGCTTCGCGTTTACGACGACCGCGAGAACGAACGCGAGCGCGGTCTGTGCCGGTACCACGCCGAGGACGTAGTACAGGTTGTTGCGCAGGCTCTTGGCGAAGTCGCTCTGCACGATGCCGGACTTCACCAGCAGGTCCCGGTAGTTGTCCAGGCCCGCCGGCGTCGACGTGTCCAGGGGGGCCAGTCCGCTCCAGTCCCGGAAGCTGACCCACAGGGCGAGCAGGATCGGCAGCAACAGGAAGGTACCGAGACCGAGCAGGGCCGGCATGACGAACAGCCAGCCGGCCAGCCCCTGCCGGCCGTGGATGCGGCTCGTGCGGTTTCTGCGGCGGCGCCCGGCGGGGCCCGGTACGGCGGCCGTCTCCGCCGTACCGGGCAGCTGAGTGGTATCAACCACCGAGCACGTCCTTGCCCGCGTTCTGGGTCGACGAAACCACCTCCGGTACCGGCTTGTTACCGGCGGCCAGGCCCTGGATCCCGTCGTTGAGGGTGTCGATGACGGTCTTGAATCCCGGTACGAACACCGACTTCTTCGCGTAGTCGCCCCCGGCGACGAACGCCTGCAGCTCCGGCTTGTCGGCGAGCCACTGGCCGGCCAGCGACTTACGCGACGGCATGACCGGGAACGCCTTGGTGAACTCGAGCTGCTTCTCGGGCGACACCAGGAACTTCACGAAGTCGATGGCGGCGGCCTTCTTCGTGCTCGCCTTCGCTACGCCGTAGCACACCGAGAAAGCCATCGTGCCCTTGCCGGACGGTCCGGCGGGCAGCTCCGCGACGGCGTACTTCACGGTCGGGAAGTCGTTCTTCATCGCACCGACGATCCAGTTGCCCTCGATGGTCATGGCGGCCTTGCCCTTGCCGATGGCCTCGCCGCCCCAACCGGTACCGACCGACGCGGGGCTCGCGGCGAACCCTCCCTTGTGGAGGTCCGCGACGAACTGCAGCGCCTGGCTCATCTGCGCGCTGTCCATCGTCATCGAGGTGATCTCGGTGTTGGTGGGCCAGGCGCCGGCCTGCGCCATGAACACGCCCCAGCGGTAGAACTCGGGGTTGATGACCAGACCGGGCCGGCCCGGCTTGGTCAGCGTCTTCGCGGCGGCGGACAGTTCCTCCCACGTCTTCGGCGGCTGGACGTTCGCCTTCGCGAGCTCGTCGGTGTTGTAGATCAGTTGCAGCGTCGAGAAGTCCTTGGGCGGGCAGTAGAACACGCCGTTGTACGTGAACGACTGCCGCAGGCTCTCGTAGAAGTCGCTGGGGTTGTCGACCTTGTCGCCGATCGGCTCGAGCGTCCCGGCCTTCGCCAGGTCGGGCAGCTTGTTGTCGTTGACGTAGAACACGTCCGGCGGCTGGCCACCGGCGAGCGCGGTCGTCAGCGCGGTGTCGTACTCGGGCAGGATGTTCAGCGTCACCGTGTTGCGGCCGAGCTTGTTGTAGTCGTCGATGATCTTGCGCAGGGTCTGGTCCTCGGCCGGTGACGACGAGAACGCGTACATCGACAGGCTGACACCGGTCTCGGTGCCGGCACTGCCGCCGCCGTCGTCGCCGCAGGCGGCGACGGCCAGGCAGGCAACGGCGGTGAGCGCGAGCGCGCGGAGGCGGTTCATCGCTATCTCCTTGCAAACGTGGGGGAACTCAATGCGACACCGCGCTGCTGGCCCGCACCACGAGTGCGGGCGCGAGCAAGCGCGCGGAAGGCTCCGGGTCGATCGACCCGGACGGGAGGTGCTCGAGGAGGGTACGGACGATCGCCCGGCCGACCGCCTCGATCGGTTGCCGGACACTGGACAGCTCCAGTACCCGGGCCGTCGGGGTGTCGTCGAAGCCGACCACGGCGACGTCCGGTCCGACGGCCAGCCCGCGCGCCCGGACCGCGTGCGTGACCCCGACCGCGAGCGTGTCACTGACCGCGACGACGGCCGTCGGCGCCGGATCGCGGTCGAGCAGGTAGCCGGCCAGCGCGGCGCCGCCGGCGACCGAGTCGTCGCCGCGGACGTCGAGATGCGCCGAGTCGGCGAGCAGACCGTGCTTGTCGAGGGCGGTGCGCCAGCCGGTGGCCCGGTAGTCACCGACCTGCGATCCTTCCGGCCACCCGACGAGCGCGATCCGCCGGTGGCCACGGGCCACGAGGTGGTCGACCGCCGCGGCGGTGCCGGCCGCGTTGTCGACGTCCACCCACGGGTGGTCGGAGTCGAAGTCGGTGCGACCGAACGCGGCGAACGGTGCCCCGAGCCGCAGCAACGCCTGGGGCCGCGGGTCCCCCCGCTGGATTCCATAGAGGACGAAGCCGTCGACCCCGGCAGTGCGGAACAGCCGCGCGCAGGCGGCGATCTCGTCGCCGGGATCGTCGGCGGTGAAGAGCAACAGGTGATGGTCGGCCTCGCGGCCGGCCTCGGCGAGCGCGTGCAGGAACCGGTCGTGGATGCTCGCCAGCGACTCGACGCTCTCCGGTTCGACCCGGCAGCCGATGAGCCGCGAAGCCTGCACCCGCAGCGCCCGCGCCGCGCGATTCGGTTGGTAGCCGAGCGCCGCGATCGCCTCCTCGACCCGCACGCGGGTCTCCGGTCGCACGCGGTGCGGCGCATTGACCACATTGGACACTGTCTGGCGGGAGACCCCGGCCAGCTCGGCGACGTCGGAGACGGTCGGCTGGGGGTCGTTCACAGGCCGCCTCCGCTCGGGTAGGGTGTTTTGAACGTTCAAACGGGACAATGACACCCAACAAACACCGCTGTCAAGGGGTCGCCGATGGGCCAGCCGTATCTCGACCAGCACGTCACCTGCCTACGCGCGCCCGCGACCTGGCTCTCCCCGCCGGACGGCCAGCTGCGCGGCGGAGCGGACGGGCTCTACGTCGCGGACCGGCGCATCCTGTCGCGGTTGATCGTCAGGGTCGCCGGCGCCGAGCCGGTCCCCCTGGTGGGCAACGTCGCCGCGGCCGACCGGGCGCGCTTCGTCGGCGTGCTGCGCGGGCTCGGCGACCGTGGCCCCGACCCGACCGTGTGGTGCGAGCGCACCCGGGTCGCCCGGCCGGACGGGGGCGAGGAGACCATCGCCGTGCGCAACGCGTCCCGGGGTCCGCTGCGGGTCGCCGTCGAGGTGCTCGTCGGCGCCGACCGCGCACCGGTCGGGCTCGTCAAGGCGGGCGAACGGCCGCCGCCGGCAGAGGCCACCGCGGTCGGCGGCGGCTTCGTCTGGCAGGACGATCCGACGGTACGGCTGACCGCCACGCCACCGCCCACTGTGGACATCGCGGAGACAGCGCTGCGGTGGGACGTCGTCGTACCACCGGGCGCCTCGTGGACGGCCACGCTGTCGGTGAGCTGCGCGCCGCCGGCGACCGAGGGGTACCGGCCGCTGGCTCCGGTGGCGGCCGCTCCGTGGTGCCGGACTCCGCTGACGGTCCACGCCGGCGACCGCCGGCTCGACCGGTTGGTCGCGGAGAGCGTGGCGGATCTGGCCGCGCTACGGCTGGCCGATCACACCGAACCCGCGAACGAGTACGCCGGCGCCGGCAGCCCGTGGTACCTGACCCTGTTCGCCCGCGACTCGCTGTGGACGGCGCTGCTCGGCCTGCCGCTCGGTACCGAGCTGGCCGCGGGCACCCTGCGGACCCTGGCCCGCTACCAGGGGGTTCGGGTCGACCCGCACACCGAGGAGGCCCCCGGGAAGATCCCGCACGAGCTGCGCCCGATTGACGCCGCAGTCGGCCTGCCGCCGGTCTACTACGGCACGGTCGACGCCACCCCGTTGTTCGTCATCCTGCTCGGGCGGGCGTGGCGGTGGGGCATGCCGGCGGGCGAGGTGGCCGCGCTGCTGCCGGCGGTCCACCGCGCACTGGGCTGGCTCACCGCGCACGACGACTTCGTGGCGTACGCGCCCGCCGGCCACGGCCTGGTCAACCACGGCTGGAAGGACTCCGCCGACGGTGTGCAGCACGCCGACGGCCGGCTCGCGAGGCCGCCGGTCTCCCTCGCCGAGGTGCAGGCGTACGCCTACCGGGCGGCACTGACCGGTGCGGACCTGCTCGACGCGTTCGGCGAGGACGGCGGGGCGCGCTGGCGGGCCTGGGCTACCGATCTCGCGGCCCGGTTCCGGTCCGCCTTCTGGGTGTCCGATGTGGACGGTCCGTACCCGGCCATCGCGCTGGAGGCGGGCGGCAAGCCGGTCGACGGCCCGTCGTCGAACATGGGCCACCTGCTCGGCACCGGGCTGCTCGATCCGACCGAGGAGGCCTTGGTCGCGCGGCGGCTGGCCGGGCCGGCGCTGATGAGCGGGTACGGCCTGCGGACGCTCGCCGATACCGCGGTGGGCTTCAACCCGCTGTCGTACCACGCGGGATCCGTTTGGCCGCACGACACCGTGATCGCCGCACTCGGCCTGGTGCGGGCGGGCCACCCGGGCCCGGCGGCCGGTCTGCTGAGCGGCCTGCTGGCGGCGGCCGAGGCATTCGACTACCGCCTCCCCGAGCTGTACGGCGGCTTCGCTTCGACGGCCCATGCCCGCCCCGTGCCGTACCCGGCCGCGTGCCGGCCACAGGCGTGGGCCGCGGCGGTGGGTCCGGCCTTCGTACCGGCGCTGCTCGGGCTAGACATGGACGTCCCGGCCGGCAAGGTACGCCTGCACCCGATCGCCCCGTCGCCGGTCGGCGTCTACGAGGTGCACGGCATCCGCATCGGCCGGACCGATACCCTGTCGGTACGAGTCGACGACGCCGGCCGGGTGGTGCGTACCGAGGCGCCGCAGTGGCTGCGCGTGGAGGTGGTGGATGGCTGACGTCACGGTCGTACCGGCCACGGCCGGGCGCTTCGACGACGTCGCCTCCCTCCTGGCGCCGAACGGCGGTACGAAGGGGTGCTGGTGCCTGTACTGGCGGCTGTCCGCCGGCGACTTCACCCGCACCCGCGACAACGACCGCCCGGACCGGATGCGCCGGCTCGTCGAGAGTTCGCCGGCCCCGGGCATGTTGGCCTATGTGGACGGTGTACCGGCCGGCTGGCTGGCCATCGGCCCGCGTACCGACATGGAACGGCTGGTGCGCTCCCGCACGATCCCCGTGATCGACGACAGTCCAGTGTGGTCGGTCGTGTGCTTCCTCGTCCGGCCCGGCTACCGCCGGCAGGGCCTCGCGCGCAGGCTGCTCGAGGGTGCGATCGAGTACGCGCGGTCACAGAGAGCCGCCGGGCTCGAGGCGTACCCGGTCGACTCCGGCGGTGGACGCATCCACACCAGTGCCGCGTACGTCGGCACGCTGGACCTGTTCACCGACGCGGGTTTCCGGGTCGTGACTACCACCCAGGCCACCAGCGCGGGGCTGCCCCGCCTACTGGTGCGCCTCGACTTTTCGTGACCGCCACTCGAGAAGCCCGGCCAGGGCGGCCTGGATCACGACGATCGCGGTGAACAGCAAAGGTTCGTCCTCGGTGCCGCTCACGACCAACCACACCACCCCGAGCGGCAGCGCCACCGCGGCCCATCCGGCGAGCACGGCCGGACCGATCCCGCTGGACCGCTCGGCCAACACGAACGCGCCCAGTCCGGCGAACATCACGACGATGAGCGGCCTAACCCCTTCGTCGTGGTTGAGCGCGTACGCGACATAGCCGGCCGCTCCGCCCAGGATCGCCGCCGGTACCGCATACCAGAGCTGGGTCACGTCGACGCCGAGCCGGCGGATCTGCGCCGCGACCACGACCGCGGTGCCCGCGACCGCCCCCGCGACCAGGAGGTGCGCGACCGACTCGGTCCCCGGCAGTTCCTCGCCTCCCGCCAGCAGGACGAGCCGGTCGGCGACGGCCCACGACAGCACGCCGAGCAGCAGGCCGGCGGTACGCAGGCTGCGCCGGACGAGTACCGCCACCGCGGCGACCATCAGCAGCGGAAGATGGCCGAAGTCGAGCCAGAAGCCGAGCTTGTCGTCCATGTCGTCGATGTCGGGGGCGCCCCAGTAGCGCGCGTGTTCGGTGAGCGGCAGGACGACCGCGGCCACCGTCAGCCAGGCCGCGACGGCCAGCAGCCTGCGGTGCGATTCGTCGAGCGCGCGCACCGCTATCGCGGTGGCGCCGCGAGTCCGCCGCGACGTGAACCACACCAGCGCCGCGGTGCCCAACACGAGCAGTGGCGCGATTGCCAGAACGCCGACGATGTCGTCGTCGATCTCGTCGAAGACCCGCCCGGACCAATCGGTGGTCCAGTCCACGTGGAGCAACGCGAACAGACCGAACGCGGTCAGCGCGGCCGTTGCCATCACCCGAGGCCACCGCAGCGCGAGTCCGGCGACGGCGACGGCCGCAACGCAGACGAGGATGTCGACGCTGGGATCGGTCGAGGTGTAGGTCGCCTGCAGGGCGGTGAACCCGACCACGAGGTAGGTCCACATCGCGACGGCCCGCGGAACCCGCACCCGCTGCTCGGTCTCCGGCAGCAGCCCGCGTACCGCGCACGCACCGGCCGCGACGATCGCCAGCACCGCCAGGAAATCGAGCCACCAACCGACGCGCTGCTCGTTGGTGATGTGCTGCTCGAAGAGCAGGTATCCCGCGCGGTGCAGCATCCACGGGCCGATGGCGACCAGGCATCCACATAGGACGGACCGCCAGCGGCGTACCGCCAACGACAGCGCACCGACAAGGAGGACGAGCAGGAAGGTCGCCAGGTGCGGCACGAAGAACGCCTCGTCCATGTCCGGTACGTAGCGCCGGGTGATGTAGTCCTCGTCGGGGACGAGCGCGAGGAACCACAGCAGCGGACCGGCGATGGCGAGCCAGCCGGCCACGGTCAGCCATCCGGACTGCCGTGGTGCCGCCGGCGGCGGGATCGGCGGCGGGATCGGTGCGGGAGCCGGTACCGGCGCTGGGGCAGGCGCCGGTACCGGCTCTTTCACCGGCGCCGGGATGGGGGCCGGCTCCGGAATGGTGGGTGGGCTGATCGCCTCACCGAGCGCCGATGCGGCGGCATTGCGTACCCGTACGCTGTCGTCGTTGTCGCGGAGGTCGGCCAGAGCGGCGCTGGCCGCGTCCCGCATGCCCGGCTTCCCGCCGGAGAGCAACCCGGCGAGGGCCGTGACAGCCTCGAGGCGCAGGACCACCCGCTCGCTGGCGATGTCCGCCCGGACGTCGTCGGGCAGGGTCGCCGGCCGCGTGCTGCGGGCCAGGACGAGCGGGCCGGCCATGCCGAATGTCCACTTGCGAGGTTCCTGCCCGGACTGGACCTCGCGCACGCGGCGGAAGGCGTACTCGTACAGCTCGTCGACCGTGATCTCGCCGTCGCCGTCGAGGTCGGCACCGCCGGACCGCAGCCCGGAGACGAGTGCCTCGGTGAAGACGGACGGCCGTGCCTCGAAGGGGGTCAGCTGATCGCCCTCGAACGCGTACTCCGTGGCGCTCGATGCGGTCAGCACGATCCGCCCGGTGCCGCTGCCGAACTCCTCCGCGATGTGGACGGTGCGGTCGCCGCGCACCGAGGCGCCGCGGGCGAACGCGCCGCTGTAGCAACAGTCGAGAATCAGCACGATCCGGCGGGACGCGGACTCGGACATCTGATCCGCGATGAACGCGGCCGGCACACCGGTGGCCGACAACGCTCGCAGCTCGGTGTCGGCGGCGGCGAGGTACAGCCGGCCGCGCTGGTCCTTCAGGCCGTGGCAGGAGAAGTGCAGCAGCAGAACGTCGTCCGGGTCGCGGTCGGCGAAGAAGGCGGCCACGCGACGGCGGATTGTGGGCTCCTCCGCATCGGTGAGCAGGTCCACATCGAACCCGCACAGCCGAGATTCGCCCAGCACCTCGGCGAGTGCCCGCGTGTCGTGCACCGGCGACCGCAGCTGGCTCAGCGCGGGATCCCGGTAGCTGGCGTTCGCCACCAGTAGCGCACTGCGGCGGGTGCCCGTGGACGGTGCTCTCGCGCCGGCTTCCTCGACGGAGATCGTGACCGCGCGCCGCCGTGGATGGGCCGACCGCCACTGTTGCAGGAACTGTGCGATCTGCGCGGCAGAGGCCACAGTGGACAGACCGCTGACGAGGAAGCCGATGCCCGCGGCCACGAGCTCGATCGCTCGCGTACCATCGGGAGCCGGCCCGGACGCCTCCCGCTCGACCCGGGTGCCCCCGAGGTCCAGCAGGTCGCGTCGCAACTGGAGCGCCAACTCCTCCAGCTCGGCCGCGTCCAGCCCCGCGCCGGACGGCGTGACGCGCAGCAGGAGGCGGATCTCCTCGGACACGTCGGGATGGTATGGCGCATTCCTCGTCACCATCAGCCGTGTGATCCGGTGGTCGCCGCCAACCGATCGGCTGCAACCGGACCACAACCGGTTCACAGCCGTGGCACGGTGGGCTAGCGGCATGATCACTACTCGCGTCGCGCGGCCGTGTGCCATCGCCCTGGCGGCTCTTCTGGTAGGCGCCCTGCTCGCTCCCTCGGGTCCGTCCGCTGCCGCGGCCGGTGTGGTCCGCTACGCCGGTACGCCCCAGGCCGTACCCGACAGCTATGTCGTCGTGTTCCCGATTGACACGACAGCATCGGAGACGGTCCGCCGGGCCGGCGAGCTGATCGCTAAGTACGGCGGCGCCATCCGCTTCACCTACACCGCGGCGCTACGCGGCTTCGCCGTATCGGCCAACGCCACACAGGCGCAACTGATGGCGGGCGACCCACTCGTCGACTACGTCGCGCAAGACCAGGCGGTATCGCTGGCAGGTCTCGAGGTGCAGTTGAACCCACCGGCGTGGGGCTTGGACCGGATCGACCAGCGGTCGCTTCCGCTAGACAGCAAGTACCACTATCCCAACACCGCCGGCTCGGTACGCGCGTACGTCATCGACACCGGCATGCGGCTGACCCACCAGGAGTTCGGCGGGCGCGCGTTCTGCGGGTTCGACCCGTGGGCCGCCGGCTGCGCGCCGTGCAACCAGGGGCACGCGACGCATGTCGCCGGGACCATCGGCGGCGCCACCGTCGGCGTCGCCAAGGGCTTGCGGATCGTCTCGGTACGCGTCTTCGAGTGCTCCGGCAGCACCACCTTCGCGATCGTCATCGCCGGCGTGGACTACGTGACGCTCGCGCAGCAGACGAACCCGAACGTGCGCAGCGTGGCGAACATGAGCCTGGGCGGGCAGGCGTTCCAGCCGCTCGACGACGCGGTCACCAACTCCATCGCCGCCAACGTCCACTACTCCATCGCGGCCGGCGGCTCCGGTACCAGTGCGTGCAACTTCTCGCCCGCCCGGGTCCCACGGGCCACAACGGTGTCGACGACCGACATCACCGACTCCCGCGCGCCGTTCGCCAACATCGGGCCGTGTGTCGACGTGTTCGCTCCGGGCGTGCACACCTACTCGGCCTGGCATACCGCCGACAACGCCTATCAGGTGCTGTCCGGCACGTCGACGTCCGCGCCGCTCGCCGCCGGTACCGCCGCGTTGTGGCGGCAGCGGTTCCCGGCCGACAACGCGGACGCCGTACACGACGCGCTGAACGCCAACGCCACGCCTGGCGTCGTGATCAATCCGGGCCTCGGCTCGCCCAACCGCTTGCTGTACATGGGCATGATTCCCGCTTGAACACAACCTATTGGGGAGGTCGACCGACACCTTATCTGATACCGCAACCGGGCCGACTCGCCACATCGTCAACGAATGCTCGGCAAATTCGATCGAGTCGTCTTTGGGCCCGGCGTCTGCTACGGATACTGTCCGCAGGCGATCGCCGTGACTCCAGACGGTCGGTGGCTGGAGCGCGTCGAGATCCATCGGCTCGGTGACTAGACTTCGCAAGATCATTATCCACAGTGGACGCCAATGTGAGAGCCTCGTCGTGCTGACTCTATCGAACATTTGTGCTAAGATCTGGGTATGCGTGAGGCGTTGGCACGGGCGGCGACCGCCGTCGGTGACTGCGCCTCCGCCTCGGTCTTGATGCTGTCGGATTCGGCTCTGGTCGATGCCGTGGATGCGGTGCATGTGCTGGAGCAGCAGCTGGCGGCGGTGAAGCTGGGTT
>DASRII010000443.1:0-2309 GCA_035650075.1 Micromonosporaceae bacterium | reverse complement strand
TCCGATCTCCATCCCGGCTTGCCCGACGGCGCGGATGTCGTCGGCGCTCATCAGCCGGCGTGGCCGGCCATCGCTGTCCCAGTCGTTGTGACCGCCCACGTTGCCGGCGACAACGAAGACGGTCGCGGTGAACCCGCGCCGGATCAGCACCGGCACGACCTCGGTGGCGAAGTCGGCGTAACCGTCGTCGAAGGTGAGACCAACCAGGCGGGCGGCACGACCGCGGTCGGCCGCGTCCAGCAGCTCTCGCGTCGCGGCGCCGCGTAGACCACGCCGTGCGAGCCAGGCCATCTGCTTGGCGAACCGGGTCGGGGACACGGTGATCCGGTACGGGTCGTGGTCGTCCCGGCCGCCGACCGAGTGGTACATGAACACCGGCGGTACGCCCGGGGCGCCCATCCGTCGGACGAGGCGCGCCAGCGGCCGCGTCTCCTCGGCGCCCAGCGCGAGCCCGATCAATATGAAAGCCACGACGACCACCAACCCGCCAGCGATCAGCTGGACCATCGGCGGCTGGTCCAGGATGAGCCGGCCGGCGAGCCACCCCACAGCGGCGGCTCCACCGGCCATCACGGCCAGCCGCGCCACGGAACCGAGGACGGCCCGGACAGAGACCGCGGTTGCCCGCTCCCGCACACCGGCGAGCAGCAGCCCCGCGGTCAGCGTGATGCCGGCCGCGTTGCCCGCCGCGATCGCCACCGCGTGCCACCGTCCAATCAGGACCACGCTGACGAGCACCGTGGCGGCCAGGCCGGGGGCCATGGCCCCGGCCGGATACCAGATCGACCGTCCGTGGGAGAAGTACGAGCGGGCGAACACGACGGTCAGAGCCTGACCGAGCAGCCCGAGGGCGTAGACCCGCATGATGTGCGCGGTCGTGGTCGTATCGGCCCGGGTGAACGCGCCGTGCTCGAACAGCAGGCGGACGAGCGGCTCGGCGTACGCGACGAGGAAGGCGGTCGCGACGAGCACCATCGCACCGACCGCCTGAAGGTCCCGTCGCAGACGCTCGCGGCTGCCGGCTTCGTCACCGGTGACGATGCTGCGGGCGAGCATCGGGAATGTCACGGTGGCCATCACGACCGACAGCATCATCGGTACCTGCGCGACCTTCTGCGCGTAGTTCAGCTGCGAGATCGTTCCGGCCGACAGTTGCGAACCCAGAATGCGCTCGACGAACACCTGCGCGTGCCGGGTCAGCGTGTAGACCGCTATCGGGACGAAGGCCAGCAGTCCGATCCGCGGGAGATCGAGCCGGCCCAGCCGCTCCGCCGGTGCCAGTCGGCGGAGGAAGGCGGGAGCCTGGACAACCACCATGAGTACGCTGCCGAGCGCCACCCCGATCGCCGCGCTGAGCACCCCGATCTGCTCGTGCAGCAGCACCATGGCGCCCAGGATCCCGACGTTGTAAGCGATGTAGATGGCGGCCGGCCAACCGAAGACGTGCGTCGAGCGCAGCGCGGCCGCGACGTAGCCGGCGATGCCGAACATCAGCACTGTCACCGCGGTCACCCGCATGGACTGCGTCGCGAGTGCGGGGTCGGCGAGACCGGGAGCCAGCAGTCTCACCAGTACCGGTGCGGCCAGCGCGATCAGCGCGGCGGACAGCGCCAACGGGAGGACGATCCTCGGCAACGTCGTGGCTACCGCGTCCCGCAAGCTGCCGCGCGTGGCCAACGCGCGGACGAAGATGGGAACCATCAGGAACGCCATGGCGCCCTCGATGAGCAGCGGCGAGGCCGTCTCCGGTACGGTCCACGCCACGAGGAACGCGTCGGTCTGTGCGGTGGCTCCGAAGAACCGGGCCAGCAGGAGATCGCGGACCAGGCCGAGCGCGGTGCCGAGCACCAGGAGGACGGACGCGAGCGCGGTCGCGCGCACGACCATTCCGGTCGCGGGCGCGGTCTTCGTGGCGGTCATGCTGGCGACTCCCTCGCCAGGGGCCGGGTCGCCCACCACAGCGCGACGCCGAGCAGGACGGAGATGAACACGCTCGACGCGCCACCGATGTCGGCGTAGAGGAAGTTCACCGCGGTCCAGGTGACGACACCGACGGCGACCGCGCTGACCAACCGTCCATCGTGGACACGTGCGTCGGGCGGCCCGACCGGACCGGCGGCCCGCCGGGTGCGCCGCCAGGTTGCCACGCTCAGTCCCGCCAGGAGGCCGGCGAAGGCCAGGCCACCGAACAGCCCTTGCTCACTGAGGACGAGCAGGTACATGTTGTGCGGCGATAGCAACGACGCGCGCCGGAAGCCGAGGTCCCGGTCGGCGACGTCGCTGCCGGACGACATGTGCAGTGGGGCGTA
>DASRII010000442.1:0-2050 GCA_035650075.1 Micromonosporaceae bacterium | reverse complement strand
GAACGCCGCGAGGATCGGCTCGCGGTACAGCACCATCGCGATGACGCAAGGCAGGGCCAGGCTGAAGCTCCACCGAGTCGTCGCGGTGTAGACCCGCCCGAGCTCGGCCCGGTTGCCGCGGTCGTGCAGTTGCGCCATCGTCGGCTTCACCGCGACGAGGATCGACAGCAGCCACACGTGGCCGACGAGGTTGACCTTGTTGACCACCGCGTAGACCCCGACCTTGGTAGCGGAGCCCGTCGCGCCGAGCAGCAGCGCCTCGATGTTCCGCCGGAACTGGCGGAGCATCCCCGAGAACCAGAGGGGCAGCGCGAACCGGAAGACCCCCTTCGCGTCACGCCGGACCGGCCGGCCCAGAGGGTTCAGCGCGAAGTGCCGGTTCAACAGCGTGATCATCGTGATCGTGGCCGCCACGTCGGAGATCCCGAAGACCACCACCGCAGCCGCAGTGTCGAGTCCGGTCACCAGGAAGACGACGGCCAGCAGACCCAGCCGTACGACCGACTGAACGACGTTCTCCCCGAACGCGGCGATGTCCATCCGGTGGAAGCCCCGAGCGGTCCCGGCGAGCATGTTGCTGATCGCGAGGAACGGCACCGCTACGGCGACGAGCTGGAGCAGCCGGGCCAGGCGCGGCTCGTCGAACAATCCCGTCGCGATCGGCTCGGCGCCGAGGTAGAGCAGTCCACCGATCACGATGCCCATTCCGGTCGCGGTGCCGAGGCCGACCTGGATCGTCCCACGCACCCCGGCGGTGTCCCGCCGGCCGGCGAGGATGGCGACATAGCGCGTCATCGCATCATCGAGCCCGAGCAGCGCGATGCCGGAGAACAGGGTCGCAGCGCTGATCGCCAGGACGTACAGCCCGTAATCGCCGGCACCGAGGCCGCGCGCCAGCAGGAAGGCGATGACGAAGCGGATGGGGAACTCCACGAAGCCGCCGGCGGCCAGCACCCCGCTGCCCCTGGCCGTGACGAGGAGGTGCCCCGCGTCGCCATCCGCCGCCATCGTGCCGGCCACGCCACTAACCCGGGTGGTCGGGCCCACCGTCCCGGCGAGCGGCACCGGCCGCGGATCGTGCGTCGGGGGACGGTCCGAGCCCCTCGGCCCGGTCAGCGCCCGTGCTGGTCTTGACGTCTCTCCTCCGAGGCATCGGCGGCCCCGCCCGCAGCGTCGACTCCGGGGCCGGCTCGGTGGGCCCGGCGTGCAGATACTCGACGAGCATCGCCAGGCCGACCCCGACAACGAGGCCGAGGAGGATCCCGATCGAGATCGTCAGCATCCTGTTGGTCGCGACCGGGCTCTCGGGGAGCGTCGGCTCGTCGAGCGGTTGGAGCACGTAGACGTCGCTCAGCCCGTTCACGTACTCGACGGTCTCCGCGCTGACGGCGTTGGCCATGGCGAGCACATGCTCGGGGTCAGGTCCAGTGACATCGATCGAGACGATGTTCGTGTCGGTCAGCACCTTGGCGCTGACGCTCATGTCGTCCTCGCGCGCGGCGGGCTCGAGCTGGCGCTCGGCTCGATCCCGTACCAACTCGCTGCGGGCGATCGACGCGTACGTCGTGTTGATGGTCACTCCGCGGATCAGCGCCTCGAACGCCCGCGCGTCCTCCGAGGCCTCGACGGGTCGCGGTCGCACGACGAACGTGGCCGAGGACTTGTAGGTCGGTGCCTGGAACGCCACCGTCGACGCGGTCACGGCCGCGGTGGTGATGAACGCGAGCGCGACCGCCCACCACCAGCGGCGGCTGACCTGGAGATAGCGCCGCAGCTCCACGCCGATCACGCCGGGCTCGGGGCGCGCCGCCGCGTGGTGCAGCGCCCGTCGATCGTGGCGGCTATCGGAACGGAGATGCCGCCTTGCCTCAGCGACTGTTGCGCACCCTCGATGACGCGGACGACGTCCAGCCCGTTGCGGCCGTCGGTGAGCGGTGTCGTCCGGTGGCGCACGCAGTCCACGAAGTGCTGGCATTCGACCCGCAGCGGTTCGTCGAAGCGCACGAAGGGACTGACGACGCTGCCGTAGTGATACGCGAACTGGAACTCG
>DASRII010000441.1:0-17263 GCA_035650075.1 Micromonosporaceae bacterium | reverse complement strand
GACGGCGCACCGGTGGGCAACGACCTGTCGCAAAAGGAGCTGGCGTTCCAGTACGGCTTCATCGTCGGCCGGTCGCCCGCCATCGTCAGCAAGGCGGCGACGCCGAACTACGTGCAGGAACTGCTGACGTACTCCAACGCGATGGTGAAGTTCCTCGAGAAGGACCCGTGGGTCGGCATCAAGCTGGAGATGCCGGCGAAGTACTCGAGCATCCTGGTGCCGACCGAGGACAAGATCACTGACATCGTACGCGGGCGGCGTCCACTGTCCGATCTGGACACTGTGGTGAACGAGTGGAAGAACACCGGGGGCAACGAGGCCCGGGACTTCCTCGCCAAGGCGCTGACCGACAACGGCAGATGAGGGTGAGCAGGCGCGCCCGTTCCCGTGTGCCGCTACGGGCGCGCCTGCGGCGTGACTGGCCGCTGTTGGTGATGACCGCGCCGGCGGCTCTCGTCCTGCTCGTCTTCCACTACCTGCCCACTATCGGCAACATCATCGCGTTCCAGGACTACAGCCCGTTCTTCGGTGACTCCGCGCCCGAAGCGTTCCTCAACAGTGAGTGGATCGGGTTCGGCCACTTCGAGGCCCTCTTCAAGGATCCGGCGTTCTGGGACGCGGTACGCAACACGCTGACCATCACGGCGTTTCAGCTCGTCTTCTTCTTCCCGTTGCCGATCGCGATGGCGATCCTGCTGAACAGCGTGCTGTCGACCAAGCTGCGCTCGTTCGTGCAGAGCGTCGCGTACCTGCCGCACTTCTTCAGCTGGGTGCTGGTCGTCACGTTCTTCGTCCAGATGCTCGGCGGTGCCGGACTGCTGGCGCAGGAGATGCGCCAGCAGGGGCTGCAGCCGTGGGGCATCATGACGAACCCGGAGACGTTCATCGTGCTCGTCACCGCCGAGGGGGTCTGGAAGGACGCCGGCTGGGGCACGATCGTGTTCCTCGCCGCACTGTCCACAATCGACCCTCACCTGTACGAGGCGGCCGCGGCCGACGGTGCGGGCCGCTGGCGGCGGATGTGGCACATCACGCTGCCAGGGCTGCGGCCCGTGATCCTGCTGCTGTTGATCCTGCGGCTGGGCGACGCGCTGAGCGTGGGATTCGAGCAGTACATCCTGCAGCGGGACGCGGTGGGCCGGCAGGCCGCGGAGGTACTGGACACGTTCGTCTACTACCAGGGCATCCTGACCCAGCAGTGGGGATTCGGCGCGGCGGCCGGCATCTTCAAGGGCATGGTCGGGCTCATCCTCCTGCTGACCGCGAACCACCTCGCGCACCGGCTCGGCGAGCAGGGGGTGTACGCGAAAGCATGAGGCCAGTCTGGGAGGAGAAGCCGACGCCGGTTGGACAGGCGGCCAAAGGCACCGCGCTGACCGTCATCGTCCTGGCCGTGCTGTTCCCGATCTGGTCGGTACTCGTCACGAGCCTCTCGTCGCGCGAGACCATCAACGACTCGGGTGGGATGGTGTTCATCCCGAAGGGCTTCGACCCGTCGGCGTACGTCACCATCTTCTCGGGTGGCCAGGTGACCCGGGCGGTCGGTATCAGCATCCTGGTGAGTGTTGTCGGCACCGCGTTCAGCCTCGTGCTGACGGTGCTGGCGGCGTACGGCCTGTCCCGCCCCGGCACGGTCGCACACCGTCCACTGCTGTTCCTGTTCCTGCTCACGTTCCTCATCTATCCCGGCCTCGTGCCGAGCTATCTCGTCGTAACCGAACTCGGGCTGAAGGACCGGCTCTGGGCGCTGATCGTGCCGACCGCGGTGAGCGTGTTCAACCTCGTGGTGATCCGGGCCTTCTTCCAGGGCATCCCGAGCGAGCTGATAGACAGCGCCCGCATTGACGGGGCCGGCGAGTTCCGCATCCTGTGGCGGATCGTGCTGCCGCTGTCGAAGGCCGTCATCGCGGTGGTGGGCTTGTTCTACGCGGTCGGCTACTGGAACGTGTTCTTCAACGCGCTGCTGTACATCAACGACAACGACAAGTGGCCGATCCAGCGGGTCCTGCAGAGCTTCATCCTCGCCGGGCAGTCCCCGCAGGTCTCCGGTTCCACGGGGAATCTGCCCGGCGTCACCCCGTACCCACCCACACTCGCCATCAAGATGGCGGTCGTCGTGGTGACCGTGGTACCGGCGGTCCTGGTGTACCCGTTCGTCCAGCGCCACTTCACCAAGGGCGTCATCATCGGCGCGGTGAAGGGCTAGGACTCCGGAGACGGCTGCCAGAGTTCGAACCGGTTGCCTTCGGGATCGGTGGCCCAGCCGAAACGACCGTACGGGGCTTCCTGGATCTCGGAGGAGACCTCCGCTCCGCCCTCACGCAGTTGGGCGAGCATCGCGTCGAGATCGCGCACCCGGAAGTTGACCATCGTCTGCTGGTCGGGGCGTCCAAAGTAATCGGTGTCGGCCTCGAACGGTGCCAGCACCGTAGGACCGCCCTCCTGTATCCACGAGTCTTCCGAGGCGGGGAACACGTTTATGCCGAGGTTCGCCTCGTACCAACGAGCCAGGGCCATGGGGTCCTTCGCCCGGAAGAAGAACCCACCGATGCCGACGACACTCTCCACGCGGCGAGGTTACTACAGCGCTGTGAAGAGCTGTTGCAGCGAGGAGAGTGTCATGGGTCTCGACGCGGCCCCTGCCCACGTACGCCCGACGTTATAGGTTGTCCGCACCACTCGGCAAGAGCCGGCGCCGGGTCCGCGCCGGCCGAATCGCTCGCCCAGGCCACATAGCCATCCGGGCGTACCAGCACCAGAGCCGGATACCCGGGCGGCATCTGTGCACGGTGGACAGCCGCTTCGCCGAAGGCGTCTACCGAAGAACCCACGAGCACGAACCGACCGTCACGCAGTGACTCGTACAGGCGCCCACCGTCACACTCGAGGTCCGGCATGCGCCGGCCGACCCACGGGTGGTCGTCGGGGGACGGGCGGCGGTACGCGATGCCCACGCCGCTGAGCCGCTCGGCCAGCAGACGACGGGTGCGGCCGAAGCGCAACAACGTCCGGATCGCCAGCCGCTGGACGGCGTTGCGCACCCGCGACCGCCCGAGGACGAGCTGGTTGAACGCGTCGGTCAGCTTCAGCACGTTCGCGCCGACCGGATGCCGTTCGGCCTCGTACGAGTCCAGCAACCAGGAAGGGGCCGTTCCGTGTACCGCGGCGGCCAGCTTCCAGCCGAGGTTCATCGCGTCCTGGATACCGGTGTTCATGCCCTGGCCGCCCAGCGGCGAGTGCACGTGCGCGGCATCGCCGGCGAGGAACACGTCGCCGACGCGGTACCTCGCCGCCTGCCGGCGCTCGCTGAGGAACCTCGCGCTCCACCGCAGCTGCCCCATCCCGAGGTCGCTGCCGGCGATGCGGGTGAACGCGTCCGACATCTCGGCGAGCGTGACGGGCTCGGACAGCGGTACCTGCTCGCGTTGCCGGTCCCACGCGATGGCGCGGTACCAGCCGTCGCCGAACGGTACCGCGATCACCGCGCCGCCGGTGTTGGTGACCGCGAACAGACCCTCGGAAGGCGGTTCCGCCAACCGCACGTCGGCCAGCAGGATGTGTGTCTCGTACTGCTTGCCGACGAACTCGACGCCGAGCAGGCCGCGGATCGCGCTGTGCGCGCCGTCGCAGCCGACGACGTACCTGGCCCGCTCGGTGCGCGGCGCCGCGCCCTCGATCGAGACCACGACACCGTAGGAGTCCTGCTCGAGGCCGACGACCTCGCAGCCGCGGACTATCTCGACGCCGAGCCGCTGCGCCCGGGCCTCCAGGACGCGTTCCGTGCCGCTCTGCGGGACGATCAGGACCATCGGGTACCGGGTGTCGAGCACCCGCAGGTCGAGCGTGCTACCGGGCACCGGGGCGATCGACGGGATCCGGACGCCGTGCAGCAGTACCTCGTCGGCGAGCCCGCGGGCATCGAGCAGCTCGAGCGTCCGGGCGTGGACAGCAAAGGCCCGGGTGATGTTGGGTTGTTCGGTGCGCCGTTCCAGGACCCGGCAGCGGACCCCGGCGAGCGCCAGCTCGCAGGCGAGCATGAGGCCGGTCGGCCCGGCCCCGACGACGATGACATCGGTGGAGAACATGCCTTCACGATGCGGGTACCACGGACCCGGTCGCATCGGTGAACCTCACAGTCTCGATACCATCGACGGATGCTGCACGGTCGGCAGCGGGAATGCGCGGTCGTCGACGAGCTGCTGGCGGCGGCCCGGGCAGGGCGCGGTGGGGCGCTGGTCCTCCGTGGCGAGGCGGGCATCGGCAAGTCGGCCCTGCTCGACTACGCGGTCGGAGCGGCAGGCGACATGCGGATCCTGCGCGGCACCGGGATCGAGTCGGAGTCCGAGTTCCCGTTCGCGGTCGTACACCAATTGCTGCGGCCGATCCTCGACGAGGTCGACGCGATCCCGACTCGCCAGGGCGCTGCGCTGCGGGCCGCGTTCGGACTCGGCCCGGCGGCCGGTGAGGACCGCTTCCTCGTCTCGCTGGCCGTGCTGAGTTTGCTCGCCGAGGCCGCCGACGGGCGGCCCGTACTGTGCATTGTGGACGATGCACAGTGGATGGACGGCGCGTCGGCGGATGCGCTGGCGTTCGCGGCTCGCCGGCTGGAGGCCGACAGCATCGCGATGCTGTTCGCGTCCCGCGATGATGACGCCACGGGACTGCCGGAGTTGCGGCTGGCCGGGCTCGACGCGGACGCGGCCGGAGCGCTGCTCGCCGAGCGGAGTGCCACACCCCTGCCAGCCGCCGTCCGGGACCGGTTGGTAGCCGGCACCGCGGGGAACCCCTTGGCGTTGCGGGAGCTGCCGTCGTCGCTGTCGGCGGATCAGCTCGCCGGCCGCGTACCGCTGCCCGACCAGCTGCCGATGCGCGCCGATGTCGAGCAGGTCTTCCTCGACCGGGTGCGCCGGATGCCGTCGGATACCCAGACTCTGCTGCTGATCGCGGCGGCGGAGGAGGGTGAGCTCGACGTGATCCTGCGCGCGGCCGTCCGGCTCGATGTGGAAGCCGACGCCCTCGACGCCGCGGAGACCGCGGGGTTGGTTCGCGTCGAGGGAGACGCGTTGGAGTTCTGCCATCCGCTGATGCGTTCGGCGGTCTACCGCGGAGCCACGTTCCGCCAGCGCCGCGCCGCCCGCCTGGCGCTGGCGGCGGTACTGGGCGATGACGACGACCGGCGGGTCTGGCACCTGGCCGCCGCGACGCTCGGACCGGACGAGGCCGTAGCCGGGCAACTGCACCGGTCGGCCGACCGGGCCAGACAACGAGGCGGGTACGCCGCGGCCGCCACCGGATACGAGCGAGCGGCCGCGCTGACCGGCACGGCGGCGCCGAGAGCCGAGCGGTTGGCCGACGCCGCCGACGCCGCCTGGCTCGCCGGCCAGCCGGACCGTGCCCGTACCCTCCTCGACGAGGCCGCGCGCCTCGGACCCGAGCCGGCGGTCGCCGCCCGGGTAGCGCACCTGCGCGGTTCCATAGAGGCGAGCTGCGGGGTGCCCGATGCCGCGTACGCCATGTTGGTGGCCGGTGCCGAGCAGGCTGACCCGCCTCGCGCGGCCCGCATGCTCACCGAGGCCGGCCAGGTCGCCTGGGCCAGCGGTGATCGGACGCGGCTCGCCGATGTGAGCCGGCGCCTGTCGGCGTTGCCAGCCGCCGACGGCGCCGTGACGCGGGCCGCCCGGCTGGTCCAGGGACTCACCAGCTTCCTGGTCGGTGATACCGAACGGGCCGTGCCGTTGCTGGACGGCCGCGGCGACGGCAACGAGCTGCTGTCCGCCGCTGCTGCGCTGTTCCGCGGCGACGACGCCACCGCACTGGACCTGTTCACCCGTGCGGTGGCCGGTACCCGGGCCGCGGGTGCGGTCGCGACATTGCCGGCGTTGCTCGCGCCGCTGTCGTCGCTGGAGGCGTGGACCGGAAGGTTCGCCGCCTCGTCCGCGGACGCGAACGAAGGCCTGCGGCTGGCCGTCGAGACCGGGCAGGACAACCCGGCCGCACACCTGCGCGGCGTGCTGGCCTGGCTCGCGGCGGCACAGGGTCGCGAGGACGACTGCCGCGAGCTGGCCGCGGCCGCGCTGTCGCGGGGGATCGGGTACCGGTTGGGGCCGCAGGCCGCGATCGCCTCGTGGGCCCTGGCCCTGCTCGACCTCGGCGCGGGCCGGCCGGCCGAGGCTCGGGAACGCTTGGAGGCGCTGGCCGCCGCCGGACCCGGGGAGGGTCACCCGATGCTCACCGTCTTCGCCGCGGCCGACCTCGTCGAAGCGGCGGCGCGCACGGACGAGGAGCGGGCGGCGCGATCGGCGCTGGCCGGGCTCGAGGCGTGGGCCGCACACACGGGTGCGCTGTGGGCCGGCGCCTTGGTGGCTCGCTGCCGCGCGTTGCTGTCCCCGGACGCGAAAGCGGAGGAGCACTTCCAGGATGCGGTGCAGCGGCATGCCGGTGGCGGGCGGCCGTTCGACGCGGCGCGGACCGAGCTGCGGTACGGGGAATGGCTGCGCCGCCAACGCCGGCGCACCGATGCGCGGGGACATCTGCGGACCGCGCTCGAGACCTTCGAGCGGCTCGGTGCGCGGCCGTGGGCCGAACTGGCCGCGGGCGAGCTGCGGGCCAGCGGTGAGACCGCGCGCCGGCGGGACGAGTCCGCGATCGGCAGCCTCACGCCGCAGGAGCTGCAGATCGTGCGGATCGTGCGCGAAGGCGCCACCAACCGGGAGATCGCCGCCCAGCTGTTCCTGAGCCCGCGGACCGTGGACTACCACCTGCACAAGGTGTTCACCAAGCTCGGCATCTCGTCGCGCGCGGAGCTGATCCGGCTCGAGGTAAACGAGCTTTCGCATCGGTGAGGTCACCAGTCTCGGACCGGATATCCGTCTACAGTGGAGTCCGTTGTCCCATCAGCGGGGGGATTTATGAGGATTAGTCATTTCATAGTCGTCGGCACCGCGAGCGCCGTGGGGGTCGTTGCCGGCGTACCGGCCGTCGCCGCGCCCGGTCCGGAGGGCTCGAAGGCGAGCGTGACCGTGGTCGCCACGGGGTTGAACAACCCGCGTGGCGTCATCGCCGGGCCGGACGGCGTACTGCTCGTCGCCGAGGCCGGCCTCGGAGCCGGCAAGAACTTCGGCAAGGGACCGTGCATCGCCTCGCCGGAGGATCCGACCGCTCAGGCGTGCGTCGGTACCACCGGTTCGGTGAGCGTGGTCGTGCCGCCGCACCGGCGGCCGTGGGGGTTGTCCCGTGGCGGTACCTCGAAGCGCTGGCGCGACTTCCGGATCGTCAAGGGCCTGCCGTCGGTGGCGGGGGAGGACGGTTCCGCCGCGCTCGGCCCGCACGACCTCACGTTCGGCCCGCACGGGCTGCTCGGCAGCATCGGCCTGGGCGGTGACCCGGCGGACCGCGAGGCACTCGGGCCGCAGGGTCGGCTGCTCGGCCGCGTGGTGAAGCTGCACCCGTTCGACGGGGCGTCGCCGTTCGCCGACCTGGTGGCGTACGAGGCGGCGAACAACCCCGACCAGGGCGACGAGGGTAGCGAGATCGACTCGAACCCGTACGGATTGCTCACCGACTGGCGCGAGCGGCGGACCGTCGCGACCGACGCGGGTGGCAACTCGGTGCTCGCGATCGACAGCGAGGGTCGCATCACGACACTCGGTGTCCTGCACGTGAGCGAGGCGGATGCCCCGCCGTTCCTCGGCCTGCCACCCGGCACGAAGCTACCGATGCAGGCCGTGCCGACGAGCGTGGTCCGTGGTCCGGATGGTGCTCTCTACATTGGACAGTTGACCGGTTTCCCGTTCCCGCCGGGTGGAGCCAACGTGTGGCGCCTCGCGCCGGACGGCACGCTGAGCCCGTACGCCGTGGGCTTCACGAACATCATCGACATCGCGTTCGACCGGCAGGGCCGGCTGCTCGTGCTCTCGATCGCCAAGAACGGTCTGCTGAACACTCCGGAAGGTGAGCTGCCGGTCGGCGGGCTGTTCCGGATCGAAAGGGACGGTACGCGTACCGAGCTGGCCGCCGGTTCGCTCGCCGCTCCCGGTGGGCTGGTCGTCGCCGACGACGGCTTCCTGTACGTGACCAACAAGTCGATCCTGCCGGGCGCGGGCGAGCTGCTGCGCATCCGCCCCTAATTACGGCAACCGCACCGCCGGGAGCTCAGCCTCCCGGCGGTGCGGCGCGGGCGACCAGCGCCGCGATCCCGTCCAGCAGCAGGGTGAGCCCGCCTTCGAAGAGGTCGTCGAGGCCGAGATCCGCGTCCGGTTCCTGGGCGAGGCTGGCCAACAGCGGGAAGCGCCCGGACGCCATCACTCCGCCGTCGTCGGGATAGGTGGCCGCCATCCATTCATCGCTCGTCATTCCGGTGTCCTGCTCGGCCTCCACTTCGGACTCCAGGTTCATGGCAATGGCCTGCAGGTGACCGGCCAGCGTGATGGCGACCCGCATCATCGTGGCCCGGTCGAGGCCGAGGCCGTCGATCGCCCGCATCGTGTACTCGGTGTGCGCCATGCCGTTCAGCACGGGCATGGGCCGGGTGAGCGAGATGACCCGGGCGAGCCACGGATGGCGGCGGAACAATGCCCACTGCAGCCGGGCGAGACCCTCCAGTCTCGCGCGCCAGCCGTCCGGCGCGGGTTCGGGCGGCGGGGCCTCTCCGTACGCGACGTCGGCCATCAACATGACGAGCTCGTCCTTGCCGGGCACGTGCCGGTACAGCGACATCGTGGCCACGCCCAGCTCGGCGGCTACCCGGCGCATCGACACCGCGGACAGGCCCTCCGCGTCGGCGACCTCGATCGCGGCGCGCACGATGCGCTCCCGGCTGAGTTCGACGTCGGCGACGGCCCGCCGCGGTGAGCGTGCCGGCGGCGCGGCGACCACCGTGCCGGCGCGCGGCACCGCCTCGACCAGACCCTCCTGCGCGAGCGCGGTCAACGCCTTCGTCGCGGTCGCCAGCGCCACGCCCCACTCCTGCGCGAGCTGGCGGGTCGACGGCACGCGGTCGCCGGGGCGCAGCTGTCCGGCCGTGATGCGGCGCCGGATGTCGGCGACGATCCGCAGATACGGCGGCTCGGCCATGACGGCTCCTCTCTGTACTAGTACACAGCATAGCTGTCATAGTACAGAATAAGTGAATGTACTCTGTACGCACCATCATGTACGGTGTACGCATGGACGCTGTGGTGGCGAGTGGAATCGAGAAGTCGTACGGCGCGGTGAAGGTGCTCGACGGCATCGACCTGCGGGTCGCGCGGGGGAGCACGTTCGCTCTGCTCGGCCCGAACGGGGCCGGGAAGACGACAACGGTACGCATCCTGTCGACGCTCGTTCGAGCGGATCGGGGTCAGGCCCGGGTGGCCGGCTTCGACGTCGCGCGAGAGCGGCATCGGGTTCGGCGCAGCATCAGCCTCACCGGTCAGAGCGTGGCAATCGACGACCTGCTGACCGGTGAGGAGAACCTGCGCATGATGGCGCGACTGGCCGGGCTGTCCCGAGCACAGGCGGGCCGACGGGTCGTCGAGCTACTCGAGCTGTTCGACCTCCGCGAGGAAGGGCGGCGCCGGGTCGGCACCTGGTCCGGCGGCATGCGGCGGCGCCTCGACCTCGCCGCCGGTCTGGTGCGCGTACCCGAAGTGATCTTCCTCGACGAGCCCACGACCGGACTGGACCCGCGCAGCCGGCAAGCCGTCTGGCAGGTGGTCGCCGGTCTGGTCGACTCGGGCGCGACGGTGTTCCTCACCACGCAGTACCTCGAGGAGGCCGACCGGTTGGCCAACCGCATCGCGGTCGTCGACCACGGCCGGGTGGTCGCCGACGGCACCGCGAGCGAGCTGAAGAGCCGGGTGGCCGAGCAACGCCTGGACCTCACGCTCACCGACGGCTCGGCCTTCGAACAGATCACGAGCTACCTGGGTACGCGTGCCGTCGGCGCAGACCCCGCCCAGTTGACGGTTGGCATCGGTACCGACGGCAGCGCCCAGCACGTCCGCGGGTTGCTCGACGAGGTCGACCCGCACCACCGAGCGGTACGCAGCTTCGCCGTGCACACCGCCACCCTCGACGACGTGTTCCTGGCCCTCACGAAGGAGACCGTTCGTGTCTGACCTCGCCGTCATGGCCGGCCGCGGCGTGCGGCTGTCCGCCCGCAACATCGACGCGTTGCTGACCTCGCTGATGCTGCCCATCATCCTGATGCTGCTGTTCGTGTACCTGTTCGGCGGCGCGATCCATACCGGTACCGCGTACGTCACGTATGTCGTGCCGGGGGTCATCCTGCTGTGTGCCGGGTTCGGGGCGTCGACCACCGCGGTCAGCGTGAGCCTCGACATGAAGAACGGCATCATCGACCGGTTCCGCTCGATGGACATCGGTGGCGCCGCGGTGCTCGGCGGGCACGTCGTGGCCAGCGTCGCCCGCAACATCGCCTCGACTCTGCTCGTCTTCGGCGTCGCCGTGCTCATCGGCTTCCGGCCGAACGCCGGCCCGCTCGACTGGCTCGCGGCCGCCGGTGTGCTGCTGCTGTTCGTGTTCGCCATCTCCTGGCTGTCGGCGGCATTCGGGCTGCTGGCCAAGTCGCCGGAGGCCGCGGCCGGCTTCACGTTCATCGTGATGTTCCTGCCGTACCCGAGCAGCGCGTTCGTGCCGATCGACACGATGCCGAGCTGGCTGCACGGCTTCGCGACCCACCAACCGACGACCCCGGTCATCGAAACGCTCCGCGGCCTGCTGGTGGGTACGCCGGTCGGCTCGAGCCCCGTGCTGGCGGTCGCCTGGTGCGGTGGCATCGCGCTCGTCTCGATGGTGCTCGCGGCGTTCCTCTTCCGCCGCCGCACCTCGTGAGAACATCCTGGGGTGTCCACAAGGGAGCCCCTCGGTAGCGCGTACGCCCGCGCCCGGCGCAGCAAGCCCAAGGTCAGCTCGGCCGCCGCGAGGCCGGATCCGGAGCCGGAGTCCGAGCCGCCGCCGGAGGTACGACGACCGCGCGCCTCGATGTTGCAGATCGGCACGATCGGCGTCGGCGCGCTCGTGGCCGCGATCGCCCTGCTCGCCATCGGTCTACTGGGGACACTGGGACCCGACGACACGTGGACGCCTGTCGTGCAGGACGTGCTGACGACGGCGTACCAGGCGCTGGCCATCGGTGCGCTGGGCGGCCTCGCCAAGCTGTTGGTCGACAAGCGGAAGGAGAAGGAGACCGCCGACGCCGCGCTGCGCGAGCGGCGGCAGGGCTACCTGCGGGAGGTCACCGCGGCCAGCCACGACGTCGACAACGCCATGATGCTCGTCCGGGCGAACCGCTCGGTGCTGACCTGGACCAAGGCCGTCGGCGACACGTTCATCCCGGCCCGAACCCGGCTGCGGGCGGTCGCGCACGACCTGACCAACTGGCAGGAGGCGGGACTGCCCGTCTTCGACGACCACGACACGATAGAAGCCTGCCTCGACGCCATGTACCTGTATCTCAGCGATCTGATCGAGGAGCACGCCGGCAACAAGCAGCGCCTCGGCGTGCTGCAGAAGGCCGCCGAGAACAGCGCCGGCGCGGAACGGCAACGGCTGCTCGACGAGATCTGGGACGAGCTGCGGCACCTTCCGGGCCTGGGTGGCCTGGTCGACGAGGACGAGGACTTCGACAACTACCGTACGACCTACCTGGCCGCTCTGGATGCCATGAGACGGTCGTTACGGCAGGACGGCCGTCGGTAGACCGTCCACTGTGCTCAGTGTGGCGGTACCGCCGGCGATGACGACCGCCTCCGGCGGCGCCGCACCCTCGACCCGGGCGAACGCGACGCGGCGGATCGGCTTGGGACCGTCCACTGTGACATGCAGCGTGTCGTCCGTTCGGTTCGCGGTCACCGTGGTGTCGCCGTCGACGTCGCGGACGACGGTACGCCCGTCGCCGCCGCCCCAGCTGACGACCGTGACGTCGGTGAACGGGTCGTCGCCGACGGCCTCCGCGACCTCGACGACCGGGATCAGCGCGCCGTGCCGGACGAACAGTGGCACCTCGTTCAGCGGCGGGTGGACCGTGATGTGGCGGCCCCCAAGCTGGACCTCCCCGGTCCAGTGGTCGACCCAGCGCCCGGCCGGCAGGTACACCGAGCGGATGCCGTCGGGATCGGTCATCGGCGCGACGAGCAGGTCCTCGCCGAGGCGGTACTCGAGCTCGGCGGTCCACGCGCTCGGGTCGTCGGGGGAGTCGACCAGCAGTGCGCGCAACAGCGGAACCCCGGTGCGGGCCGACTCGACCGCGGCCGAGTAGAGGTAGGGCAGCAGGCGGTACCGCAGCCGCAGCGCCGCGACGGCCGCGTCCGCGGCGGGCTCCGGGAAGTCCCACGGCAGGCGGCTCGTCGTGCCGTGGAACCGCACGAGCGGTGAGAGTGCCCCGAACTGGGCCCAGCGCACGTAGAGGTCCGGTGTCGGCGTACCGGTGAACCCGCCGACGTCGTGGCTCCAGAACGGGACGCCGGCCAGCCCGTGCGACAGCCCGCCGCGCAGTGTGCTGGCCATCGCCGGGTAGCTGGCGTTGGTGTCGCCGCTCCACTGTGCCGAGTGCCGTTGTCCGCCGAGGTACGACGAGCGCGCCCAGACCATCCCGTGGCCGGCCACCTCGCGGGTCACGTCCGCGACGGCGTCGTTGAACAGCAGGCTGTACACGTTGTGCAGCGCGGTACCGGTCAACCCGTTGGCGGCGACGGCGTCGGCCGGTACGCCCTCGGCGAAGTCCGTCTTGAACACCGCCGCGCCCTGGCGCAGCAGCGGCCGCAACAGGTCCTGGAACCAGGCGGTGGCGTCCGGGTTGGTCAGGTCGAGGATGCCGCATGCCGGTTGGCTGCCATGCCAGACGTCGGCGAGGTACGCGCTGCCGTCGGCGCGGCGCAACAGGTACCCGCGGCTCTCGGCGTGTGGGTAGAGCGGGCTGCAGTGGCTCAGGTACGGGTTCATCCAGAGCGACACCCGGAACCCGAGACCGGCCAGCTCGGCGAACATGCCCGCCGGATCGGGGAAGTTCACGGTGTCCCAGCGCAGGTCCGACCAGTTACCGGCCACCTGCCAGTAGCAGTCCAGGTGCAGGACGTCGCAGGGGATGCCGCGCTCGCGGATCGTCCGGGCGCGGGCGACGACCCGGTCCTGACTGTCCACAAAGAACCCCGACGAGATCCAGGTGCCGAACGCCCACTTTGGTGGCAACGCCGGGCGGCTCGTCAGCCGGTTGTAGCGGTCCAGCACGGCGGCCGGGGTCGGGCCGGCGAGCACGTAATAGTCGATGAGGTCGTCCGGTACGAGGATCTGCACGCAGGTGTGTGTCGACTGGCACATGTCGAACTCGACCGGCAGTCCACTGTCGACCAGCACGCCGTAGCCGCGGCTGGACAGGTACAGCGGCACGTTCTTGTACGCCCGCTCCGACTCGCTGCCGAACGCGTCGAAGTTCCACATCAGCGCGCGCTGGCCGCGCTTGTCCAGCGGCGTGAACTTCTCGCCGAGCCCCACGAACCGCTCGTCCCCGCGGGCGGTGAAGCTCTCGTGGTAGGCGGCTACCGAGCCGTCCACTGTGGACCTGCCGAACGGAAGTGTGCGGAGCCGGCCGCTGATGTCCTGCTCGCCGCGGTTCTGCTCGACCAGGGTGCGCCCCTCGGCGTCGGAGAACCGCAGGTGCCACGGGTCGAGGGTCAGCTCGGCGACGAGCGGGCCGGCTTCGACGCGGACCCGCCCACCGGTCACCTCGACCCGGGTGCCGGGGAAGCTGCCCGGGTGCACGAGCGGCAGGGCGCGGGCCGAGCGGCTACGCGCGTCGGGTTCCTCGGACAGCCGTACCCGGATGATTCCCTCGCCGGCCGCGCCGATGCCCACGGACAGCGTTTCGCCCGCGGACGTGAGCGCCTTCAGGGTGACCCCCTGTCCGTCGGACGCGACGAGGTCCGCCCGGGTCAGCGCGCCCAGGCCGGACTCGCCGGGAGCCCGCACCGGCAGCTCGGGTGGGTCGGCGACAAACGTCTCGTGCGGAACCAGCGGTGGTCGGTACGGCATGCGCTTTAGTTTTTCGTCTAACCCAACAAACGTCAACGGCGGACGGCGAGCCGGACCCGTTCGCCTTTCGTCGTGGTCCGGGTGCCGTGCAGGCTCACCGTCACCTCGGTGTCGCGCTGCGGTACCAGGTCCGCCTCGGTCGCCTCGGGCGTCCAGGCCAGCCGTTCGACGAGCACGCCGGCCCGGGTCGCGACACCGCTGATCTCGCCGGTAGGCCACGCGTCGGGCAGCGCCGGGAGCAGGTCGACCCGGTCACCGGTCGACCGCACGAGCATCGCCAAGACGAGGGCGGGCAAGCCCCCGCAGATGTCCACGTTGAAGATGGCACCGACGTTGTGCGTGGAAACGAGGCTCGGTCGCCAGTACCGGACCAGCCGGGTCAGCGCCTCGTACGCCGCGTCGGCCAGCCCCAGCTGCGCCGCCGCGAGGCCGAGCTGCACGAGGCCGAACGCCATCTCGTCGCCCGCGGTACTCCACCACGACAGCCGGCGCTCGATCGTGCGCGCGGCCGCCTTGCCCAGTTCCGGATCGGCCGAGAACGCCGGATCCGGCTCATACCACAGTGGATAGAGCTGGGACGTGTGCCGGTGGGCGTGGTTGTCCGCCAGATCCGGGTGGATCCACTCCGCCAGGTCGCCGCCGGCGGTCACCCGGTAGGCCGGCAGCCGGTCGAGCATGGCCCGCCACCCCGCCGCCTCCGGGTCGTCGGCCGCGACCGCCAGCAGGTTGCGCAGCAGGTCGGCGACTGCCGCGATGTCCATCGTCGCGTCGACCGCCGCCTGCGAGTCGCTGTTTCGGGGCGTGTTCTCCGGGGAGTACGACGGTACGAACGAAGCCGCGTTGCCGAGGAAGTCGCGGTAGAACGCGGCCGCCTCGCGCATGAACGGTATCGCCCGCTCGGCCAGGAAAGCCCCGTCGCCGGTGTAGCGCCAGTGGTCGTAGTAGAGCCGGGCGAGCCAGGCGGCGCCGGCGGTCCAGAAGGTCAGGCACCAGACCGGCCCGAAGTGGTTGTGCAGCCCGTGTGTCGAGCCGTGCACGGGCACCAGGATGCCGTCCGCGCCGTACAGCCGGCGGGCGTTGCGCCGGAAGTCGTCCCGCCACCCGTCGAGCAGGTCGAAGACCGGCAGCATCAGCTCCGGGGTGCGCGTCGGCAGTAGTGCGGCAACCGCCGCCTGGAGGTTGCCGTCGAGCGTGTAGTCGCCGCTCCACGCGGGTTCGTAGGTGCCGCTCCAGACCCCCTGCAGGTTTGGCGGCAGGTCACCGGTACTGGAGACGATCGCGTACCGGCCGGCGTCGAAGAGCCGCTCGACAACGGCCGCGTCGACGGGGCCAGCCAGCAGGTCCTCCGTCTCGGCGACTCGCCTGGCCGGGTCGCCGCCGAGGTCGAGGCGCACCCGGCCGAGCAGATCGCCGTGGACCGCCGCGTGCTCGGCCAGGAGCCGGTCGATGTCGGCCGGGAGCGCGGCGAGATCCGGGCTCGCCGCGCCCCCGACCGACACCACCGTACGGGCCAGCAGCACTGTCGTGCTGGCCCCGACCACCGTCACGCCGCCACCGTCCACAGTGGGCACACCGTCGGTGACCAGCCGGACGGTTACCTCGTACCCACCCGGCGCTCCGGGAAACTGTGCCCCCAGCCACAGTCCGTCCACTGTGGCCCGCTGGTCGAACGCTACCGGACGCGGGGGAGTGCCGTCGATAGGACGCAGCTCCCACATGCCGTCGGGCTGTCCCAGCAGGCGGACCACCACGGCGTCCGCGGGCCGCGACACGAACACCTCCACGACCGCCTCACCCGCCGCGGTCCACCAACGCTGCGTCACCACGCCGGTCTCCAGATCGACGGACCGGCGGTACTCCTTGGCGTCGGCCGCCCGGCGCGGGGTGAACGTGAGCGTCGCGGCACCGACGAACGGGTCGGTGGGCCGGGTGCCGGCGTACCCGGGATGCTCCGCCACGGCGAACGAGGCCACCCGTTCGGCGGCGGCCCGGTACCGCCCGGCCGACAGCAGCGCCCGCAGCTCGGGCAGGATCCCGGCGGTGGCCGGTGGATCCAGCGGGTCGTACGCCGGCAGGAACAGCCGCTCGTGGGACAGCGTGATGCGCACCCGGTCCGGTGAGCCATAGCAGAGCGCGCCCTGCCGGCCGTTTCCGGTGACCATCGCCTCTTCCCAGAGGTCGGTCTGCGTCCGGGAGACGTTGACGGCACGGCCCACGTCCGCCTAGTTTGGCTGGAGTCCAAACAAACGTCAAGGGCGCGCCGGTGGCGGCGTCTGGACCGACGCGACGCGCCGGGCGAGCCCGCCGCGTGGCGCGGAGGGAAGGCGCCGCCATAGGAGCGGCGCGCCCCTTGCCAGCAAGGAGTGGGTTGTTCTACTTCGGCGGAGACTACAACCCGGAGCAGTGGCCGGAGGAGGTCTGGGCGGAGGACGTCGCTCTGATGCGGTTGGCCGGGGTGACCGCGGTGACCGTCGGGGTGTTCTCCTGGGCCATGCTCGAGCCCACCGAGGGCCGCTACGAGTTCGGCTGGCTCGACCGGGTCCTCGACATGCTGCACGACGGCGGTATCCGGGTGGTGCTCGCGACCCCGACCGCGTCTCCGCCACCGTGGTTCTCCCTGGCGCACCCGGACGCGCTGCCGGTCACCGCCGACGGCGTACGGCTGACGCACGGCAGCCGCGACACGTACTGCGCCAGCGCGCCGGCGTACCGGGATGCCTGCCGGCGGATGGCCCGCGAGTTGGCCGGGCGGTACGGCGGGCACCCGGCGCTAACGATGTGGCACGTGCACAACGAGTACGGCACCCGGTGTCACTGTGACCATGTGGCGGAGGCGTTCCGGCGCTGGCTACGGGCGCGCTACGGGTCGCTCGACCGGCTGAACGACGCGTGGACGACCGCGTTCTGGAGCCAGTGGTACTCGGACTGGGCGCAGGTACTGCCGCCGCGAGCGACCCAGTACTTGCCGAACCCGGGGCAGGTGCTGGACTTCCGCCGGTTCGTCTCCGACGAGCTGCTGGCGGCGTACATCGAGCAGCGGGACGTGCTGCGCGAGCTGTCCCCCGGGGTACCGGTGACGACGAACTTCGCGCTCGGCGGCTGGGTGCCGATCGACCACGCCCGCTGGGCGCGTGAGGTGGACGTGGTGGCGATCGACCACTACCCGTCGGCTACCGGACCGGCCGCCGCGGAGCAGATTGCGCTGGCCGCCGACCTGGCGCGGTCCTGGGCCCGG
>DASRII010000440.1:0-8331 GCA_035650075.1 Micromonosporaceae bacterium | reverse complement strand
CACGTACTCGTCCAAGCCGTAGTTGGTGAGGATCACGACGTGCACGCCGGCCAGGGTCGGGTCTTCGGCGATACGCCGGGTCGTCTCGATGCCGTCCATGACGGGCATCTGGATGTCGACGAGCGCGATATCCGGCAGGTGCTCCTTGATGAGCGCCAGGCCCTCGTTCCCATCGGCGGCCTCGGCTACCACTTCGATGTCGTCCTCGACGTCGAGGAGCGCACGGAATCCGCTGCGAATGAGCGGCTGGTCGTCGACCAGCAGGACCCGGATCATGACGTCGGGCCCACCGGGAGTTCAGCGTCGACGGTGAAACCACCCTCACCGCGCGGCTCCGCGCGCAGCCGGCCGCCGAGGGCGGTGACACGTTCGCGCATCCCGAGCAACCCGACGCCGGGTACCGGCGGAGTGGCCGGGGTGGCCCTGCCGTCGTCATCGACGCGGATCGCGAGGGCGTCCGGGTGATAGTCGATCCGGACCGACGCCGTAGCGGCGGCGGCGTGGCGCGTGATGTTGGTGAGCGACTCTTGAACGATCCGGTATGCGGTGCGGTCCACCGCGACCGGTACGTCGGGTCGTTCCCCTTCGATCGTCAGCTTCGCGTCCAGGCCGGTCGCACGAGCCCGTTCCACCAGTTCCGGGACGTGGTCGAGCCCGTGTGGCGGGTTCTTGTCGTCGTCGCGCAGCGCTTCCAGGGTTGCGCGCAGTTCCCGGGTCGCCTCACGACCGGCTTCCCGGATCGCCAGCAGGGCAGCCGGCACCTGTTCACCCCGCTTGCGGGCCAGGTGGACAGCGACTTCAGCCTGTACCTTGATGATCGAGATTTGATGGGTGAGCGAATCGTGTAGCTCTCGCGCGATGTGCAGCCGCTCCTCGTTGGCGCGCCGCCGGGCGGTCTCCTCCCGGGTTCGCTCGGCTTCGTCCGCCCGCCGCTCGGCCTGCCGCAGCGCTTCGCCGGCGGCGCCCGCGGCGATCAGCCAGGCCAGCTCGAGGGCGCCGCGCGCCTGCTCGAACGCTTCGCGTACCGGCCAGTCCTGCGGCGCGGCCAGCGCGGCCAGCGGGAGAGTGGCCAGCATGGCCACCGATACCGCGATCGTGATGGCGCGGTGTCCCGCCCGCACAGCGGCGTAAACGGCGAACAGGTACGCGACGGCAGCAACGTCGAAACCGATCGCCTGGTAACCCACGGCGCACAGCCCGGTGACGGCCAGGACGGCAATCGGAGCCCGGCGGCGCCAGGCGAGTACCAGGCCGCCGGCCGCCAACAGCACGTAGCCGAGCAGGTCGAGATCTGTGGCGGGGTGGTCTCCGGACAGCCCGGCCACCAGCAGTGTCGCGGCCACGCAGACGGCGATCGCCCAGTCTCTGATACCGGCCCCGGCAACGGACCGTCCTGTGCTCATGGGCGCACCCTAGCCGCATGTTGCCGCCGGCGACTCATGCTGGCGAAGGAGCGGCCGCCTACCGCGCACGCGGTACTTTCCCGGCGCCTACGGCGCTGGCGGTAGCGCGAAGTGCATCCTCCTGCGGGACGACCAGCGGTGCGCTCGGAGACATGATCGGTCGGCATCCCAACCCATCGAGGAGACGATGATGCCAACCGAGACTCTGGCGCGACTGGCCCGGTTCTGTTACCGGCGCCGCCGCCTGGTCCTCCTGACCTGGACCGTCGGCGTGATCGCCGTGGCGTTCGTCGGGTTCGGCTACGGCGCTGCCTCCGACAACGACTACTCCGGTGGCGACTCCGACTCCGCCAAGGCGCGGCTTCTGATCCAGCGGCACTTTCCCGAGCGGCAAGGGGACACGCTGACTCTCGCGATTCGAGCGGAGA
Source organism: Micromonosporaceae bacterium (assembly GCA_035650075.1). Taxonomy (GTDB): domain Bacteria; phylum Actinomycetota; class Actinomycetes; order Mycobacteriales; family Micromonosporaceae; genus DASSUC01. Next base: position 6,500 of record DASRII010000440.1, on the reverse strand, counting down.
AGGGGATCGACGACCCCGTTGTCCGGCAAAGGATCGAGAAGGTCATCGCCGATCTGGACGCCTCACCCGTGACCGGACCGGTGACCTCGCCGTATCAGGACGAGGACCTCGTGACGGCGGATCGTCGCATCGCCCGTACGACCATTCCGCTGACCGTCGAGGATGTGGACAAGACCGAGGTCAAGCGCCTCGTGGATACGGTCAAAGGCGCCTCCGGTGACGGCGTGACGCTGGGGTTGGGCGGAGACAGAGCGGAGAAGGCCGAGACACCCCCGCAGGGTTCGGCCGAGAGTGTCGGCGTACTGGCCGCGGCTGTGATCTTGTTCATCGCCTTCGGGTCCTTGGTGGCGATGGGCCTGCCGATCGTGACCGGACTGATGGCGGTCCTCGGCGGTATCGCCCTGATGAAGCTCGTTGGGCACGTGGTCCCCTCGCCGGACTTCACCGTGCTCGTCGCCGCTTTGATCGGGCTCGGTGTCGGCATCGACTATGCGCTGTTCATCCTGACCCGCTACCGGGACAGCCTGCAGGACGGCCACGATCCCGAGAGCGCCACGGTAAAGGCCATCACCACCGCGGGTCGCGCGGTGCTGTACGCCGGCACGACCGTCGTGATCGCGCTGCTGGGCCTGATTGCCATGGGACAGAAGATGATGTCCGGCGTGGCCGTCGGCGCGTCGGTGACGGTACTGGTAACGATGATCGCCGCGGTGACCCTGTTACCGGCCTTGCTGGGCTTCACCGGCCACCGAATCAACTCTTTTCGCCTGCCGCGGCGCACGTCGCACGAGCGTCGTACCCCCGCCGAGCGCTGGGCCGGTGTGGTGCAGCGCAGGCCGCTGGTCGCCGCGGTACTGGCCGGCGTCGCCCTGCTGGTGCTAGCCGCGCCCGCGCTGTCGATGCGGCTGAGCCTGCCCGACGCCAGCGTCCAGCCACACGACCGGAGCAGCTACACCTCGCACCAGATCCTCTCGGCGGGGTTCGGCCCGGGCTTCGGCGCACCCCTGATCTTCGCTACCGAGGTCGACTCCACGGACGCCGATCTGCGTCCCGTCGTCGAAGCGGTCCGGAACACCGAGGGCATCGCCTACGCCACGGAGCCACGGCTCAGCATGGACGGGCGGGCCGCCACGTTCATGGCCTTTCCCGAGACCGGATACCAGGACGAGGCCACCGCGGACCTGGTGCACAGACTCCGCGACGACGTGCTGCCCGACGCATCCGGCGGCGCAAAGGTGTACATCGGCGGTCCGAACGCTGGCGCGATCGACTTCGCCGAGGAGACCAGCTCCCGCCTGCCTCTTATGATCGCGGTCGTCATCGCGATGTCCCTGGTACTGCTGGTCGCCCTGGTCCGGTCGGTCACCATCGCGCTGCAGGCCGCCGTAATGAACCTGCTGTCGATCGGCGCCGCCTACGGCGTGCTGGTCGCGATCGTGCAGTGGGGATGGTTCGGGTCGGTCCTCGGTTTCCCCACCGACATGCCGGTCACGACCTGGGTACCGATGATGATGTTCCCACTCCTGTTCGGCTTGTCGATGGACTACGAGGTCTTCCTGATCTCGCGGATCCGTGAGGAGTACGAGCGCACCGGCGATACCCGCGGAGCCGTCACCCGCGGGCTGGCCCGGACCGCCAAGGTCATCACGGCCGCCGCCGCCATCATGATCGCCATCTTCGCGACCGCTCTGCTCGGCCCCGACGTCTCGGTCAAGCAGATCGGTCTGGGCATGGCCGTCGCCGTGCTCGTCGACGCCACCATCGTCCGGATGATCCTCGTCCCCGCGGTGATGGAGCTGTCCGGCAAGGCCAACTGGTGGATGCCCGGACGCCGGGCACCGAAGGCGACCTCGGTCGCCCCGGCCAAAGTTCTAGATCAAATCGGGAGTGGTAGGCATGCGTAAGGCCTTTGTTGTCACCAGCGCGCTCGTTCTCGCCGCCGTCCTGGTGCAGTTCTATCTTGCCGGCGTGGGCGCGTTCACCCGGCCAGCCACGACAGACGCGTGGACGGCACATCGCGCCGGGGCGTTGGCCATCATGGCGCTCGCCCTCGTCGACACCGCCGTCGCGGCGCTCGCGCGGGCCGGCGGGCGGATCATCGCGTTCGCCGCGCTGCCGGTCGGCCTGGTCATCTTGCAGTACGTCCTGGTCGGTATCGGCATGGCGTTGGGTGGCAACGCGGACGACCGCACCGGTACGCCGCTGTATGTCGTCGCGCTGCACGCGTTGAACGGCCTGGCCGTGCTGGGCGCCGCCGTTGTCGGCCTGATGAATGCCCGCCGTCTCGCCGCGAGTACCGCATGAGCCCGTTGCTGATCCTCGACCTGCTGCTGGCGCTGGTCGTCGGTTGCCTGTGGGTGGCGGCCTGGCCGCTGCGGGGTGCGACGGCCGGCACCGCGGTCCTGATCGCTGCCGTGCTGGCCACGGCCGCGCGAGCGACCGTGGTCGCTCTGCTCGGCGGCGCCGGCTGGTGGTTCCTGCCGGACCGGCTGGTGAGTACCGTCCCGCTGACGCTGCTCTCCGGCGCGGTCGGCGTCGCCCTGATCGGGCGACGCACGCCGCCGACGGCGGTGATGATCGCCGCGGCCTACCTCGCGGTCGCGGGCATCGCGATGCAGTTCCTGGTCGGGTACCCGGTGACCGCCGGTGCGGTCGCGGCCGTCTTCGGTCCGGGCGTCGCAGCACTGCTGGTGTGGCGATTGCCGGCTCGCCCGGCGCGGGTCGCCGTGGTGGCGACCACCGCGGTGGCGTTGCTGGCCGCGGGTGTCGCGGCCGCTATCGGCAGTCGGTTGCCCGATCGACTCGACCACAGCGGCCATGCCGCCCACGGCGTACCGGGCGTATCAGTCGCCGACCTGCGCGGACCGAGCCGCGCACCGACCCGGACGTTCACGCTCACCGCCCGCGCCGCAACGGTCAGCCTGCCGTCCGGCACGACGGTGGACGCGTGGACGTTCAACGGCCAGGTGCCGGGGCCGGAGCTGCGGGTGACCAAGGGCGACCTGGTCGAGGTGACACTGCGCAACGAGCTGCCGGACATCGGGGTCACGCTGCACTGGCACGGGTACGACGTGCCGGCCGGCGAGGACGGTGTCGCCGGTGTCACGCAGGACGCGGTACCGCCGGGCGGCACGTTCACCTATCGCTTCGAGGCCAAGGACGCGGGCAGTTACTGGTACCACTCGCACGAGATGTCCAGTGCAGCCGTCCGCAAGGGCCTGTACGGCACTCTCGTGGTTGTCCCCGACGCGCTCGGGCCGGCGGAGACCGACATCGGCCTGCCCGTGCACCGGTTCGACTCCGGCGTGATGCTGTTCGGCGGATCCGATCAGCGGGAGATCCGCGACGTACCCGAGGGCCGGCGGGTACGTCTGCGGCTGATCAACACCGACAACGGCGCGCATCGGGTGTCAATTGGCGGTACGCCGTACACCGTTACCGCGATCGACGGTCGGGACCTCAACGGCCCGACGGTTCTGACGGCCGAGACCACGCTGCGGCTGCCCGCCGGCGGCCGCTACGACGTCGGGTTCACGATGCCGGCCGGGGCCGTGCACGTGATGGTGGACGGCCGGGAATCCGACGGGCTGCTCCTGGGATCCGGTGCGATGCCCGCGCACCCGGCCGGCTCCGACCTGGACATCACCCGGTACGGCACGCCGGCGCCGGGACCATTCGATCGGTACGACAAGGACTTCACGCTAGTGCTGGACCGGCTGATCCGGTTCCTGGACGGCGTGCCGGCCTTCGCGTACACGGTCAACGGGGAGGTCTACCCGAACATCCCGCCACTGCTTGTCGACAGGGACGACATCGTACGCATCACGGTGGTCAACCGCGGTACCGAAAGCCATCCGATGCACCTGCACGGCCACCACGTGTTGGTGCTGTCCCGCAACGGTCGCCCGACGACCGGCAGTCCACTGTGGATGGACACGTTCGACGTGCTACCCGGCGAGGTGTGGCAGGTCGCGTTCCGGGCCGACAACCCGGGGATCTGGCTCGACCACTGCCACAACCTGCCGCACGCGAAGCAAGGGATGGTGCTGCATGTGGCGTACCGCGGCGTGGCATCGCCGTTCGCCGTCGGCCGGCGTACCGCGAATCACCCCGAGTAAAGCGCACGGTCGAGCAGGCCGAGGAGCTTCGGCCGTTCGTTGTCGATACCCTCGGACAACCGCGCCGCGATCTGAACCGTCAGCCACGACTTCACCGGCCGCACCGGTTGCGGCCCACCGCGGCGGTAGACCCGCGCGTACCGGCGAGCGAGTGCCGAGCGCCCGGCCGCGATCACACCGCGGGAGACCAACGGCGTATCCGAGTCCGGATCGGCCCACCACAACAACAGCAACGTGCGTGCGTGGTCGGCTTCGGCCACACCGCGCGCCGCGTTCGTCCAGTCGATGACAGCGATCCGGTCGGCGGCGACCAACACATTGCCCGGGTGGTAGTCGCCGTGGCACAAGCGGTTCCCGTCGGGAAGCTCGTCGAGAACGCTCGAGGCGAAACTCCGCAACCGCGGCGGCAGGGCGGCGTCCTCGATACGAGCGGCGAGGATCCGGCGAAGGTCGGGTAGTTCGGCGGGCGCCGGAACGCGGTGGACGGCAAGCTGCGCCGTGGCCAGCGTTCGGCCGAGGCGGAGTACGCGCCACGGCTGGCGTCGCAACATCGTGAGCATGTCCACTCCGGACAGACGCTCGAGCACCAACCCGGTACGCCCGTCCAGTTCGACGACATCGATCAGCGCGGGTGCGACGCCGTGGTCGGCCAACGCTGTCAATGCCGCCGCTTCGGCACGGTGGCCGCCGAATCCGGGACGGTACAGCTTGACCACCGCGCCCGCACCCCATTCGTACACCTCCGCCTCGCGCCCCGCACCGAGCCGCGGGCCGAGTGTCTCGGCACCGGCGGTCATGTGCGACCAAAGGCCGCGGCGACCGCGTGGCAGGTGCGAGCCACCGACTCCGGGACACCGCTGTTGTCGAGCAGCGTCTCGTCCAGATCCACCACGGCGGCCACTGTACGCGCCCGGTGGAACGCCGATGGCAGGATCGACGACGTGGTACGAGTGGTCGCCGTCGATCTCGACGGTACGCTACTGCGCTCCGACGGAACCGTATCGCCACGAACCGTACGGGCGATCCGGCAGTGCAACGAACGGGGCATCACGGTCCTGCTGGTTACCGCCCGGGCACCCGCCGACACAGTGCCGGTCGCCGCGGCCACGCGGGTTGCCGGTACCGCCATCTGCTGCCTCGGCGCGGTTGTCTGCAACCTCGCGGATGCGACGGTGCACCACGCCTGGCCGTTCCCGACCGACGTAGCAGCCGAACTGGTCAACAGAGTTCGCCGGATCATCCCCACCGCGACGTTCGGCTGGGTCGACGAGTTCGGGTCAGGACGTGAACCGGACTACCCACGACGGCTCGCGACCACCGGTCTGCGCCTGGCCCCGATCGACCGGTACCTGACCGGCGAGATGTGGCACATCTTCGTTCGGGACGGTCGACGGCAGCCGATACCGACGGCCCGATTGCGAGCCGCGGTCGGCGACCTCGCCGAGTTCACCGACTACGGCGACACCCTGGAACCGGTCGAGTTGACCGCAACGGGCGTGAACAAGGGCACCGCGCTCAGCCGGTGGTGCGCCGCCGCACGCGTCCCCGCCGACCAGGTGGTCGCGATCGGTGACAGCAAGGCGGATCTGCCCATGTTCGCCTGGGCGGGCACCAGCGCCGTAGTTGGCAACGCTCCACCGGACATCCGGGCCGCCGCCGACCACGTGCTACCCGACAACGACTCGGACGGCGTCGCCGTCTTCCTCGAGCACGGCACGCCGTGAAAATGTCCGCCGATGAGTTCCCGCGGGCTGGTAGGTCTTATCCACATGAGACTGACACTGACCGAGTTCGTCACCCTCGATGGCGTCTACCAGGGGCCTGGCGGTCCCACCGAGGACGAGAGCGGCGGCTTCCGGCAGGGCGGGTGGCTGGTGCCGTTCTTCGACGAGGAGCTGGGCCAGTTCATGGGCAGGGTCTTCGACGACGTCGACGCATTCGTGCTCGGCCGCAGGACGTACGAGATCTTCGCGGGGAGCTGGCCGAAGGTCGTCGACCCCGAGGATCCGGTGGCGAGCCGGCTCAACTCACTGCCGAAGTACGTGGCATCCCGCACGCTCGACCGAGCCGACTGGCACAACAGCACCGTGCTGCGCGGTGACGTGGTGACCGAGGTCGCCGCGCTCAAGGACCAGCCCGGCCGGGAGCTGCAGATGCACGGCAGCGGTGCGCTCGCGCAGACGTTGTTCGACGCCGGTCTGATCGACGTCGTCCGGCTCATCGTGTTTCCGGTCGTGCTCGGCTCCGGCAAGCGGCTGTTCGCCGAGGGGCGGACACCGTCCAGCTTCCGGCTGACCGGCATCATGTCCACGCCCACGGGCGTGACGGTGCAGACCCTCGAGCTAGCCGGTCCGCCGGAGTACGGCACCGTGGAGATGTGAC